>CAMCHD010000132.1 GCA_945874545.1 Akkermansia muciniphila | reverse complement strand
CAGCTGACGGTGTTGACGTAGGCGAGGCCGCCGGGGAAGCGGCCGACGAGGGAGAAGGCGAAGCCCATGAGCCGGCGGGCCATGCCGCCCTCGCCCATGAGGATGCCGGAAAAAACGAAGAACGGGATGGCGAGCAGGGGGAAACTGGCGATGCCGGTGGAGAGGCGCTGGGCCACGATGTAGCCGGTGGGCACGTCCCCGAGGGCGGCGATGGTGGCGACGGTGGCCAGGCCGATACAGACGGCGATGGGCACGTTGAGCAGCATCAGTCCGCAAAAGACGACCAGGAGGATGAGAATTTCGGGGGACATGGGGCGGGTGGAAAAAATCCGAAGGGATGAAGCGCGAAGACGCCAAGGCGCTAAGGATTTATTAAGTTATTAACTTTAAGATTTTTATATGGGTCTTTGCGCCTTCGCGGCTTCGCGCTTTCCATCTGAAACCCCGGCGGGTCAGACGTCTTTTTCGGCGGGGGCGGGGGCGACGGAGTCGGGCTTGAGCATGTGCTCGATGGCGAAGGCGCAGAGGAAGAGACCGCTGAGCGGCACGGCGGAGTAGAGGTAGCCGATGCGCCACTGGAGCACGGCGGTGATCTGGTTGCTGGCGAGGGTCTCGGAGACGAGCTGCCAGCCGCCGTAGACGAGGGCGAAGGCGGCGAACACGAGCACGGTGACCTCGGCCACGTAGAAGGCGGCGCGGCGGGCGGAGGGGTGGAGTTTGCCGACGAAGTAGTCCACGCCCAGGTGACCGTTGGCGCGGTAGGCGAGGGCGGCGCCGAAGAGGGAGACCCAGACCAGCAGGTAGATGGCGAGTTCCTCGGTCCACGAGCTGGGGCGGATGCCGGGCACGTAGCGGGAGACGACGCCCCAGAGCACGCTGATCACCAGGGCGGCGAAAAGCGCGATGACAAACAGCTCCAAGGCGCGGACGAGCTTGGTCCAGCAGGTGGCGAGGAGGGACATGGGCGGGTTTATCGGGTGGCGCGGATGCGGGCGGCGAGTTCGCCGAGGCGGGTGCCCTCGTATTCCTTGAGCATGGGGGCGGTGGCGGCGGCGAAGGCGGCCTGGTCGGGGCGGTAAATGGTGACGCCGGCCTTTTCGACCGTGGCGAGGGCTTCGGCGGTTTTTTCGGCCCAGAGTTTGCGTTGGAAGACGACGGATTCGGCGGCGGCCTGGTCGATCCAGGCTTGGTGTTGCGGGGACAAGGTTTCCCAGATTTGCTGGCTGAAGATGACGATGTCGGGCACGCGGGTGTGCTCGTCGAGGGAGTAGTGGCGGGCGACCTCGTAGTGGCGGCTGGAGAGGAAGCTGGGGGGGTTGTTTTCGGCGCCGTCGACCATTTTTTGCTGGAGGGCGGTGTAGAGCTCGCCCCAGGGGATGGGGGTGGGGCCGCCGCCGAGGGCGAGGATGAGGTCGCGGGCCATCTTGCTGGCCTGGACGCGGACTTTGAGCTCGGTGACGTCGGCCGGGACAAGCACGGGTTTGTCGACGGTGTAGAAGCTGCGGGCGCCGGCGTCGTAGTAGCAGAGTCCGTGGATGCCCTTGGGGGCGCCGGCGGCGAGCAGTTCGCGGCCGATGTCGCCGTTGGCGACGGTCCAGAAGTGGGTGTCGTCGCGGAAGAGGTAGGGGAAGCTGAATACGGCCATGTCGGGCACGAAGCCCTCCATGGCGGCGGCGGAGGTTTTGACCAGGGCGATGGCGCCGCGCTGGAGCTGCTCGATGCATTCGGGTTCGGAGCCGAGCTGGCCGTTGGGAAAGACCTTCACCTCCAGGGCGCCGCCGGAGATGACGCCGACCCGCTCGGCGAAGTGCATGATGGCGGCGTGGACCGGGTGCTGTTGGTCGAGGCTGTGGGCGAACTTGAGCACGGTGCGGGCGGAGGCGCCGTCGCCGGCGGCGGAGGCGGCCTTGTCGCGGCGGATGACGCCGACGAAGAGGGCGGCGGCCAGCAGCCCGCCGACCACGAGGCCGAGGGCGAGGAAGGAGACGGATTTACGGTCCATGGGGAAAGGGGGTGGGCGGCGGAGGAGGAGAGTAGGCGAAGGACCAAGGACGAATGACGAATGACCAATGACCAATGACCAATGACCAAGGACCAAGGACCAATGACCAATGACCGGATCATCGATTCCGAATGATCCACAAGGAACGAGGTAGCAAACGGGCTCGCCCCGGGGGAGGCGAGCCCGTTTGGACTGCGAAGGTTTTCAGGGCGCGGCGGGGGCCGGGGGGGCGACGGAGTTTCGGCCGCGTTTGAGGTTGAGCGGTTCGAGCCGGGTGTTGCTCAGGATGACGCGGCCGGCGTGTTGCACGACCTCGGGTTCGGTGAGGCCGCGGAAGGTGGAGTCCTCGATGCGGATGTCCTCGACGACGGCGTTTTCGAGGCCGCGGATGTAGAGCACGCGTGGGGCGGCGGTGGCCTCGACGCGGTCGAGCCGGACGTTGCGCACCACCGGGCGGTGGGGGCCGTTCGCGCCCTCCTCGTAGAGCAGATCGATGGTGACGACGGCCTCGACCACGCGGCCGATCTTCACGTCGCGCATGAAGACGTTTTCCAGCACGCCGCCGCGCACGGCGTTGTTTTTGAAGCGCAGGGCACGGTCGAGCTCGGGGCTGTCCATGGTGCAGTTCTCGACGAAGACGTTGCGGATGCCGGCGGAGCACTCCGAGCCGAGCACGACGCCGCCGTGGCCGTCCTTCATGGTGCAGCCGCGCACGATGATGTTTTCGGAGGGGATGGGCACGCGGCGACCGTCGCCGTTGCGGCCGGACTTGATCGCGATGCAATCGTCGCCGGTGTCGAAGAGGGTGTTCTCGATCAGCACGTCGCGGGAGGACTCGGGGTTGCAGCCGTCGTTGTTGCCGCCGTGGGAGGTGATGGTCAGGCCGCGGACGGTGACGTTCTGCGAGAAGGTCGGGTGGATGACCCACATCGGTGAGCGCAGGAGGGTGAGGCCCTCGATCAGCACGTTTTTGCAGCGGTAGGGCTGGATGAAGTTGGGGCGGAGGAAGTGGCCGTCGCCGAAGATGCGTTGGGCGACGGGTGTATCGGTCTCGGCGAGGGCGACGAGGCGGTCGCGGCCGGGTTTTTGTTTCTGGTGAGGCCGGTCGCCCTTGCGGTTCCAGCTCCACCAGTCCTCGAGGGTGGAGCCGCCGTCGAGGGTTCCCTGGCCGGTGACTGCGATGTTTTCCTGTTCAAAGGCGTAGATAAGCGCGGAGTAGTTCATCAGCTCCACGCCTTCCCAGCGGGTCTGGACGATGGGGTAGTCGGCGGGGCGGGTGGAGAAGAGCAGGGTGGCGTCCTTCGCGACGTGGAGGTTGACGTTGCTCTTCAGGTGGACCGCGCCGGTGCGCCAGATGCCCGGGGGGACCACGACGCGGCCGCCGCCGGCGGCGTGGGCGGCCTGGATGGCGGCGGCGAGGGCGGCGGTGTTGGCGTCGGGCGCGGCCTCGGCGCCGGGCTTGGCGCCGTAGGCGGTGATGGGGAAGTCGCGGTCGGGGAAGGTCGGGGCCTGGATGCGGGCGAGGACCTTCTCATAATCCTCCCAACCGCGGGCCTGGAAGCCGGGGCCGGCCTGGTCGGCGAGGGAGCGGGTGGCGTTGGGGGCGCGGAGGATGTTTTCCAGCTCGGCGCCGGTCGAGATGAAGGGGCCGACGCCCTTGTGGTCGTTCAAGATGATGGGCTCGCTGATGTAGTAGGCGAAGGAGCCGTCGCGCGGGTGGTTGTTCTTGCCCATGCCGCCGAGGCCGGCGACCTCGCAGCACTGGATCAGGCTGATGGCGCCGTCGGGCTCGGTGCGGACGAGGGTCTGGATCATGCCGGCGTAACCCTTGAGCAGGGCGGGCAGGTATTTTTCCCGGGAGAGGTAGCCGCGGGCGATGCCCTTCGCGAGGGTGTAGTTGAACATGGCGGTGGCGGTGCCTTCGAGGTAGTTGCCCTCGCGGTCGGCCTGGTCGGTGACCTGCCACCAGCAGCCGGTGGCGGGGTCCTGCCAGCGCACGACGCCGGCGGCGAGGCGGTCGAGAATCTCGGTGATCTTATCGACCTCGGGATGGGTGACGGGCAGGTATTCGAGGGTGTCGACCAGGGCCATGGCATACCAGCCGACCGAGCGGCTCCAGAAGCTCGGCGAAAGGCCGGTGGTCTTGTCGGCCCAGGGTTGGGCGCGGGCCTCGTCCCAGGCGTGGTGGTGGAGTTGTTTGTCGGCGTTCCACGCGTGGCGGTCCATCAGGATGAGCTGTTTCGCGACCTCGTCATAGAGGCCGGGCTCGTCGAACACGCCGGCGTAGTGGGCGAGGAAGGGCAAGGCCATGAACAGGCCGTCGAGCCACATCTGGTGGGGGTAACGCTGCTTGTGCCAGAAGCCGCCCTCGCTGGTGCGTGGGTGCGAACGCATCTGGTCGCGCAGCGTCTCGATGGCGGTGCGCAGGGCGGGGGAGCGGTCGCCGGCCTCCCAGGCGCGGACGAGGACCTTGCCGGGGGCGACGAGGTCGATGTTGTAGTCCTGCTGGCGATACCCGGCGATGGCGCCCCCGGCGCCCAGGAACGAGGTGGCGGTGCGCACGCCGTAGGCGCCGAAGGACGGGTCCCCCGTCTGGGCGGACAGGCGCATGAGCGACAGGCCGACGAGCGGGACGGTGTAGGACCATTTGGCCTTGGGGTTGACGTCGCGGAACTGGGTGTCGCCGACGCGCGCCATTTCGGAGCGGGCCATGCGCACGGACCATTCCAACGGGGTGGCGTCGCCGAACTTTTGCGGCGGTGTGGCGGGCGCGGTGGCGGCCGAGAGCGGAAGGCAGGCGAGCAACAGCGGGGCGAGGAGGCGGGCGAGGGGGTGCATGGGGAGAAAGCGGGGAGCGGGGAAATTAAGCGCAAAGGCGCGAAGACGCTAAGGTCCGAGCGAAGGCGGCGGGAAAGGGGATGGGGGATCGAACTGCGCGCCTTCGCGTCTTTGCGCTTACTCCGGGGCGGGGTTTAGCGGGTGGAAAGTTTGACCGTGACCGGCGAGCGGGCGCGGGCGGACTCGGCGGCGACGTAGGCGAGCCAGGCGGCCTGGTCGGCGAACTGGCCGGAGCGGTCCCAGCCGGCGCCGGCCAGGTAGCGCAGCGGTTTGCCGGGGGCGACCTTGGCGAGGACGAGCGAATTGCGGGTATCCTCGGCGAAGCCGGCGAAGGCGGCGGGGTCGATCACGACCACGGCGGTGCCGAGGGCGCCGTTGGTCCTTTGGGCGACCCATTGGGCGAGGGTGCCGGCGGCCCCGTCCGGGGTGAAGTGGACGACCGGGTCCTGGTTTTTGTCGGCCGGGTTTTTGTGCAGGCCGATGCCGATCGTCAGCTCCGCGGGCCGGCCGGTGGCGCTGAAGGTGCTCTCGATGCGGTCGAGGTTGCGGCCGGCGTCGACGGTGAAGCGTTTGACCTCGGAGACGTAGACTCCGTCGGCGGCCCAGGTGTCGTAGGTGAGCTCGAAGACGGCGCGGATCGGTCCGTTGGCGAGCACGCGGGCGGACTTGAAGTTGGAGGAAACATGGAGGTGGTCGCCGGACCACACGCCGGTGCCGCCGCAGCCGCGGGAAGGGCCGACGCCATACATATCCATGCCCTCGCCCTGGTCGGCGTGGTAGTGGTCGTGGCCCTTGTTATACCAGCGGTCCACGATCGGGTAATCGACGCGTTTGCACCACACGTCCAGGCCGCTGGTGACGAGCACCTCCTTGCCCGAGCCGGGGGCGGCGGGGGCGGCGAGGGCGGGGCCGTAGGTGCGGTGGGCGATGCGGTCGTTTTCCCAGGCGAAGTCGTCGAGGCGTTCGGGGACCTGGCGGGCGAAGACCTTGGCGGGGAAGGGAGGGGAGACGGTTTCGGTGCGCTCCACGGTGAACACGGCGGACGGTTCCCCGGCGGCGAAGTCGTGCTGGAAAATCAGCTCGCCGTAGGCGGCGCCGACGCGTTCGGGGTCCTTGGCCTGGGGGGCGACGTTGGTGACCTGGTAGGGAAGGCTGCGGCCGGACGCGTCGCGCACGGTGATCTTTTGCACCAGGGCCTTGGGCAAGGCGCGGTTCACCTCGGACCAGGGGATGGTGATGGTCTCGGAGGGGCGTGCGATGCTCAGCGGGTGGGTGACGGTGACGACGAGTTTCTCGGCGGAGAGGGCGGGCGTCGGCAGCAGGCCGGCGGCGAGGGCGAGGGCGGCGGCGAGGAGGGCGCGGGGGGGCGGCATGAGGAAAATTTTGAAATTTTGAAATTCTGAGATTTTGAAATTTGAAGTTCGAGAGGGCTGCCGACGGTCGCGGCGGCGGTCAGCGGGCGAGCCAGCCGCCGTCGACGGCGAGGATGTGGCCGTGGACGTAATCGGAGGCGCGGGAGGCGAGGAAGACGGTGGCGCCGGCGAGGTCGGCGGACTCGCCCCAGCGCGCGGCGGGGATGCGGTCGAGGATGGCCTGGTTGCGGACGGGGTCGGCGCGGAGCTGGGCGGTGTTGTCGGTGGCCATGTAGCCGGGGGCGATGGCGTTGACGTTGATGCCCTTGGCGGCGAGTTCGTTGGCCATCAGGCGGGTGAGGCCGGCGAGGGCGCTCTTCGACGCGGTGTAGGACGCCACGCGCACCCCGCCCTGGAAGGAAAGCATGGAGGCGGTGTGGATGATTTTCCCGCCGCGGCCGGCGGCGATCCAGGCGGCGGCGAGGCGCTGGCTGAGACGGAAGGGGGCGGTGAGGTTGGTTTCGAGCACTTCGTCCCAGTCAGTCAGGCTGAACTCGGTGAAGTTGGCGCGGCGGATGGTGCCGCCATTGTTGACCAGAATATCCGGGAGCGGGAGCGAGTCGCCGAGGGCGGCGCACAGGCGCTCGATCGATGGGCGGCTCGCCTGGTCGGCGGAAAAGGTGAACGCGCGCCGGCCGGCGGCCTCGACGAGGCGGGCGGTCGCGGAGAGGTCGCCGCGGGCGACGAGGATCACGTCGGCGCCGGCCTGGGCGAGGGCCTCGGCCATGGTGGCGCCGAGGCCGCGGGACGCGCCGGTGACGAGGGCGGTTTTACCGTCGAGGCGGAAAAGATCGAGGATCATGGGAGGGGGGAGGCGGAGGGGGTTAAGCGCGAAGACGCGAAGGCGCTAAGGTCGGAGTGAAGAGGTGATAGGGCATCGGAAGACGGGATGGGTGAATAATCCGGGGATCGAACTTCGCGCCTTCGCTTCTTGGCGCCTAGGCATGATCGCGGGTTGGGGTCAGCGCAGGTCGGCGACGGGGGCGGGGTCCATGTCGGCGAACTCCTGGTTTTCGCCGCCCATGCCCCAGACGAAGGAATAGCGGGCGGTGCCGGCGCCGCTGTGGATCGACCAGGGCGGGGAAAGCACGGCCTGTTCGTTGTGAACGAGGAGGTGGCGCGTTTCCTGGGGCTGGCCCATGAAGTGGAAAACGGCGTGCGCGGGCTGCACGTCGAAATACAGATAAACCTCCGAGCGGCGCAGGTGGGTGTGCGGCGGCATGGTGTTCCAGACGCCGCCGGGCTGCATGCGGGTGACGCCCATGACGACCTGGCAGGTGGGGAAGGCGGCGGCGTGGATGAGTTTGGTGAGGTGGCGTTCGTTGGCGGTGGCGGGGGCGCCGAGCACGACGGTCTCGGCGGCGGCGAAGGGGGCGTGGCGGGTCGGGTAGGCGGCGTGGGCGGGGTAGCTGAGCAACCAGAATTTCGCCGGGGCGGCGGGGTCGGCGGAGGCGAAGGAGACGTCCTTCGCGCCGCGGCCGAGGTAGATCGCATCGAGCGGGGCGAGGGGGTGGGCGACGCCGTCCACGGTCACGGTGCCGGGGCCGCCGATGTTGATCACGCCGGCTTCGCGGCGTTCGAGGAAAAAGGCGGCGCGCAGGTCGGCGGGGTTGGGCAGGGCCAGCGGCGTCTCGACGGGCAGGATGCCGCCGGCGATGGTGCGGTCGGTTTCCCACCAGGCCAGTTGGATGGCGCCGGGCTGGAACGGGTCGGGGAGCAGGTGCTCGGAGCGCAGGAGGGCGGTGTCGAACGAGGCGGTCTCGCTGGCGGAGTGGGCGAAGATTTTTTTCATCGGGGAGTGCGGTGCATCGGTAGGATGGAAGCGGGCCCCGGAGGCCGCGAGCGGGTCGCAGGCAAACAATCTCAGGGCAGGCGCAGCAGGCCCTCGGCGCGGATGTCCCACCGGCCGTCGCGGGGAAACCCGGGGGCGGGTCCGGGCGGGGCTTCGTCCCATCCGCCGGCCATCAAGCCCACGGCGCACAGGAACGCGGAATTGACCGGGAGGTAGGCCACGGCGCCGTCGGGATCGCGCGGGCGGCGCACGTAGCCGCTGGGCATGAAGCGGGCCGGGGCGGCGGTGTTGGTCAGGATCTCGATCGCGGTGGCGGGCTCGCCGAGGCGGGCGGCGGTGAGCGCGCCCTGGCCCATTTGCCAGCTCAGCCAGCGGTCGAGGCCGTTGCGCTCGTTGATCAGGTGAAAGGTGCGTCGGGCGGTCTCCACGTCGATCTTCGGGGTGGCCGGGAGGTAGCCGAGGGCGAGCAGCATGGAGGTGGGCACGGGGCCTTTGCCGGGGGCGAAGATATCCCCGACGCCCTCGATCTCGAGGTAGAGCGGTCCGTCGGGCCCGGGGGTGGTGGGGAGAGGCGCGAGGTGGTGGAGCACCTCGTCCCAGCGGGGTTCGCGCGGGAGGCCGAGCCGTTCGCGCCACCGTTGCGCGAGGGTCAGGCCGTAGTGCCAGAAGGCGACCTCGAAGGCGGGGTTGCGCACCAGCTCGGGGCGGGTGCTTTCGGTCACGTTTTTCAGCGGCGGCCCGAGGTGATGGACGCCGGTGGCGGGATCGCGGTGGGCGAAGGCGGCGAGGAACTCGGCCGACTCGAAAACGAGCTCGCGGTAGAGCGCGAGCGTCGCGGGGGTGGGTTTGGCGCGGTAGACCAGCTCGGCGAGGTAGATCGGGTTGGGCTGGTTCCAGATGATGTAGGGGTTGATCCCGCCGGGGGAAGGGCGGCCGTCGATGCCGGCCATCTTGGGCCAGCGCACGCCGGTGAAGCCCTCGGCGCGGGCCTGGGCGAGGCCGAGCGGGAGGATGCGGCGATACCAGGCGAGGCCCTTCTCGATCAGCTCGGGGTGGCCCCACTGGTAGAACTGGGCGGCGTGCAGGAAATACACCTCGGAGTTGTGTTTGCCGAACCAGCTCAGGTGTTGCAGGCCGGTTTCGGCGGGGGGGAAGGCCCCGGCATAATTCACCCGCATCAGGTAGAGGGAAAGGATCGTGCGGCGTTCGAGTTCCTTGGCCCGGGGGTCGGTGGCGGAGGAGAAATCGATCATCCCTCCCTTGGTCCAGTGGGCGGCCCAGGCGGCGGCGGACGAGGCGCGGGTGGCGGGGAAATCCTCGGCCGGCGCGGGGTTTTGCGCGTCGGCGAACGCGCAGGTGAAGGCGAGGGTGTCGCCCGCGTCGGAGCGCAGGCGAAAATCGTGCGGACCGCTCTCGACCAACGCGGCGGGGGTGGACCAGCGCAGATCGGTCGTGTAGCGGGTGGTGTCGCTCACGCGTTCGAGGCGCGCGTGGCCGGGCGCGGGCAGGGACAAGGTGGTGGTGTGGCGGTGGGGCTGTTCCCAGATGAAGGGGGGTTTGTGCGCGATCGCGGTGCGGTAGGCGTAGGGGAAACGCAGGCGCACCTGCAGGTCTCCGCTCGCGATCAGCGGCGAGCGGGCCTCGACCCCCACCACGGCGGCGGTGCCGTGGGCGGCGGTGACGACCTCGAGGGGTTCGCCGCGCACGAGCAGGCGGCTGGTGACGACGCCGGTCCAGGGGTCCAGGGTTTGGTCGATGCCGGCGATGTCCTCGGTGCGGAGGGGTTCGCCGAACAGCGTGAACGACAGCTGGCCCAGCGGCATGGGCTGGGGGTTCTCGCGAAAATACGCCCCGGCGGGGGTTTTTTGGCGGATGGGATAGAGGATCTGGCGGCCGTGGAAATCGATCGGGCCGGAGGCGTCGGCGAGGGTGTGGCCCTCGGTGTTGGGGAACTCGTGCCAGGCCCAGGTGGCGCGGGTCTCGAGCGGGAGGCCGTTGTCGTGGTAGATGCGTTCCAGGCCTTGCAGTCCGGTGACGTCCACCGTGAGGGCGAAGTCGCCGTTGCCGAGCGTGAGGGCGGCCTCGGGGTCCAGCCGGGTGTTGTGAACCTGATGGCGGGTCACGACGGCCTGGCGATCGATGGGCGTGGCGAGGGCCGGGGTCAGGCCGGCGAGCGCGCAGGGGAGGAGGAAAACGAGGCGAAGGAAACGGGGCACGGGGGGCGGGCGACGAGAACGAGAACGCGGGGTTGGGGACGGCAGGCTAGGGGAGGCGGCGGGGGGCGACACCGTCGGGTGTTCAGACAGTATGAAT
>CAMCHD010000131.1 GCA_945874545.1 Akkermansia muciniphila | reverse complement strand
TGCCCGGGCGCCGTGGCCAGCTTGCGTTCCTCGGGCAAAGGCGCGGGGGGAAACGAGGTCGGCAGGAAAGGCGCCGCGGAGCGGCCGAACGCGGTGGGAATCACCAAGGGGGCCAAACTCGCCGCTTCCGGCACCGGCGGGCTCAGACGTGCGAAGGGCGGAACCGCTTCACCACCGCCCACCGAAACCACGCTCGGCGAACGCACGACCGCGGCGGGCGCAACCGATGGTGCGCCAGGCGGCCGACCGGGCAGCCCCGGGATGGGCAACAAGGGAGCGATTTCCGAGCCGCCAGCCGGTCCCGGCACGCCGGCGGCCACACCCAAACCATCAACCGCGACAACACGGCTGCAGGGCGCCAAGGTCGGCTTCGCCACCGGCAATGCAGGCGACGGAACGTCGCGCACGGCGAGCCCACCAAAAGGAAAGGGCGGCGCGACCAAACCCGTCGGCAAATCGGCTCCGGCCGACCAGCCGACTCGCTCACTCGGACCGGTCACGGTATCCTGAATCTTGGCCCCGTTGCTCAATCCGTCTTGGATAAGCTCGGCGGCACGATGCTCCTCGGCCAAATGCCGGACAAGAGCTTGCCGCACCCCTTCCGCCGAAGGTTTCTCCGGGGTGGCGTAGGCTGAAAAAATGGACAAATCGGGAGAGGGACCGTCGACGTTCTTCGCCGGCGTATCCATCCCCTCGAGACCAAACAAGGCGAACGGGAAGGGCGCAACCGTTCCCCCGGGGGCGGCCATCTGGCCTCCCGCAGGTTGTTCGGATGACTTTAACTGACTATTCGCCCCCATGATAGGTCAGTAAAAAAACAACAAATTACAACCTTTGGCAAGCCCCGATAGCTCGATCGATCCACCCACCAAAAGCCCCCCCTGGGGACCTGACCCGGGGGGTGGAGAACGCCAGGCCCGGACCGGCCATCGCCGGCGGGCAAAACTACGCGGAGATCAACGCAACTTCGCGATTTCCTCGGCCACGATCTTCGCCGGCAAAGGATACAGGCCCTCGCGTTTGACGACTTCCTGCCCCAGCGGCCCAAGGACGAAGGTGAGGAATTCCCGCTGCAAATCGCTCGGCGGAGTCGCCGGGTTGCGGTTGGTGATGAGGAACAACGGGCGGGCCAGCGGATAGGAACCGGAAAGCGAATTTTCCTCGGAGGGCTCGACCGCTTCGCTACCCTCCTTGGGGAGGATCGGCGCCAGCGCCACCGAAGGGATCTTGTAACCGACTCCGGAGTAGCCGATGCCGAATTTGTCCGCCACCACCTGCTCGACCACCTGGGAGCTGCCGGCCTGCTCCTGCACCCAAGGACCAAACTCACCCTTGCTCAAAGCGGAATCGCGGAAAAAACCATAGGTGCCCGACGCCTTGTTGCGGCCATAGGCGTTGATGGGAGCATTCGCCCACTCGCCCCCGATGCCCAACTGGCCCCAGGTGGTCAGTTGCTCGGTCGCGCCGCGCTTGCGGGTGGAGGAGAAAATCGCATCCAACTGCTCGAGGGTGATGCCTTTTTGCGAAATCGGATTGCTCGGGTGAACATAGAGACCAAGGGCGTCGATCGCCACTCGCACCTGCGTGGGAGCGTAGCCAAAACGCTCCTGGAACTTGACCAGCTCCGGCTCCTGCATCGCCCGACTCATCGGACCGAAATCCGACTGGCCTTCCACCAGGGAGGGCGTCGCGGTCGAGGAGCCGCGACCCTCGTGCAGAATCTTGAGGCCGGGATGGTATTGGGTGAAAATCTCCTCCCACCGAGCCACCAAAACGTCCATGGTGTCGGATCCGATGGAGCGTAGTCGCCCGGTCAACATCACGGCGGGCTGATACCGCGCATCCAAGGTCGCGGTTTCGGCCACCGCGGCGGGCGCGGCGGGGGCGGCAACCACCGGCGCGGGGGCGACCGGTGCCGGCGCAGGCGCAGCGGGTTTCGGCGTCGCCACCGGAGCCGGCTTGGTGCCGGCAGCGACCGGAGCGGCGGCGGGCGCCGCGCCTTCCACGACCATGGCATTGATGATTTGCAAGGCCTGGGCCTCGGTGATCACGCCCTTGGCCTTGAGATCAAGGATGCGCGCGATCTCGGCGTCGCGGGAGACGGCCGGCGCCGGCTCGCGAACCACCACCGGAGTTTGGCAACCATTCAAAACGATCAAGGCGGCGACGGCCGCGAAAGGGAGCGAGTAAGTCTTCTTCATGGGAGGAAAAGCGGGTGGAGACGAGGGAAACGAGGATCAGCGGGACGACAGCTCGGGCTCGAGCGCGATGCGGAAGCCGATGTAGGGCGTGGTCACGGCGGGCGAATACTCCCACCGATTCGCGGAGCGGGCGTCGCTGGCCGGAGCGTTCCAACCGCCTCCACGGACCACCTTCATCGCCAGATCCACGCTGCCAATCGCCTCCTCGGCCGGACCGGTGGGATCGACCTGGTCGCCACGCTGGTAAGGCGCGCTCCAGTCGGAGCACCACTCCCAGACATTGCCATGCATGTCGCGCAAGCCCCAGGCGTTGGGCCGGCCCAAGGTGCCCACCGGCGCCAGACCGCTCAGCGAAGCGGCGGAACCATCATCGATGTTCGCGTCGCGGGCCGACAACCCGTCGCTGCCGATGTTAAACGCGGTGGTGGTGCCGGCGCGGCAGGCATACTCCCACTCGGCCTCGGTAGGCAGGCGATAACGTTTCCCGTCCATCGCGGACAGTTTTTCACAAAAGGCCCGCGCTTCATCCCAACGCACGCTGTGCATGGGCAGCTCGGGGGCGATGGTGTCACCCTTGGCCCGCGCGGCCATGATGGTGCGCGACGCGGCCCCCGGGCCCATGACCTGGTCCCACTGGCGCTGCGTGACCTCGGTCACACCCAAAAAAACGCCGCCGCTGAACTTCACCTGGGCCTGCTCCTCGTCCGCGCTGCGACCGGGCTCCGCCGTCCGGCTGCCCCGGGTGAATTCTCCCGGCGGAACATACACGAACTCCATGCCGTTGGCCGCCTGCACCGTCTGCCCGGCCTTGAATTTGTGAACAAAAAGATGCGCCCGCGCCGCCTGATTCTGCGGATCCATACGCAGGGCCTGCTCGAAAAAATAGGTGGCCAGATCCGTGTCGCCACGCTCCGCCGCCTCCTTGGCCACGAGCGACAGCCGGGCGGCGATCTCCGTCTGCGCCTCGGGGATCAGCGCGATCGCCTCATCCCGGCTCGCAACCGCCTCCGCCCACACGGAATTTTTCGCCGCCGCATCCGCCTTGACCAGGGCCAGTCGGAGTTTTTGGGCCGACGGGGAGGCGCTGTGGTCCTCCAATTTGACGCCGGTCAAGGCCGCCGACTTTTCCGCGTAGAGGGCATCGACCTCCTTCGCCACCACCGCTCCGATCCGCGCGACCGCCTCCTCATATGCACCTCCGGAAGCCTGCAAGGTCGCCGCCGCGACCTCGGACCGTTCGGCGGTTCCAAGGGTGAGCGTGGCGACCCGTTTGGCCAACAACTCGTAGTCCTTCCGGCCGTCCCGCTTCACGGGGGCCGGAGTGGCGACAGGCACAGGCGCGGGAGCGGGGGGAACCGCGGAGGCGGTGGAAACCGGCGCCGGTTCGGCCGAGGGACCGGGGGCGGCCTTCTTCCCGCCACCCATGGTCAGAAAAGCCGCCGCGCCTCCACCGATCACCACGATCGCACCGATGATAAGCGGCAAAGACGACTTTTTCTCCACCACCGGAGCCGCCGCCGGGGCCGCCGCAGGCGCGGGAACCGCCGCCGGCGCGACCGGAGACGTGGTATCGGCGCCGGACGCGCCGCCCTTGCCGGGAAAAGGCGCCCGGGTGCGGGCCGCAAATGGAGAAGGGGTGCCGCCGTTGGGAGTGCTCATGGATCCGATTTTATCGAGTCAAAGTGGAAAACCTAGACCGGCCGCGCCGCCGCCGCGGCCGCCGCTTCGCCTTGCTGACGGGTCAAATCGCCGCTGCGCCGGAAAAAATCGCGCTCCTTGGCGACCAACATCTGCTCCCGCTGCTCCAGCATGGCCTCCCGCTCGGACAACATCTGCCCGGCGTCGGCCAGTCGCTGCTCACACTCCGCGATGTAGCGCTCGCGGGCGCGAAGGCTTTCATCGAGCTGCGCGAGTTCCTGCTCCCGACCGGCGGGCAACTTCTCCCGCACCGGCGCCTCCCCGCGCACCCGCATGGCGCACAGGGGCCGCAAGCCCTCGATCTCGGCGCCATTCACATCCTCGATGCGCTTGTAGTCCTGCGCCAGACCCACCGGGAGAATGGCGAGCTGTTCGCCCAAGGTGTCCGAAAACAAGACCAGCCCGGAATAGTCGGGATTAGCCAGGAGCCGGCGCAAATCCTCAGCCAAGGCGGAACCAGCAAGGTTACTGAAAGCGGATAGGGGGACGACTGGAACACTCATGACATGCTTTGGATGCTCAGCCGCCCTAGGTATCGCAAACGGCAAAACCAGACGCTCCGGGAATTCACCTTGCCGTCACACGGATGTAACTTTTCGCAGATTTTTTCCGAGGCCTTTGCAAGGATTCTGCGTATTTGGATTGCCGTTACCCACTTGTCACGCGAACCGCCGCCTTGCCGCTTGCGACCGTGCCAAAGCCGAACGTCCATCAGTTTTGTCCGACAAACGTCAGACCCTATGTCTCGTCGCATTGCATTTCTCAACTACAAGGGCGGGGTGGGCAAAACCTCCCTCATCGTCAACACCGCCGCCTGTTTGGCCCAGCAAGGTAATCGCGTGTTGCTCTGTGACTTCGACACGCAATCGAACGCCTCGATCTGGCTGCTCCGGTTGGAGCGATGGAACCAGTTGGTGACCACCGCCGGCCGCACCGTATTCAGCCTTTTCCAACCCGAACCACCCCTCCTCACCGACCTCATCGTTCGCGATGTGGTCGAGGACCGGGAGGGTCGCAAAATTCTCCCCGGTCTCGATCTGCTGCCCACCAGCTTTAATCTGGTCGACCTCGAGGCCGACTTCACCGGCGATCCCCGAAAGCCGGCCTACGTGCTGTTCCGCGAGCAACTGGCCGAGGTGGAGAAGGATTACGATTTTATCCTCTTCGACTGCCCGCCGAATGTCCTGCGCGCCTCGCAGTGCGGTGTCTTTGCCGCCACCGAGATCTACGTGCCGTCCAACCCCGACGCCCTTTCGCTGATCGGCTTCACCTTGCTGGTGGAAAAACTCGCGGTCTTCCACGACGCGGCCGCCGGTTTCCGCCGCCACGCCTTCGGCCCTCCCGCGCAGGTCCAGGGCATCCTCTTCAACGCCGTGAAGGCCGGCACCGACGTGGAGGTGCCAAAAATGCGCATGCAATTGCGGCTCAATCAATTCAAGTCCGCCCGGCGCGTTTCCCGCGAGGCCAAGATTTTTGCCTCGCAGGTGCGCGACGCCACCATCGTCCGCCGCGCCGTGACCCTCGGCCTGCCGGTCGCGCTCGTCTCCGCCGAGACCGCCGGCGACTCGGCGGGCATCATCGCCGACTACCGGGCCCTCACCCGCGAGTTGCTGCTCCACTCCCTTTCGGCATGAACGCCAAACCCTCCTCGGCCGAGAGCCAGCCGCTGCGCACCCGCACCACCCCGGAGCAGTGGGACGAACTTCGCCTCGCCTTCCATCGCTCCCTGATGGTCGATACCCCGCTCGCCAGTCTGGCGCAGAACATCGATGGCTGCGTGTGGAGCGTGGAGGGCTCGGACGAAAAACCCGCCGCCTACGTCGACCTCACTTATCAGGAGGTGCTGGTCCGTCTGCGCTCCCGCGGTCTGCCGCCCGCGCTGATCGACGACCTGGTGGACATCCTGCGCGGCACCCTCGCTTTCGACGAGTCGTTCGGCGCGATGGTCGAGATCGCCGGCAAGGCCGAGGCCCGCACCGACCCGGTTCAACGCAACCTCGAACGCCTCGGCATCCCGCCCGATTTTCCGGTCGAACTCTGCGCCTTCACCCCCGGCACGATGCAGTTCTGCGCCCGCGAGGGGCTGGTGAAGTTGATCGATTTCCTGATGTTTTCCCGCGGCGCCTCCCGGCAGGTGATCGTGGGCGGCGAATTCCGGGACCTGCTCAACGCGATCGTGCACATCGACGAGGTCACCATCGCCCGCCTGCTTCCCTTCCGGATGAAAACGTCCGGGGTCTACCTGGTCGAGGCGGTCGGCTTGCTCGTCCGTCCCCTCGGGGTCGAGGAGCGGGTGATGCTCGCCCGCTCCCCCGCGACCGCCCCCGACGAGTTGAAACACCAGGTCGCCCGCCGCGTGGAGTATTTCCACGATCAAGCCGAGCACATGCGCGGCCTGCTCAAGAGCGGCATGGCCATGCCTCGCTTGGTGGTATCGCTCGACGATCTCAGCGTGGAGTCCGCCGTCGCCGCCCTGCTCGCCCAGCACATCTCGCCCGCCCGCGTCACCGAGGCGGTGAAACCCGCCGCCGCCGCCAAGCGCAGCCTGCTCGACCGCCTGTTTAGGCGCGGAGGCTGATCACGGTCGCGTGGCCGCCTCCCAGGCCGCGATCCGGGCCAGGGCCTCGTCGCGGTCCCGTCCGCACATATCCTCGGCCGGACGCAGGGTCGCGCAGAACGCCGGCCGCTCCGGACGCCCAAAGAGGGCGCAACGCAGATCGGGCAACAATTGCACACACCTCACCCCGGCCGGCTTGCCCCCGGGCATGCCCGGAATAGGGGAGGTGATGCTGGGCGCGATACAACAGGCGCCGCAACCCGAACGACAATCCATGGCAAACCCGGCGGGACCGGCGGTCCCGTCTATTTGAGGTTGAGGTTTACCCGCGTGCCCGACGCCGCCACCGGCGCGAGAAAGATACGCTCGGCCGGCACCTGGCCGCTTTCCAGCAACCAGCTGCGGATCGCCTGGGCCCGCCCCGTGCCGACCGCCTCGAGCTCGTCTTGCGGTATGTCGATCCGCGCCGCCAGCCGCGCCGCCATCACGTCTTCGGGCAGGGTCGGCGCTTCGACCGCCACCACCGGCGCCTCTTCCGGCGGTTCTCCCCCGACCGGCGCCTCGACCGGCGTAAACACCACCGGCGGGGTCGCCCGCGGCCAACTTTCCCCGCGCACGTAAAAGCGGTTTCGCGGACCGGCCTGCCGTCGCCAGGCACCGCCCGGACCGGAAGCGATCGGAGCGGCCAGCGGGTTCACCGCCAGCTCCGCCGCCGGAGGCTCCTCGGGCGGGGATTCGGGGGCGGAACCATCGCCGGCAGTCGGAAACGCCTCCGCATAAAGCCTGGCCAGCATGCCGACACGCAGCTCCGGCGTGATGTCCAGCTGCTCGGGCGGTGGCGTGTTCGCGTCCACCAGGCGCCGCGCCTGCCAGGCCGCCGATCGCACCTCCCGATCCAGCCGCGCGAGCTGGAGCACCCGCGCGTCCGCCACCGGATCATAGGCCCCGACCACATCGAGCCGCAAGGCCGGCCGCGACGCGAGGGCCTTGGCCACGGTGGTGAGTTTTTTCGCGGCCGCATCGTCCAACGCGACGGAGCCGGCCGCGAAATCCTGGTATCCCAACTCGTCGCCGCCGCCGCCGAAGGCCGCGCCGAGCAGCGAGAAGGGCGAGGTAGCGGCCTTGACGAGGATGTTGCCCAGCACCCGCACCACCACCCGGCCGATCCGGAAGTTGGGGTCGTCGAGACTGCCTTGGACCGGCAGGTCGATCACGATTTTCCCCCCGGAGTCGCGCAACAAACTCAGCGCCAAGCCCACCGGGAGCTTGGTCGCGTCCGGGCTGTTGGTCGGCTCGCCAAGGTAGAACTGGTCGAGCGTCACGACGTTCTCCAAGTCGACCCTGCGGTCGTCCAGCCGCGCCTTGACCGCCAGACTGAGGTTGCCCCGGGTCAAGGCCCGCCCGGCGAATTTGCCCACGTAGGGCCCCGCGCCGGGCTGCAGGTCGACGCCCCTCAGGTCCACCGCCAGATCCAGGAAGGCCGGCTGGCCGAGGGGGTTTAGTTTGCCCACGACGGAGACCGGCGCGAGCCCGTCCACCTTGCCGCGCAACGCCACCTCGGCGCGTCCCGAGGGGTCCGAGGTGAGGCCGGTGATGTCGCCGCTGAAGTCCGAGATCCCGCCGCGCGCCACCGGCCGGATGGAGCGATCCTCGAGGCGGAAGGCCGCCTTCTCGAAGACAAAACGTGCGACGTCGACCGCGAGGGGAAAGGCCGGCGCCGGAGCGGGCGGCGCCGCCGCGAAGGTCACCGCCCCGGACGCGGTTTCCGCCGTCGCCGTAGCCACCGCCTCGGCCGGTCTCGCTCCGCCTGGCTGCGCGATGCCGAGCGTGCCATCGGCCTCGATGCGCACCGCCGCGCTCGGCTCGATCAGCCGGATCTCGTCGGCGTGAAAGGCGAGCGGCGACGTGGTGGCGCGGATACCCGTCACCGCCAGTTCGGTCCATCTCACAAAATCCTCCGCGAGCTTGCCGTCGACCGAGGCGAAACCGGCCACGCCGAAATCGCCCGCGTAGGTCGCCACGCCGTCGCGCAGGGTCGCCCGGCCCTTCGCGCGCACCGTCCCGGCCGCCAGCCGCGCATTGATGAACGTTTCCAGATAGGGGCTGAGGCCGGCGAAGCCCACCCGCTCCAGCGTGAGCTCCACATCCGCCGCCAAGGGCTGCGCCGCGAGCGTGCCCGCGACCGCGATCCGCCCCTCCGCGGGCAGGGTCACGACGAGTTCGATCGGCAACGCGGCATCGAGCCGCTCGGAGTCGAGCCCGCGCACGACCAGCGAGAGGTCCTCGATCCGGTGTTCGGCCCGACGCGGCGTGGTGAGGTCGATCACCTCGGCTTGGAGGTCCGAAAGCGAGAGCTCGCCCAGCTTTGCCGCCGGATAGGCGGAGGCGAGGGCCGTCGCCGCCTGGTCGAGCGGTCGCTCGCCGGCCGGCCGGACCGGCGCGAACAAGCGGGCCAGGTCGAACCCATCCGCGTCCCGCGCCGCCCGGACGCGCACGCCCTCGACCGCGACCTTACCGATCTCCGCCCGCAAGGTGGCGGAGTCGGAGTTCACGCCGCCGATCGCGACACGACGGATGGTCAGGGCGTCCTCGGTCACGCCGGGCGCGCCAAAACGGATGTCCCGCAGGGTCACCGCGCCGTTGGCCAGGCGCAGCTGCGGCGCGCCGTCCCGCAGTTCCAGGGCGTATTCGCCGGCCACATCGAGAAAGGCCGAGCGGAACTCGCCTTTGCGCAGGTCGTAGTAGTAGGGCGAGAGCCGCGCCAGATCGATATTCTCCAAGACCAGTTCGCCGGTCGATTTTAACGGATCGGCCGAGATCGTGCCTTTCCACGCCAGCCGCTCCCCCGCCGCCGTCACCGCCTCGAAATGGTAGGGCGAGTTGGGCTCCCCGACGGTGTGGAATTCCTCTAGCAAAAACGAAATCGGCCCGACCTCCGCCGCGTAGGGCCGGGCGCGGCTGCCGTCGGTGAAACCCACCCGCGCATCGGTGACCTCCAGGCGACCGATGGCCAGCGCCGGCGTGTTTTTCTCCTCCCGCCCCGCCGCCGGCGCTCCGCCCCCGGCCATCCCGCCCAGGCGCGCCACGATGTCGTCGAAATTCATCCCGCCGTCGGCGCGTTTCGCCACCTGCGCGCGTAGCCCGTCCAGCGCGATTTCCTGAAAACGCAGACGCCCGGTCAGCAGCGACCAGGAGTCGAGGTTGGCGTAGAACCGCCGCCAGCCGAGGAAGGTGCCGTCCGCCGGCGCCGCCTCCGCGACGGCCAGGCCCTCGACCGTCACCGAGAGCACGAGCGGGTTGACCCGCACCCGCTCCACCGTCACCGCGCGCCCGAGCTGCGCCGAGAGCCGCTGGATGGCCTGCGCCCGGAGGATGGTCGGCAGCCCGAAAAAGCCGAACAACACCGTCGCCACCAGCAGCCCGCCCGCGATCAACGCGAGCCGATACCGCCGCCAGGGCGACACCGGACGCCCCCGCGAGGCGCGCAATTCCTGAAGGGACGGAGCGGACGAGTCGGGGCGTGGGCTGGACATGTCCCGACCATGAAAGAACCGCCGCGCGGCGGGCAAGCCGCCCGCGCGAAGCCGCCTCGAAAGCCGCGGCCTGCCCGCGGGCTCAACCCTTCAGTCCGTCGAGCAGCGCGAGGACCTGCGCGGCGTGGTCCTTGGTATCCACCTTCTCCGCCACCGCCAGGACGGTGCCATCCTTGCCGATCACAAACGCCGCCCGCGCCGGACCCTCGTAGGTCTTGCCATACATCGACTTCTCCACGATCGCGTCCGCCGCCTTGGGGAAAAGATCGTCCGGATCGCTGGCCAGGACGTAGGTGATCTTTTTCTTCACCGCGTATTTGAGGTGCGAACCGCAGGTGTCGCGCGACAAGGCGACCAGATTAAATCCGCGCTTCGCGATCTCGCCCGCG
>CAMCHD010000130.1 GCA_945874545.1 Akkermansia muciniphila | reverse complement strand
GCCCAGTAGCGCCCGAGCGGCGGCGGGGCGTAGTCGGTTCCGATGAAATGAAAGCGTATCTTTTCCGCCTCCCGCGGGTGGCTTTCCAGGTAGCGCCGGTAAGCGCGGAAAAGCAGGGTGAGCGAGCGGGTCATGTCCGGTCCGCAGCGGCCGGCGTAGACCAGGTGGGTATGACCGTCGCCGAAGGGCACCAAGGGTCTGGCCGGCACATGGTCCCGTGCGATTTCGAAGTCGGTCGCGGCCGCGCCGAAGGGCAGGTGATGGATGCGGCGGGCGTCGAGGCCCGGATAACGTTGCACCAGGTCCGGCCCGTAGGACGGCGAAACCGCGACGATCGCGGCGGCGGCGCGGACGGCGCCGGGTTCGCGCCGCCGGGCGGTGAATTGGGATAGCGCGAACTTGTAGGCACCGCCCGGCGGGGGAGTGCCGGTGCGCGCGTAGTAATCGTTCACCCAAGGGTCCTGATAATCGAGCGCGTAGGGCACGCCGAAACGTGCGAGCCATCGCGGGCCGAGAGTAAAGGCGTCGAACTGGGTGGTGGTGAAAAAAACCAGATCAAACTTCTCCGTCGCGAGCAGGCGATCCCCGGCTCGGCGCAGGGCGGCGCCGCATCGCCACCAGAGCGAGCCGAAGCCAAGGGGGCGAGTGAGGCGGTGCGGCACTCCGCCCACCCGAAAAACCGGAATGTCGGGCGGGTAGGTCTTTTCCAACACCGGATCCAGGACCGCGCCTTCGACCAGCCCGGGATCGACGGCGAGCACCACCGGCTCCCAACCGAGGCCGCGCAGGTGGGGCAGGGCGAGACGGGCACGCTGCATATCGGGCGCGTTGACCGGGGGAAAGTGGGGACTGACTACGAGAACGCGAGGCATGGGACGGCTGGAATCAATCCAACTTGCGCGGTGGCGTGGCCGGACGCAGCCGGGAAAGTAGAAAGCTTTGCGCAGGAGCTTCGACGACTCGCCAGACCACCCAGCCGAAAAAGGCGGAACAGGTGATTACGATCACCCCGTAGACGACATGGGCCGCCCAGTAAGGCGCCGAACCCGGAACCAGGTCCGCCGGCACCAGCAGATCGCGCACCCCGGAGCGGACCGCGATATGGGTGAGATAGACCGAGTAGGAGATACACCCGAGGAACACCAACGGAGCGCGACGCGGAGCAACCGCGGTCGCCGGGGTCGGGACGGCGGCGCCGCGCACCGCCACCGCCGCGCCGAGCGCCACCCAGGTATAACCCAAGGTCTGCAGCCAGAGGACTTCCCGACTCCATACCAGCACCAGGGGGGCGAAAAGCACCGCCGCCCCCAGAAGGCGCACGGGGCGGGTAAACCACCCGGGGCGCAGAGCGACGAGTGCTCCGGCGGCAAACGCGTCCAGGCGACCCGGGGTAAAATTAAGCAGGCTCACCCAATTCCACCCCAGGGCGACCCCCGCACAGCGACTCGCCACCGCCACGGCGGCCAGCACAAGCCAGAAACGGGGGGAACGCGCCCAGCCGGCGAGCCATGCGATCGAAAGCAGACCGTAGAACTGCACCTCCACCCCGAGCGACCAGGCGACGTTGAGCAGCGGATGGGTGAACTCGCCGGTCCGGAAAAAGAGCCAGTTGGTGGCGAACAGGGCGTGCCAGGGCCAGTCGGCCGCACCCTGGCGCAGGGTTTCGGCCTTGGTCGTCAGGCCGGCCAAGGCGAGCAAGGCCGGGGCGATCAAAAACACGCCCGCGACGACGAGAGCATACAGGGGCAATATCTTCGCGACGCGGCGCACCCAGAAGCCGGTCAGCCAACCGGGTTGCGGCGACAGCGGGAGGGTTTTCACCAGAAGAAAACCCGAGAGCACAAAAAACAGATCGACTCCGTGGGAAAAAAACTCGGCCAGCGAAACATACAGGCGCCCGGCCAGCCCCGCCGGCGCGTCGAAAATCGCCAGATGGTGCACTATCACGGCGAGGATCGCGATGCCGCGCAGACTATCCAGCCGATCCAGGCGGGATCCGGGTTGGGAAAAAAGGCTCATGCACGGAAGCGCAGGATGCGCAGATCCCAGGTCTGGCCTTTGCTGTTGGTTACCAGGCGCACCGTCGGGAAATCAAAATCGCGGGCGAGCCGGCGCCAGAACGCGGCGTGGTTGCCGGAGCGGAAATGGGATACGATCAGCGCGCCGTCGGGCTCGAGCGTGGCGGCAAAACGCCTGGCGGTGCGGAGCGGATCCGGCGCGTAGCCGAGGCATTCGTTGAACGTGATCACGTTGAACGCGCCGGGGGCGGGCGTCCAGGCCTCGAAGTCTCGTTGTTCGAAGCGGTCGAGTGGTGGAGGCAGGGCGAGCGCACGAGCGCGCCGCAGGCCCTCGCCGGAGATATCCACGCCGAGGTAACCCGCCAGCTCGGAGGTCGCCAGCAGGGTCGCGAGGCGGCCGGAGCCGCAGCCGAGATCAAGAAGACGGGGACGGGGATGCGCGGTCCGGATCAATTCGACCAGGACGTCGTGCCGGGGTTTTTCGTCGGGGCCGAAAAAATGATCCCAGTGGCCCGTGCTGTATTCGCGATCCAACGCGTCGACCGGCACGGGTTGTCCCAGGCCCGCTCGGCGCCCGTGGAGGGCAAAGCGGAGTCGCCGCCAGACGCGGATCACAAGATGGGGACCGGACGGGTGCGTGCGAGTGGAGTTCATGGTTGGGTATTCAAAAAAGAATTCGCGCTCGGGGGCGAACGCATCGCGAAAACCCCGGGGCAGCACGGCGTCCCGCCAAGGCGGGGTCGGTTCGAATTGCGAGGCATAGGCGGCGAGCGCGTGGTTTTTTCTCGCGCCGTAGGAGGGGAAATCGAAGCGGTGGATCCGGGCACGCCAGACCGCGGGCGCGAGTGAGCGCGGACTCCAGGCGGACCAAACGGGGTATTCGAGCATTCGCGGGCGCAGCGCCGCCCGCTCGAGCGCCTCGTTCACGAGGGTAAAGGCGGCTTCATGTTCCGAGCTGCCGTCGTGGCGGAGCGGGAGCAGCACCACGGCGGCCGGGCGTTCGCCCAAGGCGGCGGCGAGGCGCCGCACGGCGACGGCGCGTTCGTCCGGCGTGAGTTTGTCCAGACGGCCATCGGGCAGGTCGAGGAAACGAAGCGCGGCGGAATCCACCCCGAGGCGCCGATTTGCCAGTCGCGCCTCTTCCCGTCGGCGTGTGGCGAGCTTCGAGGGAGCCCATTCCGGATGACCCGGATGGGAGGCGGCGCCGTCGGTCAGGTAGAGGATTTCCACCGGGTGGCCGGCCAGGCGTTTTTGGAAAATCAACCCGCCGCAACCCAGCGTGCAATCGTCCTGGTGGGGGGCGATCACCAGCAATAGCTCGGTTTCGGGCCGGTAGGTTCGGGAACGCAGGCGGCAGAGCCCGAACAATGCAACGCGCAGCCCGTCGCGCAGGACGGTCTTGCATCGGGCGGAGAAACGGAGGCGACGCGGGGAAGGCATGGCGTTGGTTTTATCCCAGGGCGGCCTCGACCAACGCGACCAAACGCGGGCCTTCGCGTTCCCAGCAGTAGCGCGCTTCGGCCAGCCGGCGGGCCGCGAGCTGCCGGGCGCGCAGTCCGGCGGGATCGGCGACCAGACCCTCCAAGGCGGCGGCCGCGGCGGTGGTCTCGTGCAGCGGCAGCACGAGGCCCGCGGCGGGATCGTGTTTCAGCACCTCGCGTTGGCCCGCGGTGTCCGAGGCGACCACGGCGAGGCCGGCCCCGAGGTATTGGAGTATCTTGTTCGTGATGGTGAGATCGCGGTTCACGATGTAACTCTGCTCGAGGGCGAGACCGATGTCGTGACCCGCGATGACCTCGGGCAGGGCCCGGGGCGAGACGAGTGGGCGGAAGGTCAATCGGGAGCGAAAGGAGGGCGGGAGCGCGGCGCGAAGGCGTGTGGCGTAGGTTTCTTCAACCTCGCCCAGCAGCACCACGCGGGAGGGCAGACGGGTCCGGGCCCAGGCGGCGAGAAACAATTCCAGTCCCCGGCCGGGGCCGGTGGTCTGGGAAAACCAGAAAAAGGTCGGTTCGGCGGCGGGCGAGGCGCCGGATGGGCGGGGCGTGGCAGGTAGCGGAAAGGAGTTGGTGATCACGGCCGGACGCCGACCGCCGTAGGCGGCGAAAAGTCCCTCCGCCAACGCCTCGGAGGTGGTGGTGAGGTGGATCGCCCCGTGCAGCAGCGTTCTTTCGACCCGGCGCAGAAGGGCGAGCGGGCGTCCGGTCCGCTCATGGGGTGGCAGATCCTCGCTGTGCCAGTCCTCGATATCGGCCCCGACGCGCCGACCCTCCCGGATCAGGCGGGCGCCGATCCAGTGCGGGATTTCGTTGTGCACGATGGTCAGGTCGGCCGCGCGGGCCCTGGCGCGGGCGGCACGGAGGAAGGGCTGGGCGGGGCCAAGCGAGTAAATGGTGGCGGGGCCGCCGCGGCCGGCCAGTTCGCGGGCGAGGCGGGCGAAGGCGCGGCGGAGCCAGGCGACTCGGCCATCGAGAAACTCGACTTGTTCGTGGCGGAAGGGTGCGTCGTCGACGATGGCGGCGTCGAGCGCGACGGAGGGCCGGTGGTTGCGGAGGCCGAGCACGGTCACCGCATGGCCGGCGGCTCCCAACACGGAGGCCTCCTTTACCACCCGAGGATTTCGGGCCAGCGGGCCGTTGGTCAGGATGAGGATCCGGACGGGGCCCATGTTTTTGGCGAGATCCAAAGCACTCCCTCGGTGGCATGTGGGGTGCAGGGTGAAAAATCGGAAAAAAACTCGATGCTTCCTCCGACTTGTTTGGCGTGGGCAATCAGCGCGGACCGGCAGCCGCCCGAAATCGAGTCTTCGTCGGTGTTGTCGACGTAAACGAACCCTCCGGACTTCACTTTTGGGAGAGCCATTTTTAATACCTCGAACCTTGGGCCACCGTCGACGAGCGCGAAGTCCAGCGATCCGTCCGCAATTTCTCTAAAATCACACATCTCCGAGGCGACCCAGATGTAACGCAGGTCAACATGATTGTAGCCACTGGTGGCGATCTTCTTGTGCAGAGACTCGAACCAGTGCCGATCGGACTCGATGCTTAGGAGATGGGCACAGCGAGGAGCCAGCCAGAGCGTGGATTGGCCGGAACCAACCTCCAAAACGTTCGCGTTTGCGGGCAGCAGAGCATTGATCCGCTCGACGGCCGAGTAGGAAAGCCAGGGTCTAACTTCCAGTTTTGAACCCATCCTGAGTTTCGCCCAAGAAAAGGTGGCCAACAAAAAGTGCGCCCAACGTTTAACGGGCACAAGAATCCCGGTGCCAGTGTGGAATCTCGAGCGACGGTCGGGGCGCCCCGCGCGAAGAATCTTGGTGATGATTTTCATGTGAAATTTCAATGTTCTGAATTTTAAAGAAATGGGCGTGAATAGTCTTACGATGCCTTGAATGTTTGGGTTTCGGAAGGTGATCCGGTTTGTTTCGTGGCAGCTCGCCACGCAGCGGGCAGGTCGGCCGGGCTGGCGAGAGCGAGAGGGGGTATTTGGCCGCTCGCGACGGGCCGCGTGCTGGCGGCGAGTGCTGCGGTGGCGTCGGCGAAAAGCTGGTTTAGCGCGGGTTGCAGGGTTGGTGCACGCAGTGCCGTGAGGGTGACGAAAGGTCGGCGGACAAAACCGGCGGCAAGGAGAAACCAGTCGGTGGGCGAGGCGTGTGAGAGAAAATGGAAGTCGCGGGCGACAAGCCCGGCTAGGATTAGTCCGCTGGTGGCCCGGGGACGGGCGGTCCGTCGGCTCATCCACAGTCGTTGTAACGCTTCGCGCGGAGGGCGGACGCTACGCAGGAACGCCGCCCCCAGCAGGGCCTGTTGTCCGGCCCAACGGCCGAGGTGTCCGTCCCGGGCGGTGCCTAGCGTAAGGGCAAAATTGGTCAGCGGTGCGGGTAGGAGCAGCATCGGGTATCGAAAAAAACATTCGCGCATATTCTCGATCACTCCGAGGGGGGCGTTCGCCGCGACGACCAGGCGTCCTCCGGCTGCGGCGGCGGAACGGACCAACATGGCGCCGTGGGAATGGAGAGGACCGTCGAATTGGATGAGTTGAGGCTGGCTGATAGGCACGATCGGCGTGTCAA
This sequence comes from Akkermansia muciniphila, assembly GCA_945874545.1. Classification (GTDB taxonomy): domain Bacteria; phylum Verrucomicrobiota; class Verrucomicrobiia; order Opitutales; family Opitutaceae; genus IMCC26134_A. The sequence goes on along the minus strand of CAMCHD010000130.1, from coordinate 4,304 downwards.
TCACCGGCCAGAGGGTGCGTCTTTCGTCGTTCCAGGAACCGTTCGCCTCCTCGCGCCAAAAACGCAGGTTTGCCCAAGCCATAGGCGCATCGGGATGGTCCCGGAGGGCCGCGAGCAGCCGTTCGAGCAGGGTCGGTTCCCACCAGTTGTCGTCCTCCAGAATGGAGAAGAACGGTTCGGCTGCGCCGGCGCAGGCATGGTTGAACGTGGCGAGCGCGCCCCAGTTTTTGTCGTGGTGATGCAGCGTGATGCGCGGGTCGGCCAACTCGGCGACGAGTTGGCGGGGGGACTCGTCCTCGGGCGCGTCATTGTGCAATTCGCAAACCCAGTCGGTAACGGTCTGGGCGCGAAGCGAGGAGAGGGCGCGGCGGAGCATGGCGGGCCGGCGGCAGGTCAGGACAAAGACGCGTATGGCGTGCATGTGAAGCGGCGGGGTCTCAGTCCGACCGCCCCCGGGTTTTGGCTTCGTCGTCTCTATCGACGGTAATCGTTTGGACGGATGGGGCGTTCATCAGAGCCGGTTGCGCAGCAAGTGGAGGCGGCGGGCGAGGGGCCAGCCGAGAAAACAGGCGAGGCCCGCCACCCAGGCGGGGCCGCCGAGCGGAATGGACGGTCCGCCGAGGACGGCGGCGGCGGAGCGGGCGGAGCGGGCGAGCGTCGGGGCGTCGGGGAGAAGTTCGAATGCCAACGTCCGCCAGGCGCGCACGGCGGCGGCCCGGCTGCGGGCGGAGTCGTCGGCCGCGAGCAGGTGGGCGGTGGTCAGGGCGACGGAGCGGTGCAACGAGACGAGGGCGCGGTCGTCGCGCCTCCGGCTGAGGCTCGGGGCGAGTCCGGAGCGGTAGTGGCAGCGGGCGGCGGGGACGGGGACGAGAACGGAAGCGCGGAGCATCACGCGCGCGAAGTATTCGCCATCGTCGTTCAACGACAGGCTTTCGTCCCACGGGCCGGCGAGGTCCAGCAGGGCGCGTGGGGCGAGCCAGGCGCCCGGTTGCATCATCGAGCCGGTCTCGTAGTGAAGTTGGAGAAACTCCACGCCGGAGCGGGCGTGGGCGACGGCCTCGTCGGACCAGCGGGTGGCGGAGGGGTCGGATTGGAAACGTCCCCAAGTCCCGGAGGCCAGCGCGAGGGGCGGGGCGGCGCGCAGGGCCTCGAGTTGGAGCGCGATCTTATCCGGAGCGAGCAGATCGTCGGCGTCGAGGAACTGGATGAACTCCCCTTTCGCGAGTCGAAGGGCGTGGTTGCGCGCGGCCGAGGCGCCGGAGTTCGGCTGGGATACGACCCGCATGCGTCCGGGTTGGCGGACCGCGAAGGAACGGGCCCGGGTCAGGGTGTCGTCGCGTGAGCCGTCATCCACCACGATCACCTCCAGGTGTGGCCAGGTCTGGGTGACGGCGGACTCGAGGGTGGCTTCGATCCAGGCGCCGGCGTTGTGGGCCGGGACGAGGATGGAGACGAGCGGGTTCATGGCGTGGAGGGCTCCTTGTCGGTCCCGAGCAGCGCCAGCACGGCGGCGGTCGCGGCAGGACCGGTGTTGGCCGGGAGCGCGGCCGCGACGGCGCCATTCCTCTCTTTCGCGGTTCCCGACGACGGGGCGGCGTGCAGGGCCGCGAGCAGGTGCGGGGCGCGGTCGTAGGCCGCGGCGTAGATGCCGCGGTGCTGGCGTTGCCGATGGTCGTGGAGTTGCAGCAGGTTCGCCGCGGTGAGCGCGAGACCCACCACCAAGGCGAAGCGGCGCGTTTCGACCGGCCAGCCCGCGGCGAGCGCGGCCAGGACGACGCAGCCGATCGCGGCGGTCGGGAGGGAATAGTAATGCGCGGTCAGTTCGGGTAAAAGAAGGCTCGGGATGCGCAACGCCATTAGCGCGGTCATGGTCATCAGCAAAAGCGTCAGCCAGAAGGGCCAAAGGCCGACGATGCGCGCGCGGTTTCCGGACTCGGATGAACCGTCGGCCAGGACCTTCGTGGCGTGTCCCAGAACGCCCAAACCGATCAGGGGCCAGGGCAGCGCTCCCAGCGCGGCGCCGGCGTATTTTAGCGCCAAGACGGGGCCATGGAAAAATACGAGCGACGCCGACGCCCGCCATTCGACAAGGTTGCCCGGCAGGAAATTTTGGAAATCGCGTGTCGGGCGGTAGCCGTTGGTCCAGTCGATGAGGGCTGGTGCGATCAGACGGTTGTTCGCGACCAACAACCCGGCCGCGCCGGCCAGCGTCGCGAGGATGGCAAACTCCTGTCGCGTCGGACGCGCCAGAACACGGAGCCCTTGCAGAATGCAGGCGATCAGGCCGAAAAAGACGCCCTGGCGGTCAAACAAGCCGCACAGCAGAACGGCGCAGCCAAAACCCGTCAGCCTGGCCACGAAAAGCCCACGACCGGACCGAGCCGGGTGGGCCAGCCCGGCATACAGGAACACGCTCGCGAGCAGGGCGAGCGTCGCTCCGGATTTGGCCGAACGGAAATAGTCTCCCCCGAGCAGGACCATCGGTGTGGAAAGAAAGAGCAGCGCGAGCACCGCGCCGGCGGCGCGGGAAAGCCCGAGGCGCACGGCCAGACCCCAGAGCAGAACGGCGCCGGCGAGGGCGAAAACGAAATGGGAAAGGGAAAGAAAATGCGGTGTGCCGTGCTTGGCGCAAAACGCCATGAAACGACAGTCCAGCCAATCGATGAGGTAGCTCAGCTCGCGGGCTTGATACATGCCGAAATCATTGGCCGCCGGATCGAGCACCAAGCTCGCCGGCGAGCGGCTCGGTTCCAGGTAGTGGGGCAGGAATGATTCGGCCTCCGGGTGCAGCATGCCGCCGCGCGAGAGCACCAGTCCCCAGGCAAGGAGCATCATGCCGCCCAACCACGCGGTCTTTGCGGCGTGGGTCTCAAGGAAAGCGATCAGGCGAATGGTCATGAGACGGTTCCGCCGGGCGAAAAATCGCGCCAGCGTTGTTGATAATACCAGCGTTTCGAGTCCGCGACGTAGTGGTGCCAGACGGCGCGGGGCACGGACGCCTCCGGCGGGCGCGGGAGCACCACGTAGTCGCCAAGGGGCGTGGCCAGGCGCGCGGGTTGCGCGGCGAGGTGCAAGGCGACGAGGGCCTGCTCGTGGTAGTAGTGCGGACGCATGAGCGCGTCGAGGGAGCCGCAGTGGTGTTCCAGACGCTCCCAGTCGAGGGTGTCCCCGCGCAGACCCAGTATGCCGGTGTTGACCCGGCGCGGCACGGGGAATCCGGCGATGCGATCGAGGGCGCGAGGGGAGCATCCATAGGCATCGCCGACATCGGTCATGTGAAGCGCGGTCGCCGGGGCGCGCAACCAGTCCGCGAGCAAGGAGGGGCGGCGGAGGGCGAGCTGGTCGGAGTCGAGGAACAGGTTCCAGCCGGGGTTGCCGGCGTGGACGTCGAGGATTTTTCGATACAGCACGAGGTTCTCGCGGCGGGCGCGAAGGCGGGGGAAACGGGCGGCGGGCAGGAGGGCGTCGAGCCGGTCGCGGATCTCGCCGTCGCCGACCACGCGTGCGCCGGGAGCCACGCGAAGCAGGCGTTGGAGGGTCGCCTCGTCTAGGCTGCCGTCATCGTGGATCACGGGTCGCAGGGGCAGGTGCGGCGCGAGCGAGGTCAGGAGGAACGCGGTCTGAAACCAGAAGCGCCGTCCGGTGAGAAAGTGAACCGAAGGGGCGTCGGGTGGCGGGGCCGGCAGAACGGGGAGGTGGTCCGCGGCTTGTTCCATCGCGGCGCGGCCGGTCTCGGTGCGGGCGCGCTCGGCGGGGCCGCCGTCGCGGAAGTGTTCGCGCAGCCGACCGAGCGGGGCGTGGAAGCACAGGTAGAGCAGGCGGCCGGGGCCGGGCAGGGGCGGGCTCATGGCGGTGGCAAGGTCGCGACGAGCGCGGTAAGTTGCGCGTCGTCCAGGGTGCGGCCGGCGGAGTAGGGGGCGTTTCGCAGGCGAAAAAGCCGGCCGGCGGTTTCCGGACCGAGCAGGCGGGCGGCTTTTTGGAAGATTCCGCCGCCCAGGCCGGCGGGATCGCGGTCGGGGGCGAGGCGGCGCCAGAGATCGAGCTGGCGGGCGCACAAACCGGGGTGGAAGCCGCGCGGCAGACGGCGCCAGGAGTCGAAGGCTTTTGTGGCGAACCGCGCGGCGGCGCGGCGGCCCTCCGGGGTGGCGGGCAGGGTGCGGGCGAAGGTCTCCTGCACGGCGAGGGAGGCGACGGCGAGCCGTTCCCAGTGGTTGGTCAGGCGGGCGCCGGGGTGGCGGCCTCCGATGGCGAGACCGGCGCATTTGGCCACGCGGGCGGGGAAGGGGGCGCAGACGTGGTAAAAC
>CAMCHD010000129.1 GCA_945874545.1 Akkermansia muciniphila | reverse complement strand
GGACGGCCTGCCGGTCACGACGGCTGCAAGCCGAGATCCTCGACCCGTTTGCGCAGGGTGGCACGGGTCATGCCCAGCAGTTCCGAGGTGCGCGCCAGATTGCCGTCCAGCGCCTTCAGCGAGCGCACGATCATCTCGCGCTCGAGGCGTTCCAGGATGGGTTCGTCGAGTTTGGCCAGTTCCACGTGCAGAAGATCCAGTGCCTGTTCGATGCTCGGCGGATTGGCGGAAGGCGCGGACGTCGTTTCCGTCGCCGAGGTCGCGGCGGCGGGCGGCGGCGTGGCGGGCAGCGGAGTAGCGGAGCCGGCGTTGGACGCCGGGACGGCGGCGGTCGGTTGGGCGAGGCCCGTCGCGGCCGGTCCGGCCGCCGCCAGCACCTCGGCCGGGAGGTCCTTCACCAGGATGGCGTCGCCCTGGGCGATGACCGCGCTCCGGTAGACCAGATTCTCCAGTTCGCGCACGTTGCCCGGCCAATCGTAACGGGACAAAACAGCCATCGCCTCGGGCGCGACTTTCGCGACGCGCGCCTTTCTTTGCTTCACCAGGTTTTGCAGGGTGAAATCCACGATCTGCGGGATGTCCTCGCGACGATCGCGCAGCGGCGGCATCTTGATCCGCACCACGTTCAGGCGGTAGTAGAGGTCCTCGCGGAAGGTCTTGGCCTTCACCATCGACTCGAGGTCCTTGTTCGTCGCGGCGATGATGCGCACGTCGACCTTTATCGTGTCCGTGCCGCCCACCCGCTGGATGTCGCCCTGCTGGAGGACGCGGAGGATCTTGGTCTGGGTCGCGAGCGCCATGTCGCCGATCTCATCCAAAAAAATGGTGCCGCGATCGCAGAGCTCGAACTTGCCGATGCGCTGGTTGGTCGCGCCGGTGAACGAGCCCTTCTCGTGGCCGAAGAGTTCGCTCTCGATCAGGTTGTCCGGGATGGCGGCGCAGTTGACCGCGATGAAGTTGCCCTTGGCGCGATGCGAGTGTTTCCAGATCGAGCGGGCGACCAGTTCCTTGCCCGTGCCGCTCTCGCCGGTGATCATCACGGTGACATCGCTGGCGGTCACCTGGCCGATCACTTTGAACACGTCCTGCATGACGGGCGAGGCGCCCACGATGCCCTCGCGGTAGTCGTCGGCGTTGATGCTGGGCTTGTAGTCGCCGGCCGAGCGCATGTCGGCGTGGGCCTTCAGGGCGTTTTCGGCCAGCGCGAGCACCTTCGCCGGGTCGAAGGGCTTCATGATGTAGTCGAAGGCGCCGTATTTCATCGCCTCGATCGCGGTCTGGGCGGTGCCGAACGCGGTCATGAGGATGACCAACTGCTTCGGGTTCGCCGCGCGGATGTGTTGCAAGGCCTCGAGGCCGCTCATGCCGCCCATGCGCACGTCGAGGAAGATCAGGTCGGGTGCCGGGCCTTTCTTGACCGCGGCCACGCCGGCCTCGCCGCTGCCCGCCTCGAGCACCTGGTATTTTTTCGAGGAAAGCACGCGGCCGAGGGAATAGCGGACTTCGGCGTCGTCATCGATGACCAGGATGGAGGGAGCTTTGATTTCGGACATGGCGGGCACCGTGCAGGGCGGCGGCCTTCCGGTCAACGCCGCCCCGCGACCGCGCGTGGCCGGGAGGGTGTTTCCGCCAGCGCCTCGGCCGCGCGCGGGTGGTTGGGGTCGCGGCGGAGGAGTTCGCGCCAGAGCGCGCGGGCCCGGGCGCGGCGGCCCAGACCCTGCAAGGCCTGGGCTTGCAGCATTCGCGCGGTCATCGTCTGGCTAATCTGCAGGTCCTCGTCAAAGAGCAGCAGGGTGGGCAGCGAGGTGGCGAAGTAGTCGATCTTCGCGACCTGTTTTTCCAGGGCCCGCGAGTAGGCCAGCAGGTCCCTCAGCAGGCGTTTGGCACGGGTTTCCTGTCCGAGGCGACGCCAAGCCAGAGCGGAAAAACAGGTCGATTCGGAAAAGGCCCGCACGCTCATGCCTTGGAAATCGCCTTGGAAATTCGCGGCTTCCGTCCAGGCCGCGCGTGCGCCGGCCGGATCGCCGGCCGCCGCCCGGGCCTCGCCGACGTGGAAGAGGGCTTCGGAGTGGTTGGCCAGCAGATGCCGGGCCTCGCCGAGGTTTTCCGGGCAGGACAGGGCCCGCTCGAAATGCCGCAGGGCCTCGTCGGCCCGGCCGCCGACGAGGGCAGCGCGTCCGAGCAGGAGGTGAGTGCGTTGGTGCTGCCCGAGCGCCAGGCCTTCGCCGCCTTCCCAGGGTTGAAAACGCCGCGCCTCCAGCGTCGTCAGGGCCAGGGCGGGGCGGCCGGTCTGGTTGAGGAGCGCGCAATACTCGATCGTGAGGTCGTCGCGTGTCGCCACCAGGGCGGCGCGGGCGCGCAGGGCGCGCAGGCGGCGGGCGGGGGGCACGCCCAGGCGTTTCCACAGTTGATCGCGTTCGTAGAGCAGTCGGGCGTCGTCCGGCGCGGCGGCCACCGCGCGCTCATAGGCGGCGCGGGCCCGCGCGGGTTTGCGCAGGATGTTGAAACAACCGATGCCGAGGCAGCGCCAGGCGACGGCGTTGGCCGGCTCGAGGCGGACCGCGGTTTCCCAGCGCGTGATGGCCTCCCGGTGGCGGCGGCGGTCGTAGAGCAGATGGCCGAGGAAAAACGGGGCGCGGGCGTCGCCCGGGTCGGCGGCGATGGCGGTTTCGAGCACGGCGATTTCCTCCAGCCGGGCGGGAAAACAATACCGCGGCGGGCAGCGGGTGGCGGCGCGCCGGGCGTCGTGGGCGGCCCGGGCGTCGCCGGCGCGCTCGAAGAGCCACCCGAGGGTGTAGGCGACCAGCGGCGCGGTGCCCGAGTGGGGCTCGGGAGTCGCGGCTTTCAGCAGTTCGACGGCCTCGTGAAAAAGGCCCGCGCGGGCGAGGTCGTGCACCAGATCGAGGCGCATCTGGGTGTCTCCGATCCAGGGTTTGCCCGCCAGCTGCCGCAGCCAAGGGTCGAGTGGATCGAGCGCGGCGCCCGTGGCGAGGATGGACTCGGCCTCGCGGTCGCGGCCCAGGCGTCGAAGCACGATGACCTGCAAGGCGCGGGCCCGGAGGTGGTCGGCGTCGAGCCGGAGGGTGCGTTCCAGGTGGTCGAGCGCGACCGGCCAGCGTCCGGCGGCGGTCTCGAGCTCGGCGAGGGCGAGGTGGGAAGCCCCGGCCCAGGCCTGGTTCCAGGCGGCCTTGCCGAAACACTCCCCGGCCTCGGCGTCGCGACCGAGGAAACGCAGGGTCCGGCCCAGCTGGTAGTGGGCCTCGCCGTCGGCGGGGTTCGGGTTGCGGCGGGTCAGACGGGCGATGCTCGCGCGCAGGTGCGTCTCGGCGGCGGCGAATTCGCCCCGGCGCAGGCGCCAGCGGCCCAGGGCGAGCTGGCAACGGGAGTCGCCCGGGTCGCGGCGGAGGGCCTCGTTCCAGTAAAGCGTCGGGCAGCGGGTCGCGTGCCGGTATTGTTCCAGATGCAGTCCGATCAGGTAGAGCTCGTCGGCGCCCGTCACCTCCGCCGGCGGGGGAGGCTCGGTCGCGGCGAGGCCGGCGAGGGTCTCCGCCGTCGGCGGGGCGGCCGGCGCGGCCGGCTCGTGGCGCAGGATCTCTCGCCCGGCGGCGTCCAGGACGACCAGGGTGAGCGCGGCGGCGTCCGGGGCCTCCCGTATCCGCACTTCGGTCACAAACGGGGCGGCGGGCGAAAGATCCCGGGTGAAGGCGGCGAGTTCCCGGCCGTCGCGCCGGCGCGACAGCACCACGCGCGCGCCGGGAAAGGCGGCCGTCGTCGACACGCCGACGCGGGCCAGACCGCCGCGGACTTGCAGACTCGCGGCGGCGTCGGCGTTGGCGTGGTCGGCCGGGCCGATGGCGCGGATGGGATACCAGCGCTGCGTCCAGGCGCGGGACTCGCCGGGTTGCAGGTGGGAAAAGTCGGGCTGGTTGTCGGTGTAGACCCCGGCCATCAGCTCGATGTAGGGCCGATGCACGCCGTTGGCGTCGGGGTCGGTGAGGTTGCGATCCCAGGCGTAGCCGAACCCATGGTTGCCCCAGGTCCATTGTTTCTTGCCGGGGGAGATGCGATGGTCCGCGAGGTGCACGATGCCGGCCTCGGCGGCGTGATCGTAGCCGCCGAAAAAATCCTGCGCGGTGCCCATGCACATGTAGGAGGTCGGCACGGGGATGTTGGCATACCAGGACAGGTCGTTGGCGGGACAGCCCTCCGGCGGATGGAAAAGGCGCGCGCGCCCGGCCTCGGGCACGCCGTCGCGGTCGCGGCCGGCGTAGTCGACGCCGTAGTAACGATCCTTGCAGCGGGGAAAGGTGCTCATGGCGCGCTTGGCATGGTCGGCCACGAAGGTGGCGTCGGCGGGGAAAAACGATTGGTAACGGCCGTGCACCTCGGTCGCGACGTTGGCCCACCACAGGAAGGTCTGGGCGTCGGGCGTGCGGTTGTAGACCCGGGCGCGCAGCTCAAGCACGGCGCGACCGGGCCGCAGGCATACCCCGTGCATGCCTTTCATGCGGGCCATCGGGTCGTGTTCCGACAACCACACGGTGATCTCGCCCTCCGGCCCGTGCTCGATCCCGACGCCGGCGGGCATGAAGGTCGACGGGCGGTGGTGCTGGGGCCAGTTGAACTCGATGCCGCCGCTCGCCCAGGGGCCGGCCAGGCCGACGAGGGCGGGCTTGATCACGGTCTGGTGGTAGATGACGTCGTAGCCGTTGGTCTTGTCCAGCATCCGGTGGATGCGGCCGCCGATCTCGGGCAGGATCAGGACGGCGAGGTATTCGTTTTCCAACCACACCGCGTCCCAGGCGCGGGGCGCCGGGTTTTCCGCGACACGATCGATGAAGGGCAGGGGATACACCCGGCCGCTCGAGCCCTGGTAGACCCGCTTCTCGAGGAACATCGGGTTGGGGTCGGGCGCGGCCGGCAGGTAGGTGGGCAACACGAGGGCTTCGCGGCGGACGGTCACGGCGGGGGTCATGGAATGGGTAAAGGGTTGCAGTATCCTAGCCTCCCGGTAGCCCGATGCCCATGGAGAAGCGGCGCATAAAGCTGGAGGATCCGATGACCAGGCCCCACGGCTTTCCGCACGAGCATTTTGTGGTCCTGCCGGAGCGGACGAGGCGGGGCGCGGAGCTTCATCCCCTGCTCGTCGGATTACGGGTGACGGACGCCGGCCTGTTTCCGGTGGCCGCCGGCCATGCGGTCGAGCGGCCGGCGGGCGCGCCCACCCACCTCATCGTGGCCTGCCTCCGCGGGCGGGGCTGGGCGCGGGGCGGGGCGGGCGGGAGGGTGACGCCGGTGAACGCCGGCGACGTCCTCTGGTTGCCGGCGGGCGAGGCCCACGGTTACGGCGCGGACGAGGCCCGGCCCTGGACCATCGCCTACGCGCATTTCGAGGGCGCGGAGGCGCGGGCGTGGATGCGCCACGCCGGCTGGCGCGGGGGCGCGGCGGAGCTGATACCGCTCGGCCCGGGGCGGGTGAGTCTGCTGGGGTTGGACCGGGTCTACGCGGTGCTCGAGGCGGGCCACGACGAGCGCCGGCTGGTCGAGGCCGCGGCGGCGCTCCGGCAGTCCCTCTCCGTCCTGGCCCGCCTCGCGGCCGAGGCCGGCACGGTGCGTTCCACGTTGGAGCGGGTCGAACTGGTCCGTTTGAGGCTGCGGCAGGAATTCGCGAGGGCGCACCGCCTCGACGAACTGGCGGCGGCGGCCGGGCTCTCCGTGCCGCGGTTCGCGCAGTTGTTTCGCGGACTGACCGGCTGCTCGGCCATCGCGTATCAACAAACCCTCCGCATGCAGCGCGCCTGCCGGCGGCTCGCCACGAGCGACGCCGGCGTCGCGGAGATCGCGGCCGAGGTGGGCTACGCGGACGCCTTCTACTTCACCCGCTGTTTCACCCGCATGATGGGCCGTTCGCCGCGGCGTTATCGGGCGCTCAGCCGGCAGCGCACGGCGGACACGGCCGCCCCGGCGCGCTGACATCCCGCGCCGGCCGGCCGTTAGTCCGCCAGGGGCACGACCCAGATGTTGCGGAAACGCACGCGGTCGCCGTGGTCCTGGAGGTGCAGGGGCGCCACGGTCGGATGGGCGACGTAGACCGGGCTTTTTTTGTGGGTGCTCAGCCCGGTGAACTCGAAGTTGGTCTGCACCGGCACGCCGTTGAACAGCACGGTGACGGCGGCGCGGCGGGTGACGGTCCCGTCGGCGGCGAAGCGCGGGGCGCGGAAAAAGATATCGTAGGTGTTCCATTCGCCGGCCGGGCGGCAGGGGTCCACCCGCGGCGGATTCTGGCCGTAGGCGGCGCCGGCGTAGCCGTCCGCGTAGGTCGTGTTCTCATGGTTGTCCAGGACCTGGATTTCATAACGACCGAGCAAAAAAACGCCGCTGTTGCCCCGTTTCTGGCCCTGGCCGGACACGGGGGTGGGTGCGCGCCATTCGAGATGAAGGTGGCAGGAACCGAAGGACTGTCGCGAAACCAGCGAACCGCCCTTGGGTGTGACCTCGATGTAGCCTTCCCGCACCGTCCAGGAGGAGGGGCGCCAGGCGGTAAGGTCGTCGCCGGCGAAGAGCACCACCGCGTCGGCGGGAGGGGTGGACAAGGCCGCGAGCGCCTCGGCGGGGCGCGGGGGGACCGGCACGGGCCGGGGGCGGGCCGGGTCGTGCACCGCCCATTCGACGGCGGGTGCCGGCGGCGCGGCGGGTTCGGCGGCGTGGGCGCCGGCCAGGCCGAGGAGAAGGGCGAGGGGGATACGAAGCGTGGATGGAAGGGACATGGGGTGGGGAGGAGTTTAAGGGAGGAGCGTGCGGCGCAGGCGGGCCAGCTCGAACAGCATGCGCGGGGCGTCGCGTCCCAGGCGGATCGAGCCGCCCCCGCGTTCCCGCCAGGCGATGGGAAACTCGTGAATCGGGCACGTCGAGCGGGCGAGGCGGGCCAGGAGCTCGACGTCGAAGCACAGCCCGGAGCCCTGGAAACCGGGCTCGATCGCCCGCCAGGCGACGGCGGGCACGAACTTCAGGCCGCATTGGACGTCGGCGACGCGGCGACCCGCGATTCGGGCGGCCAGGAAGGAAAAAATGCGCCCGGCCAAGGCGCGGGAGGGATCCCGTCGAACCTCCGGCCCGGGCCGGCGCACCGCGAACCAGGCGGCCGGCCCGGGCGTCGCAAGGGCGGTGTCGAGCAGGCGCCGCACCTCTTCCGCCGGCACGGCGCCGTCGGCGTCGACAAAGGCGAACCAGGCGGCGTCGCGGTGTGCGCGCCAACCGGCGAGGATGGCGCCGGCCTTGCGAGAGTTTGCCGCCAGGGCCAGGGGCGGCGCGACCACGCAGGCGCCGCGGGCGCCGGTCGCGAGGGCGGCGAAGAGCCGGTCGCGCTCGGGCGGCGGGGAGCCGTCATCCACGATCTGGATACAGACCGGATGGGGTCCCGGCGCGAGCGCCGCCACCAGTCGGGGGAGAAAGGCGGGCAGCCGGTCGGCCTCGCGAAAGGCGGGGATGCAGAGAACGCCGGGGGCGGGCGGCACGGCGGGAGCGGGTCACTTTTTCCGGCCGAAAAAAAAGAAAAAATACACGCCGACGGCGGCGAGCAGCACCAGCCACCACAGGTAGCGCAGCTCCCGCGCGGCCAGTTCGACAAAGGCCAGGACGCGGGGGAAGAGCAGGCAAAGCAGGCCGACCGCGACCACGGCGGCCGTCAGGGTCAGGGCGCGAAACACCCGGGGCGGGCGGGACTCGGGCGGGGTGACGTTGCGCATCGTCTCGGACGCCTAAGGCCGGGCGGCGGGGGCGGGCAGGGTGTTGAGCGGGAGGATGAAGTTGGTGCCGGCGTTTTCACCGCCCGCGCCGCCCCCGATCACGAGCGGGGCGCGGCCGTCCCACTTCTCCACGATCTGGAGCTGGATCAGCCCGGGCGTGTCGCGCAGCGCCTCGCCGCGGATGCGGATGGCCTCGGCCTCGCCCTTCGCCTTGATGATGGCGGTGTCCGCCTCGATCTGCGATTTCTGCTGGGTGAAGCGGGCCTTGGCCGCCTCCTGTTCCTGCACCATCTTGGACTCGATCGCGCTCTCCAGCTCCTTGGAGAGGGTGATGTTCTCCAGCACGATGTCCTCGATGATCAGCAGGTCGTTCAGTTTTTCCCGGGTGGAGGAGAGGGCGTTGAATTTGATCTCCTCGCGCTTCTTCACGATCTGTTCGGCGCTCTGCATAGCGGTGACCTCCTTCAGCGCCTCCTGCACGCGCGGCGCGACCAGGCTGTCGAAGGGATCCCCGGCGTAGTCCTGGTAGATTTTCACCACCGACGACTCGGGAATGCGGAAAAGCACCCGGAGCTGGACGTTCACCTGCTGAAGGTCGGACGAATAGCACTCGGCGGGCAGGTCGCGTGTCTGTTGGCGGATGAGCACCGGCTGCACGTGGGAGATGAAGGGCGGCTTGGTGCCGAAGCCCTCCACCAGCGGGGCGGGCGAGACCTTTCCCAGGGTGATCAACACGCCGCGGGTGCCGGGCTCGACCACGTAGGTCGCCTGCGAGCCGGCCACGACCAGGACGAGGATGAGGATGACGGCGCCGATGAGTTTGCCGAGCGAGGAGGGGTTCATGGAGGCAGAAAGCCGGTCCCGCCCGCGCGGCGCAAGCGCATCCGGCCTTGCCGCGCCGTCGGCGGGGGCCGAGCGTGGGGTGTCTCCCTCCACCCGATGTCGGACGCCCAAACCCATCTGCTTGTCGACGGCTCCAACGTGGTGCACGCGTGGGCGGACACCCGCGCGCTGGCGAAGCGCGACCGCGAGGCGGCCAAGGCCTTGCTTTTGCGCCGGGTGGCGGTGCTGCACGATTTCGCCGGATGGCGGGTCACGGTGGTTTTCGACGGCCGGGGCGAGGAATTGCGGGTCGAGGCGGTCGGCGAGTCGCGGGACTTCGCCTGCGTGCACACCCCGGCCGGCGCCACGGCCGACGACATCATCGAACGGTTGGTGGGGCGGGCCGCGGCGCCGGCGCACTGTCTGGTCGCGACGGCCGACCAGGCGGAGCGAAACGTGGTCGAGGCGGCCGGCGCCGCGTGGTGCGATCCGGAGGGCCTGGCCCGGCGTATCGAAGCGATTGATACCCGGCGGGCCCGTGCCGTGGCGCGGGGCAACGCCGAGGCGGAGCGCGGCTGGCGCGCCGGGGGGGCGGGGCGGTGAGCGCGGGGCGGAGGGAGGGAGCGGTGGCCGAACTGGCCGGCCTGCACGGCGCGTTCTCGTTTCCCGAGAGCCTGCTGCAACGCATCTGGGCGCGGGGCGAGTTCGATCCGGACGGCCTGCGCCTGAGGGACGGACGCGCGTTGCGGCTGCGCCGGCGGGGGCGTTGGAACCGGCTGGCCGGGCCGGACTTTCTCGACGCCGAGATCGAGGTGGGCGAGGGCGACGTCCGGGAGCTGCGGCGCGGGGCGATCGAGGTGCATTTGCGCGCGGCCGATTGGGACGCCCATCGCCACGCGGCGGATCCGGCCTACGACGACGTCGTTCTGCACGTGGTGCTTTTTCCGTCGATGCGGGAATGGACGGCGGGAGCGGGGGGACGGCCCATTCCCATCCTCGAGCTGCTCCCGCGTCTCCAGCGCGACCTTGAGGCGCACGCGGAGGAGGCGGCGGTCGAGGGCATCGCCGGAAGGCCCTACAGCCGGCTGCGTGAACACCTCTCGGGCGCCGCGCCCGCCGTGCTGCGGGACGAGGTGGTCCGGCACGCGGAGCGCCGGTGGAGGAACAAATGTCACCTGGCGGCCGACCGCCTCGGGCGGCTCGGTTGGGACGAGGCCTGCCACCGCTCCGCGCTCGAGGTGCTCGGTTACCGGGCCAACCGGCTGCCCATGCTGGCGGTGGCGGAGCGCTGGCCGCTGGGGGCCTGGCGGGCGGGCGGGGTCACGGTCGAGGCGGCCTGGGCGACGCCGGCCGAGCCCTGGCAAATCGCCGGGGTGCGGCCCGCCAATCGGCCGCGTTTGCGCCTCGCGCAGTATGCGGACTGGATCGCGGCTCGCCCGGACTGGCCGGACCGCCTGGCCGAAATCGGCGTGGAGTGGGCGGGGGCGGAACCGGTCGAGGCCGGAGGCGGGGGCCTGCGCCGCGAGCGTCGGCTTTTGGGCCTGGGACCGGCTCGGAGGCGTTTATCGCAGGAGGTTTGCGGAGGCGTTTTAGGCGGCACGCGTTTTGACACCTGGGTTTGTGACGCGGTCCTGCCGCTGCTTGCGGCGAGGTTTGGTTCCGGGTCGGACGCGGGCGATACGGGTTGGGCGGCGCGCTGGCGGGCCTGGCCTCCGGGTGACGCGCCCGAGGAACTCCTGCGCCTGGCGCGGGAATTCGCGGTCGCGGGCACACCGGACGCGCCCTTGGGGCAGGGGCATTTGCAAGGTTTGCTGGGCTGGTTGGCGCGA
>CAMCHD010000128.1 GCA_945874545.1 Akkermansia muciniphila | reverse complement strand
TCGACCGCGCGGATTTTGGCGAGGCAGACAAGATACATGGCGATCTGCAGGGCGCCGAAAAGCGCGATGGCGAGGAGGGAATGGAGGTCCATGGCAAAAGAGGGAACGACGGTGGAAAGCGTGGCCGGGTCGGCGAGATCGCCCAGCACGGGCAGGGCGAGGTGGATTTTCTCCGCGCGGAGCGGCGCGCCGCGGCCGAGATAGGGCTCGGTGACGACCGCAAAAACCCCGGTCGCCACGAGGGCGAGCAGGCCCGCCCGGGCCCGAAACACGGTGTCGCCGGAGAACCGCCCGGTTCGATTCGCCGCCCGGCGGTCGAGCGCGCGCAGGACGAGGTAGGCGCCGCCGGCGCAGAGCGCGAAGCGCAGGGCCAATGCCCAGGCCGGGTGCAAGACGGCCAGCGATACCAGCGGCCCCGGCGCGGGCGCGGCGCCGCGGTGGACGGGCACGCCCCGATCCAGCAAAAGACGCACCGCGCCCTGACCGCCGGCCAGCGCCAGCGCGAGGTCGGCGTCGGCGTCGGCCGGATGCAGGCGGCGGAAGCGGACCAGCCGTTCGGACGAGCCGTCCACCAGGGCGGCCGCCAGCGTGAGATCCAACGCCCTGCCGCCGCCGCGCGCGAGGTCGGCGAGCGCCGCCCACGTCTCGTTTGTCTGCACCCCGCCGGCCACCGCCGTGAGTTGCCGCCAGTCGAGCCGCCGGGCCAGAGCCAGCAAATCCAACAACCACGCCTCACCCGCCCCGAGTCCGCCCCGGACCGTCGCCTCGCGGGCGGTTTCCCGCCAGGTCCGGGCGAAGGCGTCGTCAAAGTGTTCGCCCTGCTGGAGCAGGGCCGCGAGCAGCACCAGCGCCTCGTAGGTTTGCCCGCCCGGTCGGCCCGCCGGGACAAAACGGCCGGTGTTTTCCAGGCCGAGCAGGGCGAGCGTCTCGCGCACCGCCGCACGGCGCGAGCCGGCGAGAAATCCCCGCAGTTCGGCCCGTGTCTCGGCCGCGGCGAGAAACGTAAGCACGGGCACGGCCTCCCCTCGCGCCGCCGCCCCTCGTCCGGTCGGGGTCTGCATCAGGGGGCGTAAAAAGGGATCCTCACCACCCCAGGGCATCAACGCCGGCTCCCTTCGGGAAAACCCCGCCAGCGCCACGGCCAGCGCGTCCACGCCGGGCGCCGGCGCCTCCGCCGCCCGCGCCCCGTTGAGCAGTAGTGCCGCCGGCCCGGGCTCGGCCGCTTCCAGCCGCGCCAACCCGAGCGCGGCCAGGTCCGGCGTGCCCGTCCCGGCGCGTTCGAGCAGGGCCGGGGCGAGGGCGCGAAAATTCACCGGGACCACCCAGGCCGCGAGGATCAGGGCCACGCCGAGGAACAGCCCGGGCCACACCCCGGCGGAACGCACCAGCCTCTTGGGCGGCGCGGGGGCGGGTTCGTTGGCGTTCATGGCGCGATGAGTATTGGTTTGCGGGCCGGGGTGGCAAACCCACGCTGGCGCATCTTGCAGGCTTTCACGTTCCTCTACCGACCCATGTCGCTCGCGATTGTTCACTACAACGCCCCCGTCCTTCGTCAAAAGGGCGCGGCGGTGACCGTCTTCGATCAAACCCTCGCCCAGCTCGCCGCCGAGATGGTCACGACCATGCACGCCGCCGCCGGCATTGGCCTGGCCGCGCAGCAGATCGGCCGCGCCCTCCAGCTCTGCGTGGTGGACCTGCGCAACACCGATCGGGATTTCCATTGGGAACTCGACGGCGCCCAGCCTCCGCTGGAGTTGATCATGCCCATGGTGCTGACCAACCCGAAGGTCGAGTTTTTGCCCTCGGAAAAGCTTCCCTATGAGGAGGGCTGCCTGTCGTTCCCCGATATCCGCGGCGATATCGAGCGCCCCGATCGCATCCGGGTGACCTATCAGGACGCGCAGGGCACCCCGCACACGCTGACCTGCAACGGACTCTTCGGACGCTGCATCCAACACGAGGTCGATCATCTGAACGGCACCCTTTTCATCGACCGCATGGATAAGTCCGTTCGCCGCGGCGTGGAGCGCGCGGTGAAAGCGCTCGCCGAGAAAACCAAGACCGCCGCGGGCGCCTGAACCGGCTCCGGCGTTCGCTTCCAGTCCTCGGCGCGACTGTTTGCAGGTCGCCATCACCGGCACGGGCGCGGCCGTGGTCCAGCCTACGGTGAACTCCCCTTACCCTTCTCCCATGAGCCAAAAAGCCGACGGCATGAACTACGCCCCCCAGGGCAAACCCAACCCCGTGGTGCGACCCGGCGACTTTATCTTCGCCGCCGCGCACCTCGAACACGGCCACATCTACGGCCAGTGCAACGGCCTACTCGAGGCCGGCGCGGTATTAAAGTGGGTCTATGACGCCGACCCCGCGAAGGTCGCCGCTTTCCGCCAAAAATTCCCCGCCGTCCAGGTCGCCCGCTCGCTGGACGAGATCCTCGCCGATCCCGCGGTGCACCTCGTCGCCGCCGCCGCCGTGCCGAGCGAGCGGGGCGCGATCGGCGGCCGGGTGATGGCCGCCGGCAAGGACTATTTCACCGACAAGACGCCCTTTACCACCCTCGATCAACTCGACCAGGCCAAGGCCGACGTCGCCCGCACCGGCCGGAAATACGCGGTCTATTTCAGCGAACGCCTGCACGTGGAGTCCGCCATGTTCGCCACCGACCTCGTCCGCCAGGGCGCGATCGGCCGGGTATTGCAGGTCATCGGCCTGGGGCCCCACCGCCTCGGCACCGGCCGGCCCGACTGGTTTTTCCAAAAACAGAGGTTTGGCGGCATCCTCTGCGACATCGGCAGCCACCAGTTCGAACAGTTTTTGACCTTCACCGGCGCGACCGACGCGACCGTGGCCCACGCCGCCGTCGCCAACTACGCCCACCCCGAACACCCCGAGTTCGAGGACTTCGGGGAGGCCAATCTCATCGGCGACAACGGTGCGACCAATTACGTGCGGGTGGACTGGTTCACCCCCAAGGGGCTGGGCACCTGGGGCGACGGCCGCATGACGATCCTCGGCACCAAGGGCTATATCGAATTGCGCAAATACCTCGACGTCGGCCGCGATCCCACCGGCGACCACGTTTACCTGGTCGATGAAAAGGGGGAACATCACCTCCAGGTCGCCGGCCAGGTGGGCTATCGTTTTTTCGGGGAACTCATCCTCGATTGCCTGAACCGCACCGAAACCGCCATGACCCAGCGGCACGTGTTCAAGGCCGCCGAGCTGTGCCTGCGCGCCCAGGCCGCCGCACGCCGCCTGGCTTGAGGCCGCCACCCGCCCCCGAAGGCTCCCGCGCCGCTTGCCAGCCCGGGCGCCATGGTCGAACGTGCCGCCATGAGCATCAGCACCCGCACCGGCGACGAAGGATTGACCGGCCTGCTTTACGGCCAACGCGTCGCCAAGGACCACCCCCAGATCGAGGCCCTCGGCGCCTGCGATGAACTCAACGCCGCGATCGGTCTGGCCCGAGCCGCCGGCGGACGCGCCGAAGTGCTTCTTCCCATCCAGCACGACCTCGTCGCGCTCATGGGCGAGGTCGCGTGCGCCGAGGTCGACAGCGCGCGATATCTGGAGTCGAAGTTCAAAAAACTCGACGCCGCCGCGCTCTCCCGGGTGGATCTCGCCGCCGCCGCCCTCGAGGCGCGCGGGCTGCGTTTCGACGGCTGGGCCACCCCCGGTGCGGGTCCCCTCTCCGCCGCCTTCGACCAGGCCCGCGTGGTGGCCCGTCGCGCCGAACGGCATTTGGTCGGTCTCCCCACCCGCGCCGGCCGCACCGTCCGCCCCGTCGTCCTCGCCTACGTGAATCGCGTCTCCGACCTGCTGTGGCTCCTCGCCCGCGAAGCGGAGCAGGACCTCCTGCCTCCGGCCAATTGATCCGCGTCCCTCCCTCGGCCCATGCCCGATCATCAAGCCCCGCCCGCCCGCCTTGCCGCCTTGGTCGCCCTGACCGGCCTGACTGCCGTGTCGCTCGGCGCACTGGGCGCCCACGCCCTGAAGGAAACGCTGTTGATCCGGGGAACGGCCGACGCCTGGGCGACCGCCGCGCAGTATCAACTGGCCCATGCCCTCGCCTCGCTCGGCGCGCTCGCGTGGGCCGCCGCCGAGCCCTCCCGCGCCGCCGCGCTGCGTCGCATCGCCGCCTGGTGGTTGCTCGGCGCCTGGCTGTTTGCCGGCTCGATTTTTATCCTCGCGCTCGGCGGCCCGCGTCTGCTCGGGCCGGTCACCCCGCTCGGAGGCCTCGCGCTTTTGTTGGGCTGGTTTAAGCTTGTTCTTTTTTCCCTTGGTCTGGGTCGCTCCACCACACCGGGCCAGCCCGGGTGACTCGTCGCGCCCGCCGCACCGTCCGCCGTGCAACTCCCCGCCGAACTCGCCCCGGTCCTGTCCGCCCTGCGCGGCGTCGGGCGTCCGCGTATCGTCGGCGGCGCGGTGCGCGACTGGCTGCTCGGCCTCGAGCCCAAGGACTTCGACCTCGAGGTCGGCGGCGCCTCGTTCGGCGACCTGCACCGCGTGCTGGCTCCGCTCGGCGCCACCGACGTGGTCGGCCGGAGTTTCGGCGTGATCAAGCTCCGCCTCGTATCCGGCACCGAATACGACATCGCCCTGCCCCGCCGCGAATCCAAGACCGGCGCCGGCCACCGGGGATTCGCCATCGAGCCCGACCCGACCCTCTCCGACGCGGACGCCGCCGCCCGTCGTGATTTCACCCTGAACGCCCTCGCCTGGGACCCCTCCACCGCCCGCCTGATCGATCCGCACGGCGGCGAAGCCGATCTCCGCGCCCGCCGCCTCCGCCACACCAGCCCGGCCTTCGCCGAGGATCCCCTGCGCGTGCTGCGCGCCATGCAACTCGCCGGCCGCTTCGACCTCACCCTCGATCCCGCCACCGCCGCGCTCTGCCGCGAGATCGCTCCCTCCTTCGGCGAACTTCCGGTCGAGCGTATCTGGCACGAGTGGGCCAAGTGGGCCGAAAAATCCGCCCCGTCCCTGGGGCGCCCTTCCGCCGGCCTGCGCGTGCTGGCCGAAACGGGCTGGCTCGCCCACTTCCCCGAACTCGCCGGTCTGGCCGGTTGCCCGCAGGACCCCGAGTGGCATCCGGAGGGCGACGTCTGGACCCACACCGCCCACGCGTGCGACGCCCTCGCCCGCGATCCTGAGTGGATCGCCTCCTCCCCCCGTCGTCGTCGCCTGCTGATGTTCGCCGTCCTGCTCCACGATGTCGGCAAACCCGCCTGCACCCGCCAGGAACTCAAACCCGCCCCCGCCCCCAAAGCCTCCCTCCCCCCGCCGCTCTCCCCCGACAAGTGTAACCAAAATGGTTACACTTGTCCGTCCCTTCCGCCGAGCTCGCTTCCGGAAAACGTAACCAAATTGGTTACAACTTCCGCATTTTCCGGCGCTCACGGCCTTGTCCTGCGTTGGACCAGCCCCGGTCACGAACCCGCCGGCGTCGCCCCGGCCGAGGCGTTCCTCGCCCGCATCGGCGCGCCGCTCGACCACTCCCCCGCCATCGGTCCTCTGGTCGCAAACCACATGGTTCACCACCACGGTGGTCCCGATGGACTCGGCCCCAACGCCCTCCGCCGTCTCGCCCGGCGCCTCCACCCCGCGACCATCGGGGACCTCGCCGCGGTGATGCGCGCCGACAGCGACGGTCGCCCTCCGCTGCACTCGCCCGAGACCCACACCCTGATCCAACGCCTGCTGGCCCGCGCCGCCGCCCTCGATCTCGCCGCCGCCGCCCCCCGGCCGATCCTGCTCGGCCGGCACTTGATCACCGCCGGCCTGGCCCCCGGCCCGGAATTCAAACGCTTGCTCGACCTCGCTTTCGAGGCGCAGCTGGATGGCGCTTTCACCAACGAGAAGGGTGCCTGCAATTGGCTGGAGAACCACCTCGCTTCCCTCCCTTTGCTCCCCAACCTCGCCTCAACCGCTCCGCCCGAGCCCGCCTAAGTTCCCATCTCCCCGCCCCGGCCCACCTCCATTTCTTCCCATGCCTACCCAACTCGACCAACTCAAAGCCTTCACCGTCGTCGTCGCCGACACCGGCGATTTCCAAAGCATGCGCGCGTTCGCTCCGCGTGACGCCACCACCAATCCCTCCCTCATCCTGAAAGCCGCCGCCATGCCCGAGTATGCGGCCCTGCTCGATCAGGCTATCGCGGACGCCGGTCCCGACGCCCGTCTCGACCAGGTGATCGACCGCCTGCTGGTCGTATTTGGCCTCGAGATCCTCAAGATCGTCCCCGGCCGCGTCTCGTCCGAAGTCGATGCGCGTCTGTCCTTCGACACCACCGGCACCCTGGCGAAGGCCCGCGAGATCATCGCCCTTTACGAAAAGGCCGGCATTTCCCGGGATCGCGTGCTGATCAAGATCGCCTCCACCTGGGAAGGCATCAAGGCCGCCGAGGTCCTCGAAAAAGAAGGCATCCACTGCAACCTCACGCTCTTGTTCTCCTTTGCCCAGGCGGTCGCCTGCGCCGAGGCCGGCATCACCCTTATCTCGCCCTTTGTCGGACGCATCCTCGACTGGCACAAGGCCAAGAACCCCACCGGCGACTTCAGCGGCGCCCAGGATCCCGGCGTCATTTCGGTCACCCAAATCTACACCTACTACAAGAAATTCGGCTACGCCACCGAGGTGATGGGAGCCTCCTTCCGCAACACCGGCGAGATCCTCGAACTGGCCGGCTGCGACCTGCTCACGATCGCCCCGCCCCTGCTCGCCGAATTGGCCAAGAGCGACGCCCCCCTGGTGCGCCAACTCGACCCCGCCTGCGCCGCCGCCGCCGACCTGCAGAAGGTGAGCTTCGACGAAAAGGCCTTCCGCTTCGCGCTGAACGAGGACGCCATGGCCACCGAGAAAACCGCCGAGGGCATCCGTTTGTTCAGCGCCGATATCGTGAAGTTGGAAAAACTCCTGGCCGCCAAACGCGGCTGAGTTCGCCCTCCCCGCACCACCGGTTTCCGCGCGTCCCGCCTTGCGGGCGGGGCGCCGCGGCGTCTCTTGTTCTCCACCATGTCCGCCTCCGCCGCCCCCGCCTCGCCTCCGCCGCCCCCCTCCGCGCCCGCGCCGATCCCCGTCACCGTGCTGACCGGTTTTCTGGGCGCCGGCAAAACCACCCTGCTGAACCGGATCCTGACCGAGAATCACGGACAAAAACTCGCCGTGATCGAAAACGAGTTCGGCGAGGTCGGGGTCGATCACCAACTCGTGATCCAGTCCGACGAGGAGATCTTCGAGATGAACAACGGCTGCATCTGCTGCTCGGTGCGCGGTGACCTGCTGCGCATTCTCGGCCGACTGATGAAGCGCAAGGACCGGCTCGACGGCATCCTGATCGAGACCACCGGCCTCGCCGACCCCGGGCCGGTCGCGCAGACTTTTTTCACCGACGACGAGATGCGGGCCGCCTTCCGCCTCGACGCCATCGTCACGCTGGTCGACGCCCATCACGTGCTCCAGCACGTCGATACCTCGCCCGAGGTGAAAAAACAGATCGGGTTCGCCGACGTGCTCATCCTGAACAAGGCCGATTTGGTGTCCGCGACCGAGCTCGACGCCCTCGAAACCCGCATCCGTCGCATGAACGCCGCCGCGCGCGTGCTCCGCGCCACCAACGCCGACGTGCCCCTCGATCGTATCCTGCGGGTGGGAGGCTTTAACCTCTCCCGCGCCACCGAGCTCGACCCCGCTTTCCTCGCCCCCTCCTACCCCTTCGAGTGGGCCGGCGCCTACGCCCTGCCGGCCGGCACCCACGAACTCGTGATCGGACACGCCCACGACGAATGCTGCGGCCACGCTCACGGCCACGACCATACGCACGATCACGGCGACGACCACGTCCACCATCACCACGGCCCCGACGGCACCCTGGATATCGCCGTCCTGCCGGTCAAATCCCTCGCCCCTGCCGACCTCGCCGCCGCCCGCGACGCCGCCGTGCTGGTCTTCGCCGACTGGGAGAACAAGGTCCGTCCCGGCGAGTCGCTCGCCCCCGGAGCCACCCTCCACCGCCTCCATCTCGGCGACCACGGCCACGCCCACTTCGCGGTGAATATCCCCGCGCCCGGCTTTTATCTCGTTTTCGAGGCCTGTGGCCACCACCCCCTCCACATCCATGTCATGGGCGAGACCGCCCGCCCCGGCTGGCAACAGGATTACGAACACACCCACGGCCACGACTCCGATGTCTCCAGCGTGGGGATACGCCAGGCCGGCGACCTCGACGGCAAAAAGTTGAACGACTGGATCGGCGTGCTGCTGAAGGAAAAGGGCAACGACATCTACCGCAGCAAGGGCGTGCTCGCGGTCAAGGGCTCGCCCAACCGCCTCGTTTTCCAAGGAGTCCACATGCTTTTCGACGCCAAATTCGACCGCCCCTGGGGCCGGGACGCGCGCGAAAACACCCTGGTCTTCATCGGCAAGAACCTCGACCGTGCCGCGCTCAACGCCGGCTTCCAGGCCTGTCTGGCCTGATGTCCCTGGCGGCGTTCCGCTCCGTTATTCTTTAAGACCCGCCATCCGCCGGGCGACGTCGCCCGACAGTTCGATGGTCTGGGTCGGGAACGCGAAGCTGAGGCCGTGCGCCTCCACCAGCCGCATGATGGCCAAGTTTATCCGCTCGCGCGTCACGAAGGAACCCACGAGATCGGGCGACGCCGTGAAGTAGATGATCTGCACGTCGAGGGAAAACGCGCCGTAGTTGAGAAAGTTGACCACGATGAACTCCTGGTGCACCTCGGCGTCGTTTTTCAGGAGGGCGCGGATTTCACCCAGCAAACCCTCGATCTGGGTCGATTTGGACGAGTAGGTGAGGCCTATGGTCTGGTCCACCCGACGCTGCGGCATGCGGCTGAAGTTGTTTATCGATTCGCCCGCCACCGTCTTGTTCGGGATCACGACCAGGGTGCGCGCCGGGGTGCGCAGTTTCGTCGAGCGCAACCCGATGTCCTCCACCGTGCCCTGAAAGGCGCCGATTTGAACAAAGTCCCCGATACGGAAGGGCTGATCCACCGCGACCACGACCGAGCCGAAGACATTTGCCAACGTGTCCTGCGCCGCCAGCGCGAAGGCCAGGCCGCCTATGCCGAGACCGGCGAGAAACGCCTTTACGTCGGCCCCGAGCCGCTGCGCGACCATCAACACGCCGAAGATCAGGATGAGCGCGATGAGCGTCTTCTTTATCCAGGGCATGAAGGCCGCGACGCTGAGGTCCTTTCTTTTTGCGGCGGCATGCACATGGTCGAGAATGGTGTTAAACGCGTTGATGAAAAACCACAGGGTCACCACCGCGGCGGCGACGGTCTGGAGATAGACCCGCGCCGCGTCGGCCTCGGGCGAGAGCTTGAGCACCTTGACCGCCATCACCGCGCCGAAAAGGGCGATGAACGCACTGATGGGACGCTCCAGCGAACTGAATAATTCGTCGTCGAGCGTGGTCTCGGTGCGTGCGCTGAGGCGTCTCAGACCGCCAAAAAAGAGCTTGGTGAAGCCGCGACGAAAAACGTAGGAGGCGACGAGGATAAACGCCGCGATGACAAAATGCTGCCAGGTATTGGCCGCGCCGTGGTTGCTGATGCCCGAAGCCTCGAGGGATAGATCCACCAGATGCTCGATCAGATCCGGCGCGCGCTCCGGCTTCGCCGCCCCGCTGGCCACCGCCGCCACCGCCTGGGTGGCGGGATCGACCACCGGACCGGCCGGGGAGGCCTCTTGACCGCGCGAAATGCCGGCGGCGCCGGCGAGAAGGAGAGCGAGAAATAGGAAGTATCGACGCATGAAAAAAAGGGACCGCCATGAATAGCGGTCCCTGATTTTTCGAGTCAACTGCCACGCATCGAGGCCGCTCAGGCCACGGTGACCTTGCGGGGTTTGAGCGCCCCGGCCTTGGGCAGCGCCAAGCGCAACAACCCGTCGCGCAACTCGGCACGGATCGCGTCGGCATCGATCGCGCGACCATGCTCAAGCTCGAGCTCGAAGCGGGCCTCGCGAGTCTCGCGATGCAAGGCCGTCCAACCGTCGGGCTTGCGGACCGCTCGCCGGCCCACCACCCGAAGCTGTTCGTGATCGACGGTCAGTTCCAGACCGTCTTTGGCGACACCAGGCAGCTCCACCGTGAGCCCATAGGCCTCGGCGGTCTCGGTGAGTTGATAACGCGGCGTGACCGCCGGCGCCTGGTCGTCGGCCACCGGCGAAGGGCCGGCGGGCGCCGGCGTAGCCGGCGTGGCGTTAAGGGAGGGAATGAGGGACGAAATGAAGGACATGGAAGGTTTCTCCTGAGTTGATGTGGTTATCGATTTCCGGGACTCGCCTTGGCGTTTGGGGGCGCTCAGGCGACGGTCACGCTGACCTTGCGGGGCTTCGCTTCGTCCCGCTTGGGCAGGGTGACGGTGAGCACGCCGTTCTCGTAGACGGCGGCGACTTTGTCGGCTTGGACCGCTCCGTCCGGCACGGTGACCGCGCGGCTGAATTCAACCGTCTCGTCGCGGTCTCCGATTTTGGTCGAGCGCTTGGC
>CAMCHD010000127.1 GCA_945874545.1 Akkermansia muciniphila | reverse complement strand
CGCCGTCCTCGAGCACATAGACCTCGCCGTGCTGGTAGGGGCTCATGGTGCCCGGGTCGACGTTGAGGTAGGGGTCGAATTTCTGGATGCGCACGGTCAGCCCGCGCATTTCGAGCAGGGCGCCGAGCGCGGCGGCGGTGAGGCCTTTGCCGAGCGAGGAGACGACGCCGCCGGTCACAAAGATATACTTCATCCAAACCGGATATGAAGCGGGGGGGAATCCTGACAAGAAAATCCCCCGGGCGGGCTTCGCGCCGTCAGCTTTCCAGCCAGACGGCGAAGCCGAACACCACCAAGGCGCCGAGGCCGGCCAAACCGAGGTAGAGACCCCATTTCAGCGTCTTGGCGAGGAGGATCAGCACGGCGGCGGTCGCCACCGCCGCGCCCAGCAGCACCAGCCAGCGCGGGTAGGCGCGGAGCGGTTCCAGCCATTCGACGGCGAAGGTGTTGACGGTGCCCATCGGGTCGACGGTGCGGGCGACGATCTCGTTCGCAAATCACTTCCGACTTCCCCTCGGCGGCTCCGGCGCTCACGGTTGCGCTCTTTTCCTCCCACCATGTCGAACTCCACCAAACCCCAAGTGCTCTGCTGGCTCCTTTGCGACGGCGTGCATATCGATCCCGCCACGGGCAAACACACCATCCTCGGTGTCTTCTCCGCCATCCGCGGCCGCCAGTTCCCCCTCACCCACCCCTTCATGATCTGGTTCCTGACGCTGACCGACGTCGCCGCCGGCAAGCACAAGATCAAGATCTCCCTCGGCCTCGCCGCCGACGCCATGAGCGTGCTGCTCGACCGCGAGTTCGAGTCCCAGGGCCCGCTCCAGCGCATCAATCTGATCAACGACGTGCGCAACCTGGCCTTCCCCGCGCCGGGCGACTACTCGATCCAGATCGAGGTCGATGACGACGTGCTCCTGGTCACCAGCCTGACCGTCGCCAACTGAGTTTGCGTCGCGCCGCCCCGGCCGACCTCCGCGCCGCCCCTTTCCGGGGCGGCGCTTTTTTTTGACCTTGGGCCGGAAAGCGGGAGGTTCGCCGCTTTATCCGATGATTCCCGCCCCCCTCCCGCCCGCCCTCGATATCCTCGGCCTTGGTTCGCCGATCATGGACCTCACCGCCCATGTGCCGGACGCCTTCCTCGCCGGGGTGCGCGGCGAAAAGGGCGGCATGGTGCTGGTCGACGCGGCCGAGATGGACGCCATCCTCGCCCGGCTGCCGGCGCCGCCCGCGCTCGAGCCCGGCGGCAGCTCGGCCAACGTCATCCGCAACGCGGCTCGCCTGGGCCTGCGCGCGGGTTTCCTGGGCAAGCTCGGCGCCGACGCCACCGCCGCCGCCTACCGGGCGCATTCGAACTCGCTCGGGCTGGATCCGCACCGTTTCAAGGCCAGCCCGGACCGGGCCAACGCCCGTTGCCTCGCCCTCATCACGCCCGACGGCGCCCGCACCATGCGCACCGACCTCGGCGCCGCCCTCACCCTCGCGCCCGGGGAGATCCGCCCGGTCGACTTCGCCGGGGTGCGCCACGCCCACATCGAGGGCTACCTCGTCTTCAACCAGGCGCTGGCCGACGCGGCGCTGGCGGGGGCGCGGGCCTCGGGCGCGACGGTGTCGCTCGACATCGCCTCCTTCGAGGTCGTGCACGCGGCCCGGGACTGGATGCTGGCGCAGCTCCGGGCGGGCGGCGTCCATCATGTCTTCGCCAACGAGGACGAGATCCGCGCGCTGTATCCGGATGGCGGTGACGACTACGCGGGCCACGCGCGGCGGCTGGCGGGGGAATCGCCCGGGCTGGTCGCGGTGGTCAAGGTGGGCAAGGACGGGGCGTGGATCGCGCGCGGCGCCGAATTGCATCGGGTGGCGCCGGTGGTGGTCGAGCGGGTGGTCGATACCAACGGCGCGGGCGACGCCTTCGCGGGCGGTTTTCTCTACGGCTTCGCGCGGGGTTGGCCGCTCGATCTTTGCGGCGCGCTGGGCGCGGCGCTGGGCGCGGAGTGCGTGCGCCATTCCGGGCCGGCGATCCCCGGGGACCACTGGGCCACCGTGGCGGCGGTGCGTGACCGGCTGGCGCGCGGCTGAGCGCCCGGCGCGGGGCGCAAAAAATCCCGCCGCGGGTGGCGGCGGGATGCGGGTTGTCGGGAGAGACCGGCGCGCGAGGCGTGGGTTTACTCGGCGGGGGGCGGGCCGCCGGCGCCGGGGCCCTTGGGGCCTTTCTGGCCGCGCTCGCGGAGGGCGGCCATCTTGGCCTTCTGCTCCTCGGTCAGCACGGCGGCGATCTGCGGTTTGTATTCGGCGTGGATGGCCTGCATCGCCTCGCGCACGGCGGCGCGGTCGGCGTCCTTGCCGAGCTCCTTGCGGGCGGCCATCAGCTCCTCGCGTTCGGCGGCGAGGATGGGGGTCAGGGTGGCGATCTGCGCGTCGGTGAGGGCGAGTTCCGTCTTCAGCATCTCGAGGCGGTCGCCGCGGCGTTCCTGGCGTTGTTCCTTGCGGGGTTTCTCGGGGCGTTGCTCGTTCTGGGCGCGGAGGCCGGGGGCGAGGGCGAGGCCCGCGAGGAGCAGGGCGCCGCAGAGCAGGGATCGGGTGGTGGTGTTCATGGTCGTATGTGGGTTTGGTCGGGTTGACGGATATGGCGGGTGGGCCGGGTGGTTTTGCGCGGGTGGCGCCGGACCGGCGTCATCGCTTGCATGTCACGGGAGACGCGGGCCGGCGGCGGCGGTTACAGGCCTCGCGCGCCGGCCTCGCTTTTTTTTCCCCGCCCGGTCAACTGCGGGGCGAAAATGACGCTTGCCCAACGCACCGCCGCCGCCGCCAAGGAGATCGAGAAAACGCTTCGCCGCCTGCCGCCGCCGGTGCGCGAATTCGCGTCGCAAATCCCCGTCCACTACGAGGCCAAGCCGCCCGCGCACATCCTCGCGGAGGGTTTTCCCGACGACATCCTCGGCCTCTTCGACGGCTCGGCGCACGGCGAGGAGATCGCGCAAGATCAGCCGATGCCGCCGCAAATCAGTCTCTATCTGGACAACATCTGGGACTTCGTGGAGCAGGATCGCGACGCCTTCCTCGCCGAGGTCGGCGTCACGTATCTGCACGAGCTCGGCCACTACTTCGGCTGGGACGAGGACGATCTGGCCGAACGCGATCTGGACTAGGCCGGACACCTCGCGCGTGACCGACATCGAAGGCAACGACTCATCCGGGGCGTCGGACGGCGGGCCCGCGCTGGTCCTGCGGCCGATCGGTTTTATTCGCAGCGGCAAGGCGGCCAAATTCGCCGCGCGCCACCAACCGGACGAGCGCGAGCCGGAGGAAAATTTTCTCGAACTCGTCCCGGGACGGAATTTCGAGGCGGCGCTGGCCGACCTGGCGGGCTTCGAGCGGGTGTGGCTGCTCTGGTGGTTTCACCGCAACGAGGGCTGGCGTCCGCAGGTCATCCCGCCGCGCGGGCCGCAGCGGCGGCGCGGGGTCTTCGCGACCCGGTCGCCGCACCGGCCCAACGCCCTCGGGCTCACCCCGGTGCGCCTGCTCGGCGTCGAGGGGCGCACGCTGCGGCTCGGCGCCTGCGATCTGGTGGAGGGCACGCCGGTCCTCGACATCAAGCCGTATGTGCCGGGCTACGACAGTTTCCCCGGGGCGCGGGCGGGCTGGATCGACGAGGTCGACGCCTGGGAGGCGGCTCCGCCGGCTTTCGCGGTGCGGGTGGCGCGGCTCGCGGAGGAGCAGGCGGCCTGGTTGCGGTCGGGTTGGGGGGTGGACTTCCTGGGCCGGGCGCGCGAGCTGCTCGGGCGCGATCCCTCCCCGCATCGCACCCGGCGGATACGCCGCACCGAGGCGGGTTTTGAAATCGGCTGCGGGGCGTGGCGGGCCTTGTTCACGGTCGACGCGGTCGCGCGGTTGGTGGAGATCACGGGGCTCGGTCCGGCCTATCCGCGGCGGTTTCTCGAACGCGACGGTGCGGAGCAGATCGTCGATCGCGACGCGCAGCGGGCCTTTCTCGAGCGCTGGCCGGACTCGGAGCTGCCCCTCAAAGCGCGCGACGCGAGGTAGGCCGACGGGTGCGTCGGCGTTTTCCGTCGCCAGCGGCGGCGGCGGGCGGCAGACAGGCGGGTCCACCATGGCGGAGAACCACCGTTACCACATTCCCGAGGGCACGAGGCGGGAGCGCGCCGACAAGCTGCTCGCGGCCGCTTTTCCCGAGCACTCCCGCGCGGCGTGGCAGCGGGCCTTCGAGGCGGGGCGGGTCACCCGCGCGGGCGTGGTGTTGGACAAAAAAACCGAGCTCCACCCGGGCGATACGGTGGAATTTTCCCACGCCGACGCGGTGCCCTCGGCGCTCAAGCCCTCCGGGGTGGAGCTCGACGTGCTTTTCGAGGACTCCCATCTCCTGGCGATCAACAAGGCCGCCGGCATGGTGGTGCATCCGGGCTCGGGCACGACCGACGACACCCTCGTGCACGCCCTGCTCGGGCACTGCGCCGGCTCGCTCTCCGGCGTCGGCGGGGTGGAGCGGCCCGGCATCGTGCACCGCCTGGACAAGGAAACCAGCGGCGTCATCGTGGTGGCCAAGACCGACGCGGCCCACCGCGGGCTCTCGGAGCAATTCGCCGGCCGTCATCTGCACAAGGAGTATCTCGCGCTCGTCACCGGCGTGCCGCGCCTGCTCAGCGGCCGGATCGACAGCGCCATCGCGCGGCACCCCATCCATCGCCACAAGATGACCACCGGCGAGGGCGGCAAACCGGCGCGCACCGACTGGACGCGCGAGCAGGCCTTTCCGCCCCACGCCGCGCTCATGCGCTGCCACATCCTCACCGGCCGGACCCACCAGATCCGGGTGCACATGCGCTCCATCGGGCACTCCATCCTCGGGGACGCGACCTATGGCTGGAAGGACAGCGCGCCGCTGCCGATGCGCCCGCCGCGGGTGATGTTGCACGCCGAGTTCCTGCGTTTCGACCACCCCGTGACGGCCCGCACCATCGAGGTGCGCGCGCCCTTGCCGGCGGACTTCGCGGCCATGGTGGCGGCCCTGGCGGGCGCGACCGGGTAGGCGGCCGGCGCGGGATTTACCCGAGGAGCTCGGCGGCCAGGCCCCAGCGCAGGTTGTGCAGGCTGTGGTGAAACGACCCGGCGCCGGCGCACTCGGCCACGGCGAGCACGGTCAGCAGGGCGGCGGGAAAAACATCGGCGCGGGCGGCGGGCATGCCGGGCACGGCGCGGCGCGCGGCGAGATCGAGCGGGGCGATCTCGTCGAGCACGAAGGCCGCCTGGGCCACGGACACGACGGAAGGGGTGTCGGCCAGGGCGACGCCGTGCAGGGCGCCCTTGAGCGCGCGCAAGGTCGTGAGGGTGCCGCCGGTGAACACGGCGGCGGGCGGCGTGGGCAGGTCGAAGCGGAAACCGGAGTTTTTCAACTCCCGCCGCGCATGGAGGGCGAGGCACAGCGCCGCGTCGGGGTCGAGCGGGGCGGCGGGGTCGGCGATGAATTTTTCCGTCAGCCGCACGCAGCCGAGCGGCAGGCTGAGGGCCTGGGTGATGCGGCGATCACGGAAGGAGAGGCACTCCAGGCTGCCGCCGCCGAGGTCGAAGACGTAGAAATCGCGCAGCGCGGCCAGCGCGGGATCGGAGGTCAGGCCGAGGCCGATCAGGTTGGCCTCCTCCTCGCCGGAGAGGATGCGGATGGCGTGGCCGGTGGCGTCGAGCACGCGGGTGCGAAACTCCCCGCCGTTTTGGGCGTCGCGCACCGCGCTGGTGGCGACGAGGGCGACCCGGGCGGGGGCGAAGGGCGTGGCGAGGTCCAGCAGTTCGCGGATCGCGGCGAGGCCGCGGGTCATGCCGTCCTCGGCGAGGCGGGGGGTGGCCGAGGCGATGCCCGCGCTGATGCGGCAATCGAGGGTGCGATTGGCCAGCGCCTCGATCGTGCCGGCGGAGGTGCGGCGGGCGACGAGGGCCTTGATCGAATTGCTGCCGATATCGATCACGGCGACCGGGGCGGACGGGGGGAGCATGGGCGGGACCGGCGCGAGGTCGGCGGCGAAGTCGTGCCACCGCTCAGGCGGCGGGCGGAGCGGGCGGGAGCGGTTCGCGAAACGAATGCCAGAGGTAGATCAGCACCCCCACGCAGATGCCGGCGTCGGCGAGGTTAAAGGTCGGGTAGATGTAGTCGCCGAAGTGGAAATCGAGGAAATCGATCACATGGCCGTGCAGGATGCGGTCGAAAAAGTTGCCCACGATCCCGCCGCAGAGCAGGCCGAAGGCGAACTGGGCGCGGCGGTGTTCCAGGCCGAGGTGCCGGCGCCAGAAATAGATGCCGAACAGCGTGGCGCCGGCGAGCAGGGCGAGCAGGGAACTCTGGCCGCTGAAGAGGCTCCAGGCGGCGCCGGTGTTGCCCACGTGCACCAGGTTAAAAAAGCCCTTGATCACCACGATGGCGCCCTCCTCCGGCCAGTAGGTGGGGAAACGCAGATTCAGCACGACCCAGGTCTTGGTCAGTTGATCGAGGGTGAACACCAACACGCCGAGAAACCAGAGCAGCCGGTAGGCGAGGACACGATCCGTCCAGGCCGGGGGGCGGGCGGCGGCGGAAACGGCGGGAGCTGGAGCGGCGTCGACTTCCAAGTTGGGTGGATAGTTGTTAAAACGCTGTGAAGCGATTAATTGAACCTCAAGAACGGCTTAACGAAAGTCGCGGGATTAATGCGCAAAGGCAAATGCGCAATCGCACGACTCCGGGGGAGATGGAGCCGGGCGGATGGGCGGGGAAGGCGCGGGATCTGGGGGGGGGCCGGCGGGGGAGGGGAGGCTGGGGCGCCCGCCGGGGGGGGGGGGCGCCTTACTCGCCGCTGTCGTCCTCGATCTTGGGGCCGCCTTCCTCGCCTTCGCCGAGGATGCCGGTCTGGCCGCGAACCTTGTAGCGGGTCTTTTCGATCTCCTTCATCGCGGCGGCGGTGTAGCGGGTGAACGGCACGGCCAGCAGGCGTTCCTTGTTGATCGGCTGCTGGGTGTGTTCGCAGACCCCGTAGGACCCGTTTTTGATGCGTTGGATGGCGGCCTCGACCTCGGCGAGCGCCTCTTGTTCGTTGGCCACCAGGCTGAGCGCGAAGTCGCGGTCGAACGAATCCGTGCCGCCGTCGGTGCCGTAGCTGGAGAGATCGCCGCTGTCCTCCTTGGCCGAGCGTTTCAGGGTTTCCTCGCTGTGCTGGTCCACCTGGCCGGTCACGTGGTTGCGCAGCTCGATGAGCAGTTTGTAGTAACGTTTAAACTTCTCGGGGATGGCGTCCTCCTCGTTCTCGGCGTGGGAGGCCTTCGACTTGGGGTTGAAGCCCAGGATATCGGCCAGGGATGCGGCCCGGACGGTGGTGGGTTTCGGGGGTTGCAGGGCGTGGGCGGGCAGCGGGGCGGTCTTGCCGGCTTTGGTGGCGATCAGCGGGACCGGGGCCGGGGCGGGGGCGGCCTTCTCGACCGTCTTGGCGATGGCGAGCACCTCCTCGAGGGAAAACGCGGCGGGTTTGGCGGGTTTGGCGCGCTGGGCCAAGATGCGGGCGCGGACGGCGTCCTTGCCCTTCAAGGCGGCGGGTTTGCCCGGAGCGGCGGCCTTGGCCGGGGCGGGCGGGATGGCTTTGGCGGGGGGTGTCGGGGCGGCGGCTTTGGCCGGGGCCTTGGGCGCCGGGGCGGCCGGTTTGGCGGCGGGCGCGGGCTTGGTGGCTTTGGCGGCCGGTTTTTTGGCCGGGGCGGGCGGGGTTTTCCCGGCGGGCTTGGCGGCTTTGGCCGGGGCGGCCTTGGGGGCGGCGGGTTTCGCGGCGGCGGCGGCTTTGGCCGGGGCGGGTTTGGTGTCGGGTTTTTTGGAAGGTTTCACGGAAGAGGAAGGGGGCGTTTTGGTTTTCGACGCCGGAGGCGGAGACTTTTTGGCCGGGGGCGCGGGGCGCGGGGCCGGTTTTTTGGCGGGTGGGGCGGACTTCTTTTTGGCTTCGACGGGCTTGCGGGTGGGTTGGGCCATGATGGTTTGGGTGGGATTAAGAAGCGAAAGCGATCCGGCCGGGTGGGGGAGGGGTGATCAGGGGAGTATCGCCTCGGCGCAGCGGGGGCAGACCTCGTGTTCTCCGGCGGGTTGGAGGGCGGGGACCCAGCGCCAGCAGCGCGGGCAGCGCACCAGGCCGAGCTCGGCGGCGGGGCGGGCGGTCACGGTGAGCTCGGCCGACGCGGGGGGCGCGGCGAGCTCGACGTGGGAAACGATCAGGAGCTCGGGGAGGAAGGTTTCGTGGCGGCGGAGGACGGCCGCGAGCGGGTCGGCGGTCGCCACGCCGAGAGTGACGGCGGCGTCGAGCGATTTTCCGAGCTGGCCGGCCTGGCGGAGGGGTTCGAGGGCCTCGTTCACTTTTGCCCGGACTTTCAGCAGTTCGGTGAAATCGGCCGCGAGGGACGCGTCGCTCCAGGCAGGGTCGGCCGCCGGCCAGTCGGCCAGGTGGACGGAGCGGGGCGGCGCGCCGGCGGGGAGGGCGTCGGGGGCAAAATCGCTCCGGAAATGGCCGTGGCACCAGGCCTCGTCGGCGGTGAAGGTGAGGATGGGCGCGAGCACGCGGACCAGCACGCCGTGGATGGCGTGGACGGCGGTCTGGGTGCTGCGGCGCTGGGGGTGGTCGACCGCGTAGGTGTAGAGGCGGTCCTTGCAGACGTCGTTGTAGACCGCGCTCAGGGTGGTGGCCACGAACTGGGCGCTCAGGCTGACCACGCGGTGGAATTCATACGCGTCGTAGGCGGCGGTGGCGTCGCCCAGGAAACGCGCGGTCTGGTGCAGGGCCCAGCGGTCGAGCACGTCGAGCGCGGCGTGCGGGACGGCGTGGCGCGCGGGGTCGAAATCGTGCAGGACGGACAGCTGGTAGCGGAGGGCGTTGCGAAACCCGCGATACTGCTCGGCGGCGTTATCGAGGATCTTTTTCGAAAGGGTGATATCCTGGGTGAAATCCTGCGAGGCCAGCCAGAGGCGGATCACGTCCGCGCCGTAGTCGGCGATGAAGTTGTCCGAGGTCGGGGGTTTTTCGTAGCTGCCGGACTTGGAGATCTTTTTGCCGTCCTCGCCGACGATGAAGCCGTGGGTCAGCACGGCCTTGTAGGGCGCTCCGCCCTGGGCGATCACGCCGGTCCAGAGGGAGGACTGGAACCAGCCGCGGTGCTGGTCGGAGCCCTCGAGGTAGAGGTCGGCCGGCCATTGGGTGCCGCCCTGGTGGTTGCGGAGCACGGCGGCATGGGAGGAGCCGGAGTCGATCCAGACGTCGAGCGTGTCGCGGCCGCTGATCAACTCGGACGCGGGCGGCCAGCCGGAGGGGAGGGCGACGCCGGCCAGGATTTCGGCGGCGGTCTGTTCATACCAGAGGTTGGTGCCGGCGGGATGGGCGGCGATTTTGGCGGCGACGGCGCGGACCACGGACGCGTCGAGGAAGGCGTTTTTTTGCCCGTCGTAAAAGGCGATGATGGGCACGCCCCAGGAGCGTTGGCGGCTGATGCACCAGTCGGGGCGGGACTGCACGGCGCCGGTGATGCGGGCCTGGCCCCAGGCGGGGAACCAGGTGACGTCGCGGATCGCATCGAGGGCGGTGGCGCGGGGCGAGGCGGCGCCGGGCGCGGCGCGGTCGAGGCCGACGAACCACTGGTCGACGGCGCGGAAGATGATGGGGGTCTTGGAGCGCCAGCAGTGGGGGTAGCTGTGCACGTATTTGGCCTTGGCGAGCAGGGCGACGTGGCCGGTGGCGTCGGGCGTGGCGAGTTTTTTGAGGACGGCGAGGTTGGCCGGGCTGGGCTTTTTCGCGGCGAGGTCCTCGACCGTCTCCAGGCAGGAGATGCCGACGAGGTCGGCGGGGACCTGGCCGTCGTCGAGGTAACGGCCGTCGTCGGCGACCGGGCAGTAGATGGGCAGGCCGTATTTCAGGCCGGTGAGATAGTCCTCGGCGCCGTGGCCGGGGGCGGTGTGCACGCACCCGGTGCCGCTGTCGGTGGTGACGTAGTCCGCGAGGACGACCGGGGAGGCGCGGTCGATGAAGGGGTGGCGGGTGGCGAGGCCTTCGAGGCGCGCGCCTGGAATGACCAATGACCAATGACCAATGACCAATGAAGGATCCGGGTGTTTGGCGGCTTCCAGGACGGCGGGGAGGAGGGCCTTGGCGACGAGGATGCGTTCGGGGCCGAGGTCGGCGGCGACGTATTCGGTTTCCGGATGCACCGCGATCGCGAGGTTGGCCGGGATGGTCCAGGGGGTGGTGGTCCAGATGACGATGCTCAGGGGCTTGTCGGTCGGCAGGCCGAACTTCTCCGCCTCGGCGGCGGGGACGGCGAACTTCACCCAGATGGCGATGGAGGTGTGTTCGGCGTATTCGATCTCGGCCTCGGCGAGGGCGGTCTCGAAGGGGATGCTCCAGTAGACGGGTTTTTTGGAGCGGTAGACCAAATCCTTTTCCACGAAGGCGGCGAAGGTGCGGAGGATGTCGGCCTCGAAGGCGGGGGCCTTGGTCTTGTATTCGTGGGCCCAGTCGGCCTGGACGCCGAGGCGTTTGAAGGAGGCGGTCTGTTTTTTGATCCAGCCCTCGGCGAAGGCGTCGCAGCGGGAGCGCAGTTCGGCGGTGGGGAGGACGAGGCCGG
>CAMCHD010000126.1 GCA_945874545.1 Akkermansia muciniphila | reverse complement strand
GCGGTTCCGAATTCCGCGCCGTCCGGCCCGGCCACCTCGGTGAGGCCGTCGGTGAAGAGCACGAGCCCATCGCCCGGCGCGAAGGCCGAGACGAGGGTGCCGTAGCTCGCCTCCTCGAGCATGCCCAGCGCCGGCCCGGCCTCCTCCGGTCCGATGCCCAGCTCCGCCGCCACACCGCCCCCCGCACGCCAGACCAGCGGAGCCGGGTGGCCCGCCTGGGCGTAGCGCAGTTCGCCCCGCGCGAGGTCGACCACCGCGTAGCCGGCGGTCACGAAAATGAAGTCACCGCTGCTGCGCAGGACGCGGACGAGACTTTGGTTGAGGTGGGTCAACATCGCCCCCGGGTCCGCCGCCGCCGCCACGCTTTCCTCCATCAGGGCGCGCAGGATGGCGGTGATGAGCGCCGGCCGCACCCCATGCCCCATGACATCAAAAATCCCGCAGGCCAGCAGCCCCGGCCCCGGCGAGGTGGCGGTGAAAAAGTCCCCGCCCATCAGGTCCGCCGGCTGATAAAGGTGGCGCGTCTCGACCGCCCGCCCCGCCGCGACCACGCGCAGGGGTTTGTCCGGCAGGAGGGCGAGCTGCATCTCGCGCGCGAGGCGCAGATCCTCCTCGATCAACCGGTTTCGCGCCGCCAGCTCGCGCCGCTGCGCCTCGACCGCGGCGAGGTTGTCCAGCAACAACTCGGTCTGCAGCCGCACCAGCCGCGACAAGGGGATGAGGCCGCGAAACTCCCGCCGCTCCGAGATGAGGGCGATGTCCTGGTCGAAGGCCTGATCCTCCCGCGCCGCCGTGAGCTTGAGCAGTTCCGTCAGGGGCAGCTCCTCCGAGACCACCAACGCGTCGGCCATGATGTGCGCGCCGAGCGCCGCGCGGCCGAAGAGGGCGTGACCAAACTGGTTGCTCAACAACTCCGTGATCTCCCGCGCGCTCGCCAGTCCGACAAAGCTGCCCCCCGAGGTGACCCCGAGGAAACGCCTTTTGCGTTTCGCAAACTCCGCCTGCGCCCGCGTCAACAGGGCCCGGGCGTCCAGATGATCGGCGTGCTCGACCAACTCGATGAGCCGGGTCGCTTCGGAGACTTTCGCCATGCACCGCAGGATGGCCGCCCTTGGCCCGGGCCTCAATGCCCGGCGTCGCCGTCACCCACTTGTCACCGGACCACCTCGAGCGGAAAGGGAAGAAAGTGTTCCTTGCCCTCCAGATTTACCTGCGCCCAAACGATATACGCTCCCGCACGGGGAATCGTGAGGTCGAAACGCAGGACCGGCGCGACCGGGTCCGGCGGCTCCACCCGGTAGTCTCCGGGCGCCGCCCCACGCGGATGCAGGTGGGCGAAGCCGCTGCGCTCGGCGTCGAAGGCCACCAGGTGGGCGTAGGCATCCATAACAAGGGTGAGCGGCACCGGGCCGCCCGCCGCCTCCCGGCCGGAGAACTCGAGGGTGGTCGCCACGCCGGCGCGCACCGCGCCGGCGTCGGCCGTCGCGAGGCGGAATAGCCACGGGCCGATCGCGCGCTCGGCGGACGTCTCCGGCGCGGCGGGGGCCGGCGCCGCCGGGCCGGTCCCGCCGGCCGCGGTGTAGTCGGCAAACGCATACAGACCCCGGCCGGTGACGACCGGGGTGAAGTCGGCGAAGACGCGGTAGGCGCCGGTCCGCGCCGGCGTGTGCTCGAACTCCCACTCGCCCGGCCGCCGCCCCGGCGTGGGGTGGAGGTGCTGGTAGTCGCCCAGGGTGGGGTCGATGACCAGCAGGTGCAGCTTGCGGGTGTGCACCGTGCGCAGGTCGGACGGCCCGATCGGCTGCCCGCCGGCCGTCGCGAGGGTGAGCACAAAACGGGTCGGCCGTCCCGCCGCCGGGGCGCCGGCGCCGGTCGCCGGGCGCAAGTCGACCCGCACCGGCGAACGCGAGGCGACGACCGGGATGAACTGCGGGCGGGTCGGGTCGCACATCTCCAGGGCGTCCGCCCCGGACACCCGGAAGTCCATGTGGTTGAGGTTGGTGCCCGTCGGCAGGGCCCGGAAACCGAGATACAGGGCCACGGCGCCGGCGGTCAGACCGGCGACGGCGCGCCAGTTGACTCCGGAAACGGTGGTGGTGGTGGCGGCGGTCGGCATCAGCGTTTCATGCGCGAGACAAACTCCTCCGCCGTCCAGCCGGAGCCGTCCGCCCGCCACACGATCTTGCCCTGCTCGTCGATCAGGAGGGTGGCGAGGGTGTGGCTGAGCACCCCGCCCTTCATTTCGGTGAGGATGCCGAACTGTTTGAAGAGGTCCTTGATCGCCCCCTCCGGGCCGGTGAGGAAGGAGAAGTTGGAGGTGTCGATGCCGCGCGCCTCGGCGTATTCCCGCAACACGCCGGGCGTGTCGTATTCGGGGTCGAGCGTGATGGAGACGAGCTCCAGGTTTTTCACCCCGGACTCGCGGGCCTTCGCCTGCGTTTCCATCATGCGGGCGGTCGAGGCAGGACACATCGTCGCGACCGGGCAGCGGGTGAAGATGAAGTTAAGCATGATCTGCTTGCCCCGCCAGCGCCCGGCGTCGACGACCTCGCTTTTCTGATTGTAGAGGGCGAAGTCCGGCAGGTTTTCGCCGACCTCGCGATAGGCGCTGCGGCCCCGAATGGTCGTATCCTCGCGCAACTCCGAGGCCGCGCGCTTGACCGCCGACTCCGCCGTGGCGTCGGTCCACCAGACCCCTTCGAGGCGAAAACGCCCCGGGCTCTCCTCGACCAAGGTGGCGCGCAGGGCCGCCCCCTCGCGGGCCAGGGCCAGGTCGCCCGGGCCGACGAGGAACTCCATGGTCATGCGCGGCATGTAGCCCGGGATCTCGTCATGGTCGACCAGCAGGCTGGCGCGGTCCTTGAGCACGCTCACCACCCGGCCGGTCAGGGGATGCCGCCCCGCCTTGGCCTCGGCGGCGCCCGACGCCGGCGGCGGCGCCACCGGTTTGCAGGCCGACGCGGCCCCGGCCGCGAGGAGGGCCAGCAGGAGCGGGAGCCGGGCGCAAGGGGGGCAAACGTTCATGGCTTCACCGTTCCGCCGCGGGGAAACGTTTGTCAAAGGCATTGCGGATTCTACGTTCCGCCTTTCCTTCCGCGCTTTCCGCCCCTCATGCCCTCGCCCGCGACCACCCTCTCCCCCGCCGCCAGCGCCCCGCTCCGCGACGTGTGCCCGCCCTCGGGTTCCCGTCGCACCGCCGTCTACCAGCCCGCCCTCGCCGCCTTTGCGTGGAGCGCGTTTGTTTGGATCTTCTTCATCATCTACAAGGGGGCCTTCACCACCAGCATCGGCGCCGGAATGGTCTTCCCCGACTGGCCGCTGTCGAACGGCTCGCTCAACCCCGCCGGCTGGTTGAAGGATCAGGACATGCTCGCGGAGCACGGCCACCGCCTGACCGCCGGGGTGATGACCATCCTGTGCGTCGTGCTCGCGGTGTGGCTGCACCGCCGCGAGGCGCGCCGCTGGTTGCGCCGACTCGGCTGGGCCGCCCTCGCGCTGGTGTTTTTCCAGGCCCTGGTCGGCGGCCTGCGGGTGCTTCTCGACCACCTGCACGTGGAGATGGTGAACACCAGCGTCGGTCGCCTCTTCGCCATGGGCCATGCCTGCCTCGCCCAACTCTTTCTCTGCACCATCGCGGCCATCGCGGTCGCCTGCTCCCGCCCGTGGATCGAACGCCGCGCCGGACTACGCGCCAGCCCGACTCCGGGCCTGCGCCGCTACGCGCTGGTCTGCCTCGGCCTGCTCTTTGCCCAGCTCGCCATCGCCGCGGTGATGCGCCACAGCTTCGCCGGCATGGCCATCCCGACCTTCCCCCACAGCACCCCGGACGGCGCCCTGCTGCCCGCGGACTGGACCTTCGGCGTCGGCATCCAGTTCGCCCACCGGGTCATGGCCGCCGTGCTCACCGTCGCCCTGCTCGGACTCGCCGGCGCGGTCTGGGTGGGACGCTCCGCCCCCGGCGCGCTGCGGCTCGGCGCCGGCGCGCTGCTGTTTTTGCTCGCGCTCCAGATTTTTCTCGGCGCCGCCACCGTCCTGAGCGGACGCAGCCCCTACTACGCCACCTGGCACGTCATCGTCGGCGCCGGGCTGCTCGTCACCACCTTCCTGATGGTCTGGGTGCTGCACCGCGATCAAGTCGACCCCACCCCGGCATGAGCGCCGCCGCGCCCACCGCCGCCCCCGCCTCCTGGCGCGACCTGCTGGAGCTGACCAAGCCCCGCCTGAGCTTGCTGTCGGTGCTGACCACCCTGGTGGGCTACGCCGCCGCCCGGCCCGGCTGGCACCCGCGCGAGTTTGCGTTTCTGTGCCTCGGCACCTGCGCCTGCGCCGGCGGCGTCGCGGCGGTTAACCAATGGATGGAATCGGATACCGACGCACGCATGGCCCGCACCGCCGACCGCCCCCTGCCCGCCGGACGCCTGCCGCCCGGCAACGCCTTTGTGCTCGGCTGGGGCCTGACCGCCTTCGGGCTCGGCTGCCTCTTCGCCCAGGTCAACGGCCTCGCCTCCTTTTTCGCCCTCGCCACCGTGGTGAGTTATCTCGCGCTGTATACCCCGGCGAAACGCGAATCGTCGTGGGCGACCGAGATCGGCGCCATCGCCGGGGCCTTCCCTCCCCTCATCGGCTGGGCCGCCGCCGAGGGCGGACGCATCCACGTCGGCTCCCTCGGCTGGATCCTGTTCGGCATCCTCGCCACCTGGCAGATCCCCCACTTCATGGCCATCGCCTGGACCTACCGCGACGACTACGCCAAGGTGAATTTCCCCATGCTCACCACCCGCGACCCCGACGGCGGGCGGGTGGCGCGGTGGTCCCTGATCAACACCTTCGCGGTGGTCGCGCTCTGCCTCTTGCCCAGCCTGCTCGGTCTGACCTCCCTCGCCTACGCCGTGGTGACCGCCCTGCTCGGCGCCTGGTTCCTCGCCCGCGCCCTCGCCTTTCTGCGCCCCGCCGGGCGCGACGCCAGCGCCCGCCGGCTGTTTCTCTGCTCCATCGCCTGGCTGCCGCTGCAACTCGGCGCGCTGGTGATCGATCGTCTCTACCTCGCCCCCTGACATGACGCTCAACGACATCCCGGCCCTCAACGCCGCCCTCAACGCTCTCGCCACCCTGCTGATCGCGGTCGGCTACGTCTTTATCCGCTCGGGCAACAAAACCGCCCACCGCGCGTCGATGTTTTCCGCCGGTGTGGTCTCGGCCGTTTTCCTCGTCGGTTACCTGACCCACAAGGTCCTCAAGGGCATGGCCGCCGGCGCCGGCGAGGCCGTCCACACCCAGTTCGGCGGCGAAGGCCCGATCCGCACCGTGTATTACGTCATGCTCATCAGCCACGTGATCCTCGCCATGGCCATCGCCTACCTCGTGCCGCGCACCTTCGCCCTCGCGTTTTCCGGCCAGTTCGAACGCCACAAAAAATGGGCCCGGGTGGTCTTCCCCGTCTGGCTCTACGTGAGCGTGACCGGCGTGCTGGTCTACTTTTTCCTCTACCAGTGGTGGCCCGCCGCCGCCTGAAAAGAGCCCGGGGAGAAATATTTCCGACCGCCTTCACCCGAGTCGGCCCGGCTGGTATCGTCCATGCTAGGAGCATGGCCTCCACCACCATGCACACTCGTTTTAATCGTCGCGACTTCATGAAAATCGCCGGCGGCGCCGCCGCCGGCCTCGCCCTCTCCTCCGCCTTTCCCTCCGCCGCCTTCGCCGGGAAACGCGACGAGGAGCTGAACATCCTCTGCTGGGAGGGCTACAACTCCGACAACGTCCTCAACCCTTTCCGTAAACTCCACAAGGGCGTCGCGCTGAAGGCCGAGTCCGGCACCGACGACCCGAGCATGATCAACAAGCTCCGCGCCGGCGAAATCAAGGTGTGGGACTTGATCAACCTGAACCAGTGCTGGGCCCGCCAGCAGATGTGGGGCGAAAAGCTGATCAAGCCGATCAGCAAGGAGCGTTTCCTGCCCTACATCGAGAAGATGATGCCGATGTTCTACAACAAGGAGATGGGGATCAATCCCTTCGCCCTTTCGCCCGAAGGCGAGCTCATCGGCATGATGCAGCGCTTCGGCCCGATGAATTTCGTGATCAACACCAAGAAGATCTCGATCAAGACCGCCGAGGACGAGGGACTGCCGATGTTCCTCGACCCCGCGATGAAAGGGAAGTTCGGCCTGCTCGCGTGGGACAACTGGAACGTGCTCCACATGTGCGTCGCGTCCGGCTTCACCCCCTACAAGGTCCACACCCCCGAGGAGGTGGAGACGTTCAAGAAGACCGCCCAGACCCTGTTCACCAACGCCAAGATGATCGGCGGCGACCCCGCCCAGCTCAACCAGGCCCTGATCAACGGCGAGATCGACGCCATCTTCAGCGGCGGCACCTACACCTGCTCGGTCGCCCGCAAGGAGGGCTTCAACGAGGTCTACCACATCTCCCCGCGCAAGGGGCCCCTCGCCGGTGGCAAGGGCTCGCTGCAGTGGTTCGAGGTGACCTCGGTGGTGAACAATCCCGACGTCAGCCCGCTCGCCGAGGATTTCCTCGAATACGTGCAGCGTCCCGACATCTGCCACACCGTGGCGATGGCCGACGCCTCGCACAATCCCGTCACCCAGATGTCCCAGCCGGATGTCTTCGCCCGCTTCAGCAAGGAGGAGCTCAACTGCTTCCAGTGGGAGACCCTCGAGGAGGACATGACCCGCAGCGCCGATTACGAGACCATCCCCGACAACGACCTGCTGACCTCGATCTACAACGAGGCCAAACGCACCCGCGAGGGCTGAGTCGACACGTCCACGGCCGCTTCGATCCGCGCTCCAGGCCCGGTTCGAGGCCTTCCGCCGGCGCCCCCATCCGGGTGGCGCCGGCCTCACACCCGTCCGCCCGCATGGAATCTTCTTCTCCCGCCACCCCCATCCTCGAGGTCGCCACCGTGACCAAGCGCTTCGGCGGCTTCACCGCCGTCGACGACGTGAGTTTCCGGATACAAGAGGGCGAGTTCTTCACCCTCGTCGGCCCCAGCGGCAGCGGCAAGACCACCCTGCTGCGCATGCTGGTCGGCATGGAGAAACCCACCTCGGGCGAGCTGCGCCTGCGCGGGCGGGTGATCAACGACCTGCCACCCAACCAGCGGCCGACCTGCATGGTGTTCCAGTCCCTCGCCCTCTTCCCTCACTTGAGCGTGGGCCGGAACGTGGAATTCCCGCTCGAGATCCGCGGCCAACGCTCCGGCGAGCGCCGCACCCGCGCCTGGGAGCTGCTGAAACTCCTGCACCTCGACCCGAACCGCTACTACGACAAAAACATCGCCCAGTGCTCCGGCGGCGAGCGGCAACGCGTCGCCCTCGCCCGCGCCCTGGCCTACGATCCCGAGATCCTGTTTTTCGACGAGCCGCTGTCCGCCCTCGACGCCCGGCTGCGCAAGACCCTCCAGAAGGAACTGAAGGACCTCCAGCGCGGCACGGGGAAAACTTTCTGCTACGTGACCCATTCGCTGGAGGAGGCCATGGTCATGAGCGATCGCGTCGCCATCCTGCGCTCGGGCCTGATCGAGCAGATCGGCCGGCCCGACGAGATCTACTCCTCCCCGAAAAACGCGTTCGTGGCCGAGTTCATGGGCGAGGTGAACCTGCTGCCCGTGGTCGGCACCGGCGACGCCACCGCCACCTGGGACACCGGCCGCAAGACCCTCGCTCTCGCCCTGCCCGCCCCCCTCCCGGCCGGCGCGGCCAAAAAACTCCTGATCCGCCCCGAGTCGCTGCGTTTCCTGCGCGCGGACGAAACGGCCGGCAATACCCTGCCGGTCCGCATCCTGAACCAGTTTTCCCTCGGCTCCCGCCTCCAGTATCACGTGGAGGTCGCCCCGGGCTGCACCCTCACCGTCGAGCGCCTCCGGGAGGAGCGCGTGACCGGCGACACCGCCCTGCTCGGCTGGGACCTCGGCGACAGCCAGCTGCTCGACGCATGAACGCCGCCGCGCCCCAGCCCCCGCCCGAACCCGCCGCCGCCAAAAAGCCGGCCCGCGAACTCGCGCCCGCCCTGCTCGGCCTGCTCTCGGCCTCGCCCTTCGGCCTGCTCATGCTCTTCGGCTTCGTCGCCCCGCTGCTTTGCGTGGTCTGGTTCGGCTTCATGCCGCCCAAGACCTTCAGCCTCCTCCAGGCGCCCACGCTGGAGAACTACCGCACCATTTTCGACCAGACCTATTTTAAATCCATCCTCTGGTCGCTCGGTCTGGCCGGCGGCACCGTGCTGGTCCTGCTCGTGATCTGCTACCCGCTCGCCTTCGCCATGGCCAAAATCTTCCGCGGCGGGGCGGCGTTCGTCACCTATGCGATCGCGACGTCCCTGTTCGTGTCGGAAAACATCCGCCTCTTCGGCTGGGTCATCGGCTTCATGAAGAAGGGCGTGGTCGGCGGCACCCTCGCCGCCTGGTTCGACCTGCAGATCGATTCCCTGCTCTACAACGTGCCCGTGATCATCCTCGGCATGGTCTACGTCTACCTGCCTTTCATGCTCTTCCCGCTCGTGCTCGGTTTGAAGATGGTGCCCGACCAGGTGCGCGAGGCCGCGTTCGATCTCGGCGCGAGCCGCTGGCAGGTGTTTCGCCGGGTCGACCTGCCCCTTTCCATGCCGGGGGTGCTGATCGGTTCGCTGCTCGTGTTCGTGCTCTCGGTCGGCGCGATCTCGGAGGCCAAGATCCTCGGCGGGCAGAAGGTCGTGACCATCGCGGCCGACATCGAGTCCGAGTTCACCTACGCTCAGAACTGGCCCCTCGGCTCGGCCATCTCGACGCTCTTCATCGCCCTCACCACCGTGGTGGTGTTTTTCGCCCTGGGCCGCTTCGACCTGGAAAAACTCCTCGGGAAAAAACCGAGCGAGTAACCGGCCCGCCATGCGTTTCCTCAGCGCCTTTCGTGCTTCGGATTTCGTCCTTCGGATTTTCCGCCCATGATCGTCACCCGCGCCCAGAAAACCGGCTTCAGCCTCTACGCGGGGCTGGTGCTGCTCGTTTTCTACTTCCCGGTCTTCTGCATCA
Organism: Akkermansia muciniphila; assembly: GCA_945874545.1. Taxonomy (GTDB): domain Bacteria; phylum Verrucomicrobiota; class Verrucomicrobiia; order Opitutales; family Opitutaceae; genus IMCC26134_A. The sequence continues at coordinate 1,623 of CAMCHD010000126.1, read as the reverse complement.
TCGTCGCATCGTTGTCCAAGAAGCGCTTCTTCTCCTTCCCCTACGCCACGAGCGACATGACCTTGAAGTGGTATGCCGACGCCGCGAGCTCGGCGCAGGTGCACGATTTTGTCGGGGTGAGCCTGCGCATCGCGGCCGCGACCGCAGCCGCCTCGGTCGCGATCGGATTTTTCTCCGCCCTGGCCTACGCCCGCTACCGCTGGCGCGGCCGCCAGACCTTCCAGCGCCTGGTCCTGCTGCCGCTCTTTTTCCCCCAATCGGTCCTCGGGCTCGCCCTGCTGATGTGGTTCAATTTTCTCGACGTCACCACCGCGTGGTGGACCGCCGCCATCGCCCACACGGTGTGGATCGCCCCGATCACCACGCTCATCATTTCGATCCAAGCCTACGGCCTGGACGAGTCGCTGGAGGAGGCCGCGCGCGACATGGGGGCGAGCCGCTGGCAAATCCTGCGCAAGATCACCTTTCCGCTCCTCCTGCCCGGGATGATCACCGCGACTTGCTTCGCCGTCCTCTTGTCCTGGGGCAACTTCGCCCTTTCCCTCTTCACCACCGGCGCCGACAGCGCCCTGCCCGAGTGGCTCTACGCGCGCATGACCAGCGGCTACCAGCCGATGGTGCCGGCGGTCGGCGTGCTGAACGTCATCCTCGCCGTGCTCCTCGTGCTTGCGCTGTTCAGCGTGGTGCACTGGTCGAATCGCAAAGCCCGCGCCGCCCGCCCCGCCGCCCACTGACCTCCCGCGTTTTCCGACCGTCATCGTTCGCGTATCTCCCCTCGGATTTCGGCCGCTCCCCGCCCCTCGCCCCCAGCTCCCCGCCCATGTCCGCCTCCCTAAAAAACAAGTCCGTCATCGTGACCGGCGCCTCCAAGGGCATCGGCAAAGGCATCGCGCGCGTCTTCGCCGCCCACGGCGCGAAGGTCCTGCTCGTGGCCCGCACCGCCACCGAGGGCGAGGCCGCCGCCGCCGAACTCCGCGCCGCCGGAGGCACGGCCGCCTTTTGCCCGGCCGACGTCGCCACCCGCGCGGGCGTCGAGCTCATGGCCGCCACCGCCGTGTCGCTTCACGGCGGCATCGACGTGCTCTGCGCCAACGCCGGCGCCTTCCCCGCCCTCAAGCTCGCCGAGATGACCGAGGAGGCCTGGGACGGCATTTTCGCCACCAACGTCAAAAGCATGTTCCTTTCCATCCAAGCCTGCCTGCCCCACCTCAAGCAGTCCACCGCCCCGCGCGTGGTCGTGACGTCCTCCATCACCGGGCCGATCACCGGCTTCCCCGGTTGGTCCCACTACGGCGCCACCAAGGCCGCCCAGCTCGGCTTCATCCGCACCGCCGCCATCGAGCTGGCCCGCGACCGCATCACCATCAACGCCGTCCTCCCCGGCAACATCCTCACCGAGGCCCTCGTCGGCCTCGGCCCCGCCTACATCGAAGCCACCGCCGCCTGCATCCCGCTGGGCAAGCTCGGCAGCGTCGAGGACATCGGCCACGCCGCCGCCTTCCTAGCCTCCGCCGAGGCCGGTTACATCACCGGCCAGACCCTCGTCGTCGACGGCGGCCAGATCCTCCCCGAATCCCCCGCCGCCCTCACCGCCTAGAGTATTCGTTTCGGTCCTCCCCTCTG
>CAMCHD010000125.1 GCA_945874545.1 Akkermansia muciniphila | reverse complement strand
ACGAGGATTTGGCTGTTCGAGGGTTTCGAACGCTTGCGGGTGGGGAAGCCCTTGGCGAGCTGGCCCCAGGGGGACACGAGGTGCTGGCGACCGCCACCACCCTTGGACTTGCCCTGACCACCACCGTTGGGGTGATCGACGGGGTTCATGGAGACACCGCGCTGGCGGGGGCGCTTGCCGAGCCAGCGATTGCGGCCGGCCTTGCCAAGGGACTTGTTCATGTGGTCGCCGTTGCCGACTTCGCCAATCGTGGCGCGGCACTTCGGGTTGACCAAACGAATCTCGCCGGAGGGCATCTTGAGCTGGGCGGCGCCGTTCTCGACGGCGATGAGCTCGATCGAGGTGCCGGCGGTGCGGCCGAGCTGGGCGCCGCGGCCCGGGATAAGCTCGACGCAGTGCAGCTTGGTGGAGGGCGGGATGATCGACAGCGGGAAGTTGTTCCCGACGTTAAAATCATTGGTCGTCGCCTTGTCGGAGGTGACGATGGTGTCGCCGATCTTCAGGCCGTTGGCGGCGATGATGTAGCGCTTTTCGCCGTTCGCATAGGTGATCAGCGCGAGGCGGGCGGAGCGGTTGGGATCATACTCGATCGCCTGGACGGTCGCCGGGATGTCGAGGATGGCGCGCTTAAAATCGACGATGCGATGAAGGCGCTTGTGGCCACCGCCGCGACGGCGGGTGGTGATGCGGCCGTTGTTGTTGCGGCCGCCGGACTTGGCCTGCGAGTAGGTCAGAGACCGCTCGGGGCGCTTGGGGGTGATGGACTCATCCTTGTTCAGCACCGTGAAGCGCTGGGAAGGAGTGAGGGGACGGAAGGATTTGAGAGCCATGTTGGGTGGTTCCTTGGGTGGGTCGTCGCTTAGACCAGCTCGATCTTGTCACCGGCCTTGAGGGTCACGATGGCCTTCTTGATGGTGGAGGTCGTGGTCGGACGGCCGGCGCGGGTGCGCTTGGGCTTGCCCGCGATGGTCTGGGTGTTCACGCGAACGACGTTGACCTTGAAGGCTTTCTCAACGGCGACAGCGATCTGATGCTTGGTGGCCTTCGGGGTGACCTCGAAGGTGTATTGCCCGAGTTCGGAGGAAAGCAGGGAGGCTTTCTCGGTCAGTCGGACATGTTTGAGGACGGCGAGGGCGTTCATTAGTTCTTACCTCCGTTGGCGCGGGCGATGATCTTCTCCATGCCCTTGGTGCTTACGATGATGCGCTTGTATTGCGCAAGGTCCTTGGCGTTGAGCTTCGCCGCCTCTTGGATGGAAACACGTTGGATGTTTCGTGCGGCGCGAACCGCCGCGACAGGAAAGGTGTCGTCGACGATGAGGATCTTTCCGACCGGCGCGATGCGTCCGATGACCTCGTCGATAACCTTGGTTTTCGGCTGTTCGACGCTCCAAGCCTCGATCACATCGATCTCACCGGCAACGGCGCGATCAAAGAGGGCGCGGGAAAAAGCGAGGGCCTTCACCTGGGCGTTGACCTTCTTGGAGTAGTCGCGGGGCTTGGGGCCGAAGACGACGCCACCGCCGCTCCACAGGGGAGAGCGGATGGAGCCGGCGCGAGCGCGACCGGTGCCCTTTTGGCGCCAGGGCTTTTTGCCGCCGCCGGAGACCTCACCACGGGTTTTCGTCGAGTGAGTGCCGAGGCGGGCGTTGGCGTTGATGGCGACGATCACTTCCTTAAGAGCCTGGCTGCCGCGATTTCCCTCAAATTGGGGAATCTCGGCGAAGTCCTGCTCGCGGGAGGTTTTTCCGTCGGCGCTGTAAACTTTGAGTTTCATGGGTGGCGTTCTCCTTTACTTGGCGCCCTTGGGCTGACCCTTGATGGCGGTGCGCACGATCACGTCGTCACCGTTGGCGCCGGGGATGGCGCCCTTGACCAGGATGAGATTCTTGTCGGCGACAATCTTTACCACCGTGAGGTTTTGAAGAGTGCGGCGAACTTGGCCCATGTGGCCGGGCATGGTTTGATTTTTCCAAACGCGACCAGGGGTCTGGCGCATGCCAATCGAGCCGATGCGGCGGTGGAACATGGAACCGTGGGTGGCGGGACCGCCGGCGACGCGGAAGCGTTTAACAACGCCCTGGAAGCCTTTGCCCTTGGTGATGCCGATGACATCGACGAGCTGGCCTTCCTTAAAGGCGTCGACGGTGATGACGTCGCCAGCCTTCTGGGTGGGCTTGTCGGCGAGGCGGACCTCGCTGAGGACGCGGGGGGCGGACTCGAGACCAGCCTTTTTGGCATGGTTGAGTTCGGCCTTGGAGGTGTTCTTGCCTTTGAGGGCGGAGAAACCGAGCTGGACGGCGTTGTAGCCGTCGATTTCGAGGGTCTTGACCTGGACCACAGAATTGGGTCCGGCTTCGACTACGGTGACGGGGACCAGGACGTTTTGAGCGTCATAGACCTGCGTCATCCCGATCTTTTTACCGATGAGGGTGTTGATCATGGCTAAGCGGTAGGTGGAGGGTTTCCGTTTCGTGAGACCTACATTAGCGATTCCGGCGAGGGCCGCCGGAGCGCGCTAAACTGTTGGACTGAAAGGGCTGGGTGCGACGTTCGAGGGGAGATTCCTTAAACGTTGATGGAGATATCCACGCCGGACGGGAGGTTGAGCTTCTTAAGCTCGTCCACGGTCTGGGCGGTGGGCTCGATGATATCGATGAGGCGCTTGTGAGTGCGGCTCTCAAACTGTTCCATGGATTTTTTGTCCACGTGCGGGGAGCGATTGACGGTCAGTTTCTCGATCTTGGTGGGAAGAGGAACGGGACCGGAGACACGTGCGCCGGAGCGCTTCGCGGTCTCGACAATCTCGAGGGCGGACTGGTCGATCACGCGGTAATCGAAGCCCTTGAGACGGATGCGGATTTTTTGGCCTTTCATTACGAAAAAAGAACGAAGGTTTAGGTGCGAGCGGGAGCCTTGGAGGAGGTCTCCACGATCTTGGCGAGGAGCTGGTTGGGAACCTGCTCGAAATGGGACGGGGTAATGGAGGCGGACGCGCGGCCCTTGGAGAGGGAGCGAATGTCCGTCACGTAGCCGAAAAGGTTCTCCAGCGGCACGGCGGAGGTGATGATGCAGGCGCCGTTCTTGTTTTCCATGCCTTGGATCTGACCGCGACGACGGTTGATGTCGCCGATGAGATCGCCCTGGTATTCCTCAGGGGTGGTGACCTCGACCCCCATGATGGGCTCGAGCAGGATGGGCTTGGCGTTCTTCATGGCGTCCTTGAACGCGAAGATGCCGGCCATCTTGAATGCCATTTCAGACGAGTCGACCTCGTGGAAGGAGCCGTCCTTGATGCGGACGATCACGTCAACCACGGGGTATCCGGCGACGACGCCGTTGTTGGCAGCTTCGTTGAGGCCGTCGGTGGAAGGCTTGATGAACTCCTTGGGAATGGAGCCGCCCACGGTTTCATTGATGATCTCGATGCCCTTGCCCTTTTCGTTCGGCTCGATCGTGACCACGACGTGACCGTATTGGCCCTTGCCGCCGGACTGGCGGACGAACTTGCCCTCGCCCTCGGCGTGGGTGGTGATGGTCTCGCGGTAGGCGATCTGGGGCTTGCCGGAGGTGGCCTCGACCTTGAACTCGCGCTTCATGCGGTCGACGATGATCTCCAAGTGGAGCTCGCCCATGCCGGCGAGGATGGTCTGGCCGGTATCCTGGTCGGTTTTGACGCGGAGGGTGGGGTCCTCGGCCACGAGGCGCTGAAGGGCGGTGCCGAGCTTTTCCTGGTCGGCCTTCGAGTTGGGCTCGATGGACATCGCGATGACGGGCTCGGGGAAGGACGGGGGCTCGAGGCGGATGTCGGCGTCCTCATGGCAGAGGGTGTCGCCGGTGATCACGTCCTTGACGCCGACCATCGCGCAGATGTCGCCAGAGTAGGCGATGTCGATTTCCTCGCGGTCCATGGCGCGCATCAAAACCAAGCGGGAAACGCGCTCGGAGCGGCGGGTGCGGGGATTGTAGACGGCGGTGCCCTTGTGGAGCGCGCCGGTGTAGACGCGGAAGAACACGAGTTTGCCGACGAAGGGATCGGTCCAGAGCTTGAAAGCGAGACCGGCAAGCTTGGCCTTGTCGTCGGGCGTGACGCCGACGCTCTCGCCATCGCTGTTCGTGCCGACCATGGGGGGCAGGTCGAGCGGGTTGGGCAGGTAGTTAACGACGCAATCAAGAAGACGCTGGACACCCTTCTTTTTAAAGGCGGAACCGGGTATGACGCCGGTGAACTTCATGGAAACGGTGGCCTTGCGAACCGCGACCATCAGCTCGGCGGGCGAGATGGGCTCACCGCCAAGATACTTCTCGGCGAGGGCGTCGTCGAAATCGGAGACGGCTTCGATGAGCTTCTCGCGGTATTCCTTGGCCTGGGCGACGAGATTTTCCGGAATCGGGTGCTGCTTCGGATCGAGATCCATGTCGAGTGGATCAACGAACATGTAGGCGATCTCTTGGACCAGATCCACGACGCCGTTAAAGTTCTCCTCGTTGCCGATGGGGAGGAAGAGGGCGTGGGCGTTGGCCTTCAGCTTCTCACGCATCTCCTCGATGGCCCGGAAGAAGTTCGCGCCGGTGCGGTCCATTTTGTTGATGAACGCAACGCGGGGAACACCGTATTTATTGGCCTGACGCCAAACCGTCTCGGACTGGGGCTGCACACCGGCCACGGCGCAAAACACCGCTACGGCGCCATCGAGGACGCGCATGGAACGCTCCACCTCGGCAGTGAAGTCCACGTGCCCGGGAGTATCGATGATGTTGATGCGCTGCTTGATGCCCTTCCACGGGCCGCAAGAGGCGTTCCAAGCGCAGGAAATGGCGGCGGCGGTGATGGTGATACCACGCTCGCGCTCCTGTTCCATCCAGTCCGTGACGGCGGTTCCTTCATGAACCTCGCCCATCTTGTGAACGGCGCCGGAATAAAAAAGGATGCGCTCTGAAGTGGTGGTCTTGCCGGCGTCGATGTGGGCGGCGATGCCGATGTTACGAGTCCATTCCAAGGGGAAGGGACGATCCTTAGAGTTCGCCGACGAGATTTTGCTCTTGTCGGTAACGATGGTGATCTGAGGGGCGGCGGACATGGTGCGCGTGGGTCGGAGGGGAAGGATAAAAAACGATTACCAGCGCAGGTGGGCGAAGGCGCGGTTGGCCTGGGCCATCTTGTGGGTGTCTTCCTTCTTCTTCACGACGTTCCCCGTGTTATTGTAAGCATCGACGATCTCCGCGGCGAGAGCCTCCTTCATCGGCTGACCCTTGCGGCCGCCCGCAGCCGTCACGATCCAACGAAGAGCAAGAGATTCCTGACGCTCATAGGAAATCTCGATCGGCACCTGGTAGGTGGCGCCACCGACGCGGCGGCTCTTCACCTCAAGGCGGGGACGGGCGTTTTCGAGCGCGCCAATCAAAAGATCAACGGGGTCGCCCTTCTGGAGCTTCTCCGAAACCTTTTCAAACGCACCGTAGACGATGCGCTCGGCGAGGTTCTTTTTGCCCGACTCCATCACGACATTCACGAGGTGAGACACCAGCGTGCTGTTATAACGAGAATCGGGAGTGGCCTGACGCTTGGTGGCTCTGTGGCGACGTGACATGGTGCTTGGGAGGGCTTAGGGCTTGCGGTGCGGCGAGTTACTTTTTGGCGGCCTTCGGGCGCTTGACGCCGTATTTGGACCGGGACCGACGGCGCTTCTCAACACCGGTGGCGTCGAGAGTCCCGCGGACGATATGGTAACGCACACCGGGGAGATCTTTCACGCGGCCGCCACGCACGAGGACGATGCTATGCTCCTGAAGATTATGGCCCTCGTCCGGAATGTAGGAAATGACCTCATTACCGTTGGTCAGGCGCACTTTTGCGACCTTGCGGATAGCCGAATTGGGCTTCTTGGGGGTGCGGGTCATGACCTGCACGCAGACGCCGCGGCGGAAAGGGTTGTTGTCCAAAGCGGGTGATTTGGACTTGGCGCGCACTTGGCGACGACCTTTGCGCACGAGTTGGTTGATGGTAGGCATGACGGTAAAAGACGCTGGGAAATAGGGAAAAGACGACGACTTTGCGACTCTGAGAAATCCGGGGCAAGCGAAATTTCCAAGAATCGCAAAAATGGCGAAAGGCCGTGGGACGAGGCCGCAGTCAATCACCGGAGAGGGTTCGATACTACAGCCGGATGAGAGGGCCGGCGGGAAGTTTCGATGAGCCGGAAATTCACGCAGTCTCGCACGGGCCCATGCAAGCCCTATTTTAACTGAATACCGCGATTTGGGCGATGTGAGCGGAGGCCACAGGCCCCCGGGGTGTCCCCCGCCCGCGACCGACACCGCCGGCGTGTATTCCAAGGATATCGCGCAAAACGCCTGGCGCAGCATCTTACGCGGTTCGCCTTCTCAAATCGAAATTACGTCCTGGCTCATCCCGGGAGGTCGAGGGGTTGCCCCGGCTCCAACGAATCTCTTTCAGAAACGCACCATCCCGGGCAAACATCCTTCGCGCGCGCCCAGCCTTCGAGCCACCCGGCGAACCGGCGTGGCTGCCCGGGGGAATGCCGGCGAGGTGTCACTGGGCCGCGGGCGGCTTGGGCGCGGGCATCGGCGCGTTCGTCTTGCCACTGGTGGTGATCATCGTTCGCACCTGAGCGGTGACGCGGGGTGTCTCCGGCTTTGCGGAAGGCGTCGGATTCACATTCGGCGCAGGCGGTGGTGTCGGCGTGGGCGCCTTGCGCGCCGGGGCGACGAGCATCGGCGCCGCCGTGCCCGCCGGGCCCTGGGCCCGGGCCGTCTTGGCCAGCATGGCCAGCATATTCTCGAACACCTGCACATTGGACGCGCTGCGGAACAATCCGGTGCAAATCTGCAGGCGCACGTTCTGCATGAGTTCTTCGAAATACTTGTAAGCCTCGGTCTTGTATTCGACCAAGGGGTCCTTCTGTCCGTAACTGCGCAGGCCCACCGACTGGCGCAGGCTCTCCATCTCGGTGAGATGCTCCTGCCAGTGGTGGTCGATCGCGTTGATCACCACATAACGCTCGATCGAGCCGAGCGCCTCGGGGATCTCGACCGATTCCTTCACCGCGTAGGCCTCGCGGACCTTGCCGACCACCAGCGCCGAGACCGCCTCGAGCGACTTGCCGGTGATTTCCTCGATCTTCAACCCGACCGGGAAATGGGTGTTGGCCCAGCCCACGAAACCCTCGGCCGCCGCCGCCGTCACCGCCGACGGACCGCCGGCGTAGCCGGCCGTCTCGAGGCGCGCGGTTACCTCCTCCTCCACCTGTTCGAAAATGATCTCCTTCGGTCGATCGGCATGGATCGCGCCATTGCGGATGCCGTAGACCACCTCGCGCTGCTGGTTAAGCACGTCGTCGTATTGCAGGAGGCGTTTGCGTTGGGAAAAGTTCTGTTGCTCGACCTTTTTCTGCGCGCTCTCGATCGAGCGGTTCAACCAGGGGTGCTCCAGCTCCTCCCCCTCCTTCATCGAGCCCTCCATCATGCGGGAGGCCAGGTTGCCCTGGAGAAACAGGCGCATCAGCTCGTCTTCCAGCGACAGGAAAAACTTGGTCATGCCGGGATCGCCCTGGCGGGAGCAGCGGCCGCGCAGCTGGCGGTCCACGCGGCGGCTCTGGTGGCGCTCGGTGCCGATCACGAGCAGGCCGCCCAGTTCCCGCACACCCTCGCCGAGTTTGATGTCGGTGCCGCGGCCGGCCATGTTGGTGGCGATGGTCACGGCCGCGCGCTGCCCGGCGCGGGCCACGATCTCGGCCTCCTGCTGGTGCATCTTGGCGTTGAGCACCGTATGCACGATACCACTACGCTTGAGCATGCGCGAGAGCACCTCGGACTGCTCGACCGAGACGGTGCCGACCAGGACGGGCTGGCCCTTTTTGTTGGCCGCCTCGATCTCCTTCAGCACGGCGTTGTATTTGTCGCGCCGCGTCTTGAAGATGGAGTCGTTCTTGTCGATGCGGATGCAGGGCCGGTTTGTCGGCACGACCTGCACGGTGAGTTTGTAGATGTCGTGGAACTCGGTCGCCTCGGTCTCGGCGGTGCCGGTCATGCCCGCGAGCTTCTCATACATGCGGAAGTAGTTCTGGATCGTGACGGTCGCATAGGTGCGCGTCTCGCGCTCGATGGTGACGTTTTCCTTGGCCTCGACCGCCTGGTGCAGACCGTCGGACCAGCGGCGGCCGGGCATGACGCGCCCCGTGTTCTCGTCGACGATCATCACCTTGCCCTCGGCCACGACGTATTGCACGTCGCGCTCGTAAAGCGAGTAGGCGCGGAGCAGTTGCGATATCGCGTGAATCTCCTCGGAGGTCTGGGCGAACTCCTCCTGCATGGCGGCTCGGCGCGCCTCCTTCTGCTCAGGGGTCGGACCTTGTTCGCGCTCGAGATCACTGAAGGCGGTGGCGAGGTCGGGCAGGGTGAAGGCGTCGGGGTGGTCGGGGCGGAGCAGCTTGCGGCCGATCTCGCTGAGGTCGGCCTGGTGCTGACGCTCGTCGATGGCGTAAAAAAGCTCCTCCTTGAGCTGGAAGAGTTCGGTTTTCTGGAAGTCCGAGTTGTATTCGACCTCGGTCTTGTCGAGCAGCTTGCGCCACTCGGGCGTCTCCATGAGACCACGCAGGAGTTTGTTCTGCGGATTGCCGATCTTCACCTGGAGCATGCGGCGCGCGGCCTGGGCACGGTCGTCGGGGCTGAGCGGTTCCTTTTTGAGCAAGGCCTGGGCCTCGCCGATGAAGCGGTTGCAAAGACGGGTCTGTTCCTGGACCAGGCGCGCCACCTGGGGCTGGAGCCGGGTGTAGGGCTGTTCACGCTCGATCGGCGCGGGGCCGGAGATGATCAGCGGCGTGCGGGCCTCGTCCACCAGAATGGAGTCGATCTCGTCCACGATGCAGAACCAGTGGTCGCGCTGCACCTGATCCTCCTTGCGCGTGGCCATGCCGTTGTCGCGGAGGTAGTCGAAGCCGAACTCGGACGCCGTGCCGTAAGTGATGTCGCAGCCATACATCTGGCGGCGCACGTCGGGCGGCATCTGTTGTTGGATGCAGCCGACCGAGAGGCCGAGGAAACGGTAGAGATAACCCATCCACTCGGAGTCGCGGCGCGCGAGGTAGTCGTTGACCGTGACGAGCTGGGAATTCCGCCCGGTGAGCGCGTTCAAATACATCGCGGTCGTGGCGACGAGGGTCTTTCCCTCGCCCGTGGCCATCTCCGCGATGCGCCCTTGGTGAAGGGCGATGCCGCCGATCAGCTGCACGTCGAAGTGGACCATGTTCCACTCCAGTTCCTGGCCGCAAACCTGCCCCTTAAAACCCACCAGGCGGCGCGCCGCGTTTTTCACCGCCGCGAAGGCCTCGGGAAGGATGGCTTCAAGCGCGGCGTTCTTGTCGGCCGCCGCGGCCACGCGGGCCTTGAACTCCGCCGTCTTGGCGCGCAGTTGGTCGTCGGTCAGGGCCTTGTAGGCTTCGTCGAGCTGATTGATTTTGGCGACGACGGGTTTGGCGCGCTCAATGAACTTGCGGTAGTGACGACCGGCAAAACGCTTGAAGAAAAACGACAACATGGAACGAAGGAGCCTAGAGGGGAGCGGCCCCTTGGCAAACGGCAAATCCAACCGCGCCCGCACGACCCATCCTCGTAGCTAAAACGTCACCTGACCGGCGCGTGGCGTGCTTACGCCCGACCATGATCAATCGCCCTCTCCGTCCCTTCCCCACCCTGCTTGCCTTCATCGCCATGAGCCTGAACTCCCGCTCCGCTTCCCCCTCCTCCGCCATCCCGCCAATTGGCGTCGAAGTCGTTCAAATTGAAAAACAACCGTGGTATGAAGCCGAGGACAAGGCCGTGGCCCGCGAAATCGCCAGTCCGCGAAACTCCCGCGCGCAGAATCTCAGCATCGCCGACATCATCATCCCGGCCGGCGTCGCGGTGCGTCCCCACTATCACCGCGTGATCGAGGAAATCTACTACGTCACCGCCGGTTCCGGCATCATGACGCTCGACGGCCGGGAAATTCGCATCGGCCCGGGCGATGCCGTGGTGATCCGCCCCGGCGAGCGCCACTCCGTCCGCAACGATACGGCTGCGGAGCTCCGCTTGATCGTGACCTGCACCCCACCCTGGACGCCCGATTGCCTGGTTTTTGACTAGAGGCTATCCCAAAACCGAAAGCACACGGGAAAAGGTCCGCAACCACGCCAACCGCAAGGCGGTCCCGGCCGAGGTGTATCTGCAAGATACATACGGCCGGGATCAACGCGGCGGGGGCGTGGTTCCGGACCTTTCCCTCCGGGCGGGCGAGAAAAGCACCGGGGCCGGCGTTGCCCCGCCCCTCGCGGGCCTTTCAGGCACGCCACGGGGCGCGCCGCCTTGGGCTCGGTGGTTTTCTCGCTCCGTCCCGTGTGCTTTAGGTTTTGGGATAGCCTCTGGAGGCGGCCCCGGCCGGGCCGCGCCGAAGAGCCTCCGACGGTCAAAATTTCAAACGCCTCGTTTCCGGCTTTGGCGCCGTTTCGGCGAGGACCGATTGCCGGAAAAACTCCTGCGCCGCCTTCACGAGCGGAGCGTATTGCCCGTAATTACCGGACCACGAGTTGGGCAGACAGAGTCGTTTCAGCACGCCCGAGCCGACTTTGTCGGGCGCGGCGTCATCCGGGGCGAACTCGACCGTGAAACGCGGGTCGCGCACATGGACCACAAAATGGCGGGACGG
>CAMCHD010000124.1 GCA_945874545.1 Akkermansia muciniphila | reverse complement strand
CGTGGTCGGCGCGGCGCGGTCGCCGGTGATCACCGTGACGCTCGCGCCGGCCGGGGGCGCGACGGGTTTGCCCGCCTCGTCGAGAAAGGTGAGCCGCAGTTTGCGCTCGGCGGTGACGAAGAGCTCGACGCGCGGCTCGATCCCGGTGAGCACACGGCCTTGGTTGGGGCCGGCGATCTTCTTGGTGTGGGTGTGGCCGTGGGCATGGGTGCCGTCGGCGAAGCCGGCGACGGGAGCGAGCAAGGCGAGGCAGAGAGCGAGGAGTTTGGTTTTCATTATGGGTCTGCGCGGGGGAAACAGAGGGGAATGGCCTATTCAAAAGCTTCGCCGTGGCGCTCCAGCGAGGTCGCGGCGGCGCGGCGGCCGGTGGCGAAAAACAAGGCCGGAGTGACGAGAAAGGTGAGCAGGGTGGACGAGACCAGACCACCCACGATGGCGACGGCAACGGGGTGGAGGATTTCCTTGCCCGGCTCGTCGGCGGCGAGGATGAGCGGGATCAGCGCGATGCCGGCCGCGAGGGCGGTCATGAGCACCGGCACCACCCGCTCGAGCGTGCCGCGCACCACCATCTCGCGGGTGAATTTTTCGCCCTCGTGCTGCATGAGATGAAGGTAGTGCGAGATCAGCATGATGTTGTTGCGCGCCGCCACGCCGCCCACCGCGATGAAGCCGACCAGCGTCGCGATGCTGATGTTGTCCAGCTTCCACCACGTGAGGACCAATGCGCCGACCAGCGCGAGCGGGATGCTGAGCATGACTTGAAGGGCCAGCACGAGGCTACGGAAGTAGCTCTGCAACAACACCACGATCACCACGAAGATCACCGCGCTGAACAGCAGAATGCGGCGGGTGGCGTCGCGCTGGGCCTCGAACTCGCCCTCGTAGGTGATGAAATAGCCCTCGGGCAGCTTCACTTTCGCAGCGACCTCGGCGCGGAGTTGGTCCACCCGCTCGCCCACGTCGCGCACCGTCGGCTGGATCGCGATGGTGAAGCGGCGCTGGCTGTTCTCGCGAAAAATCACGTTGGGCCCCCGGGCCTCGCGGACCTCGGCGACGAGGCCGAGCGGCACGCGCGGCCCGGCGGCGGTTTCGACCGGGAGTTGCGCGAGACGCGCGGCGGAAGCGCGCCAGGCCTCGGGCAGGCGGAGCACGAGCGGGATGGACCGCTGGCCCTCACGCAGCTCGGCGATCTCGCGCCCGCCGACCAAGGTGGCGAGCTGCTCGTTCAGCGCGCCGGGCGTGATGCCGTGGGCGGCGGCGCGTTCGCGGTCGGCCTCGATGCGTAGCTGCGGGATGCTGGACTGCACGTCGAGCCGGGCGTTTTCAAAGCCGGGGATGCCTTTCGCCACGACCTGCACCTCGCCCCCGAGACGACGCAGGATGTCTAGGTCGGGGCCGAAGATTTTCACCGCCACCGGCGCGGATACGCCGCTGAGCATGTGGCCGATGCGATCGGCGAGGGGCCCGCTGATCGCGGCGAACACGCCCGGGATGCGACGCAGGCGCGCGCCGATCTCGGCCGTGATCTCGGCGCGCGTGCGCTTGGTGTCCGGCCGGAAATCCACGTCGAACTCGGCGGTGGAAACCGGCACCACATGGTCGCCGCGCTCGGCGCGGCCGAGGCGGCGGCCGACGCGGGCCACGCCCTCGGTGGCGAGGATCTCGCGCTCGATGATGTCGGAGATGCGCGTCATCTCGGCCAGCGAGGTGCCGGGCGAGGAAGTGGCGGCGACGAGCGCGGTCTCCTCCTGAAACCTGGGCAGGAAATCCTTGCCCATGTGCGGATACAAAGCGAAAGCCGCGACCACCCCGGCGAGCACGAGGCCGAGCACCGGGATCGGGTGGCTGAGCCCGAAATGCAGGCAGGTGTGGCGCAGCGTAAACTTCAGGCCTCGCACAAAACGCCCGTCGGAATGGTCCGCACCCGCGCGCGGCCGGAGCAGCAACGAACAAAGCACCGGGATGAGGGTGAGCGAAACGACGAAGGACGCCGCCATGCTGAGGATGGTCGCGATGGCGATGGGGGCGAAAAGTTTCCCCTCGACCCCGCTGAGGCCGAGCAGGGGTAGAAAAACCAGCACGATGAGGACGGTCGCGTAGAGGATGGAGTTTCGCACCTCGCCGGAGGCCTCGGCGATGACCGCAAGGCGCGGGCGCGGCGCGGGACGGGCGGCGTTTTCGCGCAGGCGGCGGAAGACGTTTTCCACGTCCACGATGGCGTCGTCCACCACCATGCCGATGGCCACGGCCAGACCGCCGAGCGTCATCGAGTTCACCGACAGGCCGAACCACGCGAAGGTGAGCAGCGTGATGGCGAAGCTCATGGGGATGGCCATGAGGGTGATGAACGTCGTCCGGAAATTCAGGAGGAAAAGGAACAACACGACGGTGACCATGATCGCGCCGTCGCGGATGGCCTCCTTGAGGTTGCCGATGGCGTGGTCGATGAAGGAGCGCTGTTGAAACAACATGACCGTCTCGACCCCGGCGGGCAGGGCGGGCTTGAGCTCGGCCAGCGCGGCGTCGATCTGCTCGGTGAGCACGCGGGTGTCGAAGCCGGGGGCCTTGGTAATCGACATGATGACGCCGGGCGTGGGTTCGCGTTCGGGAAATTCGCTCACGCTGGCGTCGCCGCGCATCGGCTCGATGCCCCAGGCGAGCGTGGCCACGTCGACGAGGGTCACCGCGCGATCGGCGGTCGACTTGACCACGGTGCGGCCGAGCGCGACGAGATCGGTGCTCATGGCGAGGTTGCGCACCATCACCTCGGTGGGGCCGGAGCTGATGAAGCCGCCGGTGGTGGTGCCGGCGGCGGCGGCGACCGCCGCCTCCAGTTCGGCGTGCGTGACGTCGTGGGCCAACATGCGGGCGGGCTCGGGCTGCACCTCGATGCGCCGCACGCCGCCGCCCATGTTAAGAATCTCGGCGATGCCGGGGATGTTCTGCAGACGACGGCGGATGGTCCAGTCGGCCAGCGTGCGCACCTCGGGCGGGGCGATATACCCGGGTTGCCCGGCGGGCGTCGTCGAGCGCACGCCGACGAGCAGAATCTCGCCCATCAGCGAGGCCACGGGCGTCATGAAGGGCGACGCGTCCTCCGGCAGCTGCTCGCGGGCGGATTGCAGCCGCTCCTGCACCAGGGTGCGGGCCTGATAGATGTCGGTGCCCCAGCCGAACTCGGCGTAGACGAGGGAGAGCGAGACGTCGGAATTCGAGCGCAGGCGGGTGAGGCCCGCGACGCCGAGCAGCGCGCTTTCCAGCGGTTGGGTGACGCGCATCTCGACCTCCTCGGGCGCGAGGCCGGGAGCCTCGGTGAGGATGACGACGGTGGGTTTGGTGAGATCGGGCAACACCTCGACGGGCAGGCGCGCGCCGGTGTGCAGCCCGAGCGCGAGCACGATAAGGGCGAGGCCAAGCACCACCACGCGGTGTTGCAGCGACAACCGGATGAGTTGGTTAAGCATGGCGGCGGCGTGTGGCGAACAGGACGATGCAGGCTACCGCGAGCACGCCGGTGGCGATCTGCCAGGGGGTTTCGGGATGGCGGGGGTGTCCCGAGTCGCCGTGGGCATGACCGTGATCGTGACCATGGTCGGAATCGGCGGCTACGGCGCCATTCGGAAGTTCGCTGCCGTCGGCGGCGTGTTCGTGGCCGTGGGCGGCGTCGAGCGCTTCCTTGAGCGAAGCGGTGCCGCCTCCGGCGAAAACGAGCGAGTAGGCGCCGACGGTGACGACCTCGTCGCCGGGAAAGAGGCCGCTCACGATCTCGATGAACCCATCGTTGGTCGCGCCAAGCACGACGGGGCACCTGAGGTAGGCGTTCGCCAGTTCGAAATCCTTGGTGAACACAAAACGGGGTCCGGCGCCCTCGCCCTGCACGGCGGCGCGGGGCACGGCCAGCACCTCGGGCCGGCTCGACACCACGATGGCGAACTCCGCACGCAGTCCGGGTCGGAGGCGGCCGTCGGGATTGGGCAGATGGAAATGCGCCGCCAACGTCCCGGAGGCGGGATCGGCGGCGGTGGCGAAGCGCACCAGCTCGCCTGTGAACACCTCATCGGGATAGGCCGCGAGGCGGATGCGCGCCATCGTTCCCACCCGGATGCGGCCGGCCTCGTGCTCGGGCACGCGGGCGACGGCCTCGACGGAGGTGAGATCGGTGATTTCGAGCAGATGACGGTCGGGCTCGATCGGATCGCCGAGGTGAATCTCGCAATCCGTGACCGTCCCGGCCTGCGGGGCGCGCAGCGTGACGACGGACGGTGGGTCGCCGGCCTGCCGGCTTTCCACCCGGACCAGCTCCTCGTCGGCGGCGACGACGTCGCCCAGGTGGGCGGAGAGTTCCACGACCCGGCCCGGGATGCGACTGCTCAGGACCGCGATGGCCCCGTGGCGGGGCTCGACGCGGCCGAGGGCGAAAATCGTCTCCTCAAACACCCGCGGCTCGGCGACGGCGGTTTCGAGGCGTAGGTTGGCGACGGAGTTCGCGTCGAGCACGACGGTGTTTTTCACCCGCTCCGCGGCGGATTCGGCGGCGGGCGCGGCGAGGGCGAGAGCGGCGGCAAGCGGAAGGAAAAGGAAAATGGGTTTCATGGGGTTCACAACGGAAGGCAGCAGGCGGAGGACTGGAGGCGCACGGCGGCGCGGTGGTAGGCGTGACGGGCGGCGAGGTCGGAGCGCTCGATCTCGGCGAGGCGTGCGCGAGCGCGGAAAACCGCGCGTTGGTCGACTTCGCCGCGCGCGCGGGCCGCCTCGGTGGCGGCGAGAAGGCCGCGCGCGGCGGGCAGTAAATCGGCCGCGATCGCGCGGGCGGCGCCGTGGCGGGCGCTTACCTCGGCGGCGCCGGCGGCGAGCTCGTGCCGGGCTTCGCGCGCGCGGGCCTCGCGCTCGTGCGCGGCGCGGCGGCGGGCGGCCTGTTTCTCGGCGACGAAGGGGCCGGCGACGGAGCGCGTCGGCAACGGCATGCTGAAGCGCAAGCCGAGCATGGCTTCCTGCTCGCGGTCGCCGAAGTCGGAGCGCACCTGCTCGCCCTCGACAAAGACGCCGATGCGGAAGTCCTCCCGGCCGAGGGTCCGCGCGAGGGCGATCTCGGCGTCGGCGGCGTTCAGCCGGGCTTCGGCGAGGGCGACCTCGGCGCAAGGCCCGGGCGGCGGCACGGCCGCTTCGTCGGAAGGGAGCGAGAGGTCGAGCTCGACGGCGATTGCCTCCGCCGGATCACGCCCGAGCAGGGTGGCGAGCGCCGCCGCCGCCGCCGTTCGGGCCGCCCGGGGAAGGGCGACGGCGAGTTCGGCTTCGCGGGCCGTGAGGTCCGCCTCGGATGCATCGAGGGAAGACACCTGCCCGGCGCGGGCTTGGGTGGCTTGGGCGACGGCAAATTCGCGCGCCAGCCCCGCCTGTTTTTGGGCGAGGTCTTCCTCGGCCTGGGCGGCGGCGAGGGCCAGCACGGCCAGACGGACGCGGGCCACCACGACCCGTTCGGCCAAAGCGACCTCACTCCGGGCCAGGAGCAGGCTCTCGTCGGCGACGCGGCGTTCCAACCGAAGGCGTGAGGCTCGTGGAAAAGTTTGCGCGACACCGATCTCGATGCGCCCACGCCCTTCCCGACCGAGGGCGACTTCGGTTTCGAGCTCGGGATTGGGCAGACGGCCGAGCCCGGAGGCGCGGGCCTCGGCCTCGGTGATCAGCTCACGGGCGGCCGAGAGTTCGGGATCGTTTTCGAGCGCGAGCCGCGTAGCGGTCTCGGTGGTGAGGGGCTCGGCGACGGTCAGCGTGGCGAGCAAAACATGCAGAGGGAGAATGCGGCGTAAATTCATGGCGAACGAACCTGGGTTGGACGCGCCCGCAAAACGGCGGACGACGCGAGCCCGCGAATTGCGGGGTTCAAAATCGCATCCGCGCAGGGATGCGACGACGACGAGGCGTCAGTTCAGGTTCGGCGCGCAAGCCGGCGCGACGGCGCGGCTGGCGAGATGACGCGCGGGCACCCAGGTGTCGGGATGGGCGGCGTTCCAGGTCGGATGGCCTGGCGCCACGGCCTCGGCCAGCAGACAGGCGTGGATACGTCGCAGACAGTCCAACTCGGTGAGAACGGGAGCGGAGGCGTGCAAGGCTGAGAGCGCGGGCTTGATGGCCCCATCCTCCACCGTAGCGCAGGCGTCGTTCGCGGGATGGCCCTCGGTATCGACGCCTTCATGGGCGCACGCCGACTCGCAGTGATCGTCGACCAGACCCAGCACCGTTCCGATGGCGCAATGCGAGGTCGCCGGCAGCCAAAGGGCCAGCAGGACCAGCGCGATCAGGCGATGCAACGAACGCATGGGCGGACAAATTGCGCGTGGTCGCCCCTTGTCAAGCACCCCGCCCCGCCGCACCCCGGCCCGACACCACCCTTGACTCCCCGCCCCGCCGACCGCTAGCCCTTCAACCTTTTAACCCTTAAACCTCCGCTCCACCTTCCCCTCACATGCCTTCAGCCAACGACATCCGCAAAGGTCAGGTCATCAAATTTAACGGCGAGGCCCACCTCGTCATGGAGACCATGCACCGCACCCCGGGCAACCTCCGCGCCTTTGTGCAGATGAAGATGCGCAACCTGCGCTACGGCAAATCCCTGGACCAACGCTTCAACTCGACCGACACGGTCGAGGTCCTGCCCACCGAGCGCAAGACCCTCGAGTTCTCGTATGCCGACCGCGACGCGTTCGCGTTCATGGACCCCGAGACCTACGAGACCGTGGAACTGCCCGCCACCCTGATCGGGGAGAGCAAGTTCTACCTGACCGCCAACGGCAAGGTGGAGGTGCTCTACGTCGACGAAAAGCCGCTCACCATCGACCTTCCCTCTTCCGTGGTGCTGAAAATCACCGAGAGCGCCGACGGCGTGAAGGGCGACACCGCCTCGAACGTGCAGAAGCCCGCCACCATGGAGACCGGTCTGATCGTCCAGGTGCCCCTGTTCATCAAGGTCGGCGAACTCATCAAGGTCTCCACCAGCGACGGCTCCTACATGGGCCGCGCCTAAGCCCGAACCGTTCGCGAGTCGCCCCCGCCGCCCCGCCCGGGGCGGCTTTTTTGTGCCCGCGCCCGCGATTCAGCGGCCCGCGTCGGCCGCCTTCGCCGCCTCGCCCGGGGCGACGACCCGCAGGTTGACCCGCGCCCAGGCGGCCTCCGGCTCCGGCAGGACCACCGCCGCCGGGTCGAACCACGGCAGATAAAACGAGGGGTCGTGCCATTTGTATTCGAGTTGTCCCGACAGGGAGTCCGGCGCCGCCGCGGCCTCGTCCGCCGGCCAGGCCGGCGCGGTGGGTTCGACCAGTCCGAACACCGCCCCCCACGGGTCGCTGACCACCGCCAGCCGCCCGCCCATGAGGTCGACCCCGGGCTTGCGCAGGATTTTCCCGCCCTCCCTGGACACCCGGCGCACCACCTCGTCGAGGCCGTTGACCCGCGCAAACCACACCCAGCCCGGCACCCGCGCGGAGCTGCCCGGCAGGGCCGCGACCGCCGCCCGCGGCCACCCGTCCGACACCAGCAGGAGATCCCCGATAAACAAGGGCGTGCGCCGGTCGTCCGCCACCCCGCCCCCCAGCAACGCGGCGTAAAAATCCGCCGCCGCAAAGGGATCCTTGGCCAACAGCCCCGGCCAGGCCCACTCGCCGGTCGCGGACGTGGGCCCGCCGGCCGCCATTCGCGTCACGAGCCCGAAAGTCGCCCCCTCGGGATCGGCCAGGATCGCCTGGGTCCCATGGCCCGGCCAGTCGCGCGCGGGCACCAGGACCTTGGCGCCCGCCGCCTCCGCCCGGCCCGCCGCGCCGGCCACGTCGTCCACCGCCAGAAAACCGACCCAGCGCGCGAGGGCGGGCCCCACCGAGACATCCCGCCGGAAGGAGATCGCCCCCACCGGCCGGCCGCGGTTGTGCAACCGCATCCGCGCGGCCGAGCCCTCGCCCTCCGGCACCGCCGTCCAGCCCAGGGTGGCGGCATAGAAGCCGGCCAGATCCGCCGGCCGGCCGCTGGTCAGCAGCTCGGCCCAGGCCAGAAGGGAGCCTCCGCCCTCCGCCGGCGCGGGAGTTTCACCCGCCAGCCGCCCGGAACCGAGTCCCGCGATCAACCCGAAAACAAACACCGCCGCGCACCATGGTTTCATAAATTTCGCCCCTTCGGATCGCCCCGCCGCCTCAGCGGTATCGCTCCAATCGCGCCGCGATATCCGCGCGCAACCGCTCCAGATGGGCCAGGGTAAAGTCCGTCACGTCCCGCGTCGGCTCCGTGACCAGAGGCGTGAGGTCCATCGCCCAGGTGATGCCGTCCAGCCGGTCGGTCGCATGCGAGGTGTGGAAGGTCGCGTGCGCCAGGCGCCGCCCCCGGGCGGCGAGGTCGTAACGTTTCCCCCCCGAAATCTGCGAATCGAAGGCGCTCAACAACTCCGCCGCCAGCGCCGGCCGTCGGCCGCTGTCGAGGGCGAGCTTGTCCGCGTCGACCAACCAGTCGAGGTCGCGCCAGACCTCCGCGCCGACCACGCGTTTCGGCCGCCGCTCCGGCGGCAGGGACCGCAGGGCCTCGAGGCAGCGCAGAAACACCGCCACGTGGGTGTCGTGTTTGTCCGCCGGCTGGTGCAGGTGCACCGACTCCGGCGCGCACCCGGCGAAGATCGCCGCCAGATCCGCCGCGACCCCGGGGTGGCCGGGGCGTTTCACGTCCGCGCTGGGATGGGCGAGCTGGATCTGGACGGCGTAGCGGCCGAGCTCCGCCGCCCGCCGCTGCTCGTCGCGCCGGACCTCGCGCATGCGCGCGTCGGAGAATTCCGAATACGCGCCGGAACGGGGCGAGCCCGCGCCGTCCGTGACCACCACGCCGCCGAAAGCCCGGACCTCGGGCGCATCCAGGCAGTCGCAGATCGCGTCGTGGGCGAGGATCTCGATGTCGTCCTGGTGCGCCGCGACGCAGAGATGGGTGACCCGCGCCAACGCGACCGCCGCGTCGCCGCCGCCGGGGACGAACACATCCGCTTCGGGACGGGAAAAACGCGGGCTCATAACGGGGAGGGATAGACGCCGCGCCGCACCAGCCCGGCCAGCGCGGCCTGGACCCGGGGTTTGTCCTCGCGATAGGTCACGCCGAACCACGAGTCGGGCGTGGGCAGGACCCGCACCCGCGCCACGCCGGTCCGCACCAGACCGTCCACCGCCGCCGGCAGGTAAAACTCGGCCTTCTCCTCGCCGCCGCGCGCCGCGAAGAACTCCCGCCAGGCCCGGTCCAGCCGGGGCAAAAATCCGGACGCGTGGAAAGCCCAGCAGTTCATCGAGACCGGGGTGGCAGGATCGTAGGTCAGCCCCGGCCCGACCTCGGCCGCCGCGATGCCGCCGCGCTCCTCGATCCCGGCCAGCCAGCCGTCCGCATCCACCGCGCAGACGCCGCGCGACACCGCGCCGTTTTCCGACAGGGTGCGGCCGAGCGGAAAGCCCACCATCGCGTGGGTGGGCACGCCATCCGGCGGGGAGGCGCGCAGGAAATCGCCGAGCGCGGCCAGCGAGCCCGCGCCATAAAAATCATCCGCGTTCACCACCGCGAAAGGCCCGGGCAGGGCGTTTCGCGCGCACCACAGGGCGTGCCCCGTGCCCCACGGCTTGGTCCGGCCCGGCGGCGGCGTCGCCCCGTCCGGCAGATCGTCGAGCTCCTGGAAGGCGTAGTCGACCGCGAGCTTGCCCTCGAAGCGCGCGCCCACCGCCGCGCGGAAGGCGGGGGCGAACTCGCGGCGGATGACAAAAAGCACCCGGCCGAAGCCGGCCCGCGCGGCGTCGTGCACGGTGTAGTCGAGCACGGTCTCCCCGGCCGGCCCCATCGGATCGATCTGCTTGAGCCCGCCGTAACGCGAGCCCATGCCGGCGGCGAGGACGACAAGAGTGGGGATCATGCGACGAGGTGAAACCCCGCGCCCGCCGCTGGCAATCCGGCGCTTCAGTAGTTGTAGGTCGAGCGCGGCACCGAGGCCGCGCCGCGCTCCGTGAGGATGGAGTCCTTGAAGGACATGAGGGAGTTGAAGACGCTGACGAACTCGCCGCGGATCGTGACCGTGTCGCCACGCGCGGCCGGCCGGGCGAACACCTCCCAGTCCGACCACTTGGTGCGATAACGCCACGCCTCGGCGGTGTCGTTGTAGTAGCTGTCGCGACTGATCACGTAGCGGCGCTCGACCACCAGGTTGCGCTCGGACACCCCGACGCGAAACATATCCTCGTTGTAGGGTCCACGACCACGGTTGTAGGCGGGCCCGAGCAGCAGGGTGAGGTCCTTGTCGTAGTTGGCCTTGATGAACTTGAACTCGACCGGGACCTTGTCCTCGGTGTCGAGCACGACGAGGAAGCCCGCGTTCGGCCCCATCTTGTCCTCTTTTACCTCTAGCACCTGCCCGCGGATCGCTAGCACCCGGCCGGCGTAGGTCGCGTTGAACTTCTTCGGTTCCGCCACCTGCAGTTTCCGAAACTGCACGGCGGGGATCGCCTCCTCGGCGTTGGCCGGCGGCCACACGACGGAGGCGGCCTCGGCCTTCTTTTTGGCGAGGTGCGCCTGGATGGCGTCGCGGTCGGCCTGGCTGAGCCGCTCGTGCGGCAGGGTGAATTCACGCCCGGCGTCGTTGCGGATGGTCACGGTGGCGTCGGTGGCATCGACCAGCTCGGCCGTGACGGTTTTCCCATCCGAGGA
>CAMCHD010000123.1 GCA_945874545.1 Akkermansia muciniphila | reverse complement strand
ACGTCGCCCGAGGGCGTGGCGACGGGGCCTACGTTCAGGTGGGTGCCGTCGGCTCGGATCACCTTGATCCAATACCAATAGGTCACCGTGGGGTCGGGCACCTGGTCGAGAACATGGGTGACGTCGGTGCGGGTCGTGTTCACGCGACCGCGTCCGCTGGTGGAGGAGTTTGTGTTTCGATAGATCTCCACCCGGATGAATTCCCCCTTCGGGAGTTTCCAGGTGAGGAAAACGTCGTTGCCGCTGCGCGCCGCCTCCACGCTGCCTTCGACGGCGGTGGAGTTCGCGGGACCGGCCGCGGCCGGGCAGGCCGGGTGCGTCGCCGAAAGGGCAAGAGCGAGCAAAAGCGTATAACTGCGGAGGTCCATGCGGGGTCGGGGCGCTGCGGGGGTGCTGGAAAAGTGAATACTTCGCGCACGGAGAACAGCGTGCCCGAATCTTACAGTCATAATCAATTTGCTCTATCGTCCAGGTTTTTTGTCGGATTGGCCGGCGGGTGGCAGGGCGACGACCGCCGCGCCGAGCGGGCCGAGGGTCAGGGTGCGGGCGGCCGGGCGGCCGGTCAGCAGGTCGACGCCGCGGCGGGCGCCCAGGGGCACGCTCACCGGCTTGTGTCGGTGGTTGAGCACAAAGAGGTGGCGGGTTCCGTCGGCCGAGACGCGTTCCGAGACCTCGACCTCGGTGGGGACGGCCAGCACCGGGGAGACGCCGGCTTCGGCGGCGAGGAAGGAGGCGAGGGCGTCCCAGCCCGGGACGTCGAGTCCGGCGGCGAGGTAGAGGGCGCGTCCCGAGCCGACGCGGCGGCGGGTGAGGGCGGGGCCGCCGGCGGTGAGGTCGGCGGTGAAGGTGGCCAGCACCTCGGCGTCCTCGACGTGGACAAATTCGGACCACTCGCGGCAGGCCAGCTTCGCGCCACCTTTGCCCAGCAGGCGGAACGAGTTGGCGAAGCGATCGTCGAGCGGCACCCACTCCTCGACCCACACCCCGAAGGTGTCGCGCAGCAGGCCGGGGTAGCCGCCGGGGACGACGCGTTCGTCGGCGTCGACGATGCCGGTAGCGTAGGTCGCCACGAGCGTGCCGCCGTTTTGGGCGAAGGCGGAAAGGTTGGCCGCGCCGGCCGGGGTGAGCAGGTAGAGCACCGGGGCGACGACCAGAACGTAGCGGGAGAGGTCGGCCTCGGGGTGGACAAAATCGACGGCGTGGTTTTGGGCGTAGAAGGCGCGGTGCACGGCGTGCAGGGTCGCCATGTAATCGAGTTTGGTGGGACGGGCCTCGAGCTCGAGGGCCCACCAGGCGGCCCAGTCCATCACGATCGCGACCCGGGCATGGACGACCGAACCAACCACCGGGGCGAGGCGGCGGAGTTCGGCTCCGAGGGCGCGCACCTGGCTGTGGATGCGGCTGCGCTCGGGGTCGACGTGGGCGACCATCGCGCTGTGGAATTTTTCCGCGCCGGAGAGGGAGGCGCGCCACTGGAAAAACATCACGCCGTCGGCGCCGCGGGCCACGGCCTGGAGGCTCTGCAGGCGCATGAGACCGGCGGGTTTGGGGCGGTTGAAGGCGCGCCAGTTCACCGCCGACGTGGCGGACTCCATCAGGATGAAGGGCAGCCCGGGCTTGAGCGAGCGGGTGAGGTCGTGGCCGACGGCGGCCCAGTGGCGACCCTCGTCGGGCAGGGCGGGGTCGGGATAGGAGTCCCACGCGGCGAAATCCATCTCCCGGGCCCAGGCGTGGTAGTCGAGGGGTTTAAAGAAGCCCATCAGATTGGTCGTCACCGGCACGTCGGGCGCGGCGGCCTTCAGGAGGGTGCGCTCCAGCTTGTAGAGGTCGAAGAAGGCCTCGTGGGTGAAGCGTTTGAAATCGAGCTGCTGGGCGGGGTTGCTCGCGTAGGGGGCGCGGCGCGGGGTGTGGATCTCCTCCCAGTCGCCGTAGAGCTGGCTCCAGAACGCGGTGCCCCAGGCGGCGTTGAGGGCGGCGAGGGTTTTGTATTTGGTTTTTAACCACACCCGGAAAGCGCGCGTGCTGTGCGGGCCGTGGCACTCGTTCATGTGGCAGGCGAACTCGTTGCCCACGTGCCACGCGGCGAGCGCGGGGTGTCTCGCGTAGCGTTTGGCGAGACGGCGCACGAGGGCGGTGGCGTGGCGGCGGTAGTCGGGCGAGCTGGGGGAAAACTGCTGGCGCGAACCGATGTGCAGCGTGACGCCGTCGGCGGTGACCGGCAGTGAGTCGGGGTGCAGTCGGGCCAGCCAGGCCGGGGGCGACGCGGTGGCGGTGGCGAGGCACACCCGCACGCCGTGGGCGTGGAGCAGGTCCATGACCCGGTCGAGCCAGGCGAAATCCCAGGTCTTTGGCGTGGGTTGGATACGGGACCAGGCGAAGATGCCCACGCTGACGAGGTTCACGCCGGCCTCGCGCATCAGGCGGGCGTCCTCGGGCCAGACGGACTCGGGCCATTGTTCGGGATTGTAGTCGCCGCCGTAGGCCAGCGCGGAAGGGAGGGAGGGCAGGAGCATGGAAAGAATGGAAACGGGGAGAAGCGAGGGGCGGGGACGATCCCGGTCGTGCGGGGCGGGGAACGGATTCTTACCGTCAGGCTTCTTTGGGGTCGTCTCCCGGCAACGGGCGCGGAGACTTACAGTATGAAGCACAACTGGCGGGTCGCGGGCGTTTGGGTGTTGGGTGGGCTCGCCTTCGCGGCCCCGGCCGCGGCGGGGGAGATTCTGGCCGAGGACGATTTTCGCGGCGGTCTGACGCGCTGGGTGGTGGAGCAGCAGCCCGGCGGGACGGTCGACGCCAAGGACGGCGTGTTGACCATCGCGGACCGGGGGGGCTGCACCGTATGGTGGCGGGAGCGCCTGGCCGGGCCGCTGGTGATCCGCTACTCCGCCACCCTGAAAGGCGACGCGCGGGTCTCGGACCTCAATTGTTTCTGGATGGCGGTGGATCCGCGGCGGCCCGACGACCTCTTCGCGCCGGGGCACGGGCGCGACGGTCGTTTCGGGACCTATGACACCCTGGCGACCTACTACGTCGGCTGCGGGGGCAACGGGAACACGACCACGCGTTTCCGGCGCTATGTCGGCGACGGGGCGCGCCCGCTTTTGCCGGAGCATGACTTAAAGCAGGCGGCGGCCCTGCTTGAGGCCGAGCGCCTTTATCGAATCGAAATCACGGTGGGGGCGGACGGACGGACCACCTGGGCGCGGGACGGGGTGGCCTGGTTCAGCTACGACGACCCGGAGCCGCTGCGGGCCGGTTGGTTTGGCTTTCGCACCGTGGATTCCCGGATCGAGATCCGGGATTTCAGGGTCGAGCGGCCTTGATCGTGGCGGACCGGGACGTTGGCGAATCGAACTTGGACGCGTGTTTTCAATTCGCGGCCGGTTTGATCACAAAAACGATGGCGCTGGCGGGGTCGAGGAAGGCGCGGGCAAGGGTGTTCAACTCCTCCTGCGTCACGCTCTCGTAGTCGCTCCGGCGGTTGCGTGCGGCGTCGAGCAGCCAGGTTTTTTCCTGGGCGGCGCCGAGCACGGTGCGGCACCAATACGAGTTGGTGCGTTCGCTCTCGCGCAGCAGGGTCAGGATGGGCTGCCGGGCGCGTTCCAGTTCGTCGGCCTCGACGCCACGGGTCGCGAGGTCGGCGGCGGCGTCCATCACGGCGGGGCGGATACGGGCGAGGTCGTCCGGGTTGAGCACGAGCTGGGCGGTGATAAAATTGTAGGCCGGGAAGGTTTCGTTGGGCTGGCTGCCGGCGTTCGGGCTGTAGCTGCCGCCGAGCTCTTCGCGGACGGTTTTGAGCAGGCGATTGCCGAGGATCTCGGCGAGCAGGGAAAGGCGGCGGACGCGGCGGATATCGCTGGCATCGGCGGTGGGCCAGTAGACGGCGAGGACCTCCTTCGGGATGGCGCCGTCGTAGGTGAGCACCTGCTCGCCGGCGGGCGCGAGGGTGATCTGGCGGAGTTCCTCGCGGGCCGGTTTGGGCTGGCGCGGCGGGAGCGCGCCGAGGGTCGCGGCGACGGCGGCGATGGCGGCCTCGGGATCGAGGTCGCCGACCAGGCTCACCTCGATCGCGCCGGTTTCCAGCTGCGGGGCGAACCAGGCGCGGAGTTCGGCGAGCGTGCGTTGGCGCGCCTCCTCGAGCCGGGGCAGGCCGAAGCGTGGGTCGCCGACGGCGAGCCGGCGGGGCGCGTCGATCCTCAGCGGACCGGAGGGATCGGTGGCGAGGCGGGCGAAGAAAGGCTCGAGCTGGCGGCGGGCGGAGGACTCGGCTTCCGGGCGGTAGCCGGGGTCGGCGAGGTGGGCGGCGAGGAACTGCAACTGCAGGGTGAGATCGGCCGGGGTGGTGTCGGCGGAAAAGGTGAGGGCGTCGGGCGCGATGCGCAGCGCCAGCCCGACGTTGCGGCCGGCGAGGATGCGGCGGAGCTCGTCGGCGGAGTGTTTGCCCAGGCCGCCGGCGGTGAACGCCGCGTTGCCGAAAAACGAAAGGCCGGGTTGGTCGCGGGGCTCGATCAACTGGCCCTCGCCGACGCGGGCCTGGAGCGAGATCGAATCGGCCGCGAAGGCGGTGCGTTTCAGGTTCAGGCGCACCCCGTTGGCGAACTCGACCTGCTCGATTTCGAGATCCGCGACCTGCCGGCGGGTGGCGATGGCGCCGGCGGGGCCGAAGTCGGTGTAGGCCCAGGGCGCGTCGACACGCTCGGCCGGAGCGGAGACCTCGACCGCTTCGGCGGCGGCGTAGGCGCGGGCGACCTCGGCGGCGGCGGAGCCGGGCGTGCCGTCGCCGAGAGCGGTGTTGCCGATCACCCCGACGCGGCGGCCGGTGGGCGAGCTCCAGTCGGCTTTCAGCGCTTCATGGCAGTCCTCCAGGGTGATCCGATCCAAGGCCGGGCCGAGCAGGGCGAGATCGGCGGCGGGCGGGGTGGGGATGGTGCCTTCGAGGTAGGCGTCGATCAGGGTGTCGGCGCGTTCCTCCGAGCGGCGGGTGGCGTCGGTCTTGACCGCCTGTTCGAGGCGGTTGCGCAGATCGGCGGCGGCCTCGCGGAGTTCGCCGGCGCGGAAACCAAAACGCAGGGCGCGGCGCAGCTCGTTTTCGCCCGCGGCGAGGGTGGCGGCCCACTGGCCGGGGCGGGCGGTCAGGGTCAGATCGGCGCCCTCGAAGACCGCCGGGAAACCGTCGGGCCCGGCCACGGCGCGGACAAAGGGCGCGCTTTCCTCCTTGGCGAGTTCGGCGAGGCGGCGATTGAGCATGGCGTAGGCGAGGTCGCGGGGCAGATCGCGCAGGCGGCGAGCGGCGGAGTCGGGTGCGAGATCGGGCGGGCGCACGACCTGGAAACCCACGTTCGTGGCGCTTGCCTCGGGCTCGTGGTGGTGGCCGAAGCGCGGCGCGGCGGGATCGGGGACGACGGCGAAATCCGGCGCGGGCCGGGCGGGCGCGCGGTCGGCGAGCGTTGCGAAGGCCTCGCGCAGCCGGGGCTCCACGGTGGCGGGGTCGAGGTCGCCGATCACGATCACGGCCAGGCGGGACGGGCGATACCAGGTGTCGTAGAAATCGGCGAACGACTCGCGTCCGGCGGTTTTCAGCACGGTTTCGAGGCCGATGGGCAGGCGGCGGGGCAGGACGGTGTCGCCGAGGAAAAACTCGTAGCCGGCGATCGCCGCGCGGTAATCGGCCGAATCGCGCGCGAGTTTTTCGGCCAGCACCACGCCGCGTTCGCGTTCGATTTCCTCGGGTTTCAGCAGCAGGCGGCCGGCGAAGTCGGCGAGCACGCGAAATCCCTCGGCGAGGGTCTCGGGGCGGGTGTCGGGCAGGTCGACCATGTAGACGGTGCGGTCGAAGCTGGTGTAGGCGTTGGTGTCGCCGCCGAAGTTCATCCCCATTCGTTGGAAAAACTCGATCAGGGTGCCGGGCGGGTAGTTTTCGCTGCCGTTGAAGGCCAGGTGTTCGAGAAAGTGGGCCAGGCCGCGCTGGGCCTCGGTCTCGTGCAGGGCGCCGGCCGCGACGACGAGGCGCAGGGCGGCGCGGGCGCGGGGCTCGGGGTTGGCGCGCAGGGCGTAGCGCAGGCCGTTGGGCAGGGTGCCGAGGACGAGGGCCGGGTCGGGCGCGAGGTCGGTCGAGCCGGCGGCGGGCGGAAACAGCAGGGGCGCGCGGGCGTCGGCGGCGGTCAGCGGGCGGGCAAATCCGGCCAGGAGCAGGGCGGCGCAGAGGAGGAGACGGGGGAAGCGCATGGGAGGTATACCCGCCGGGCCCGGGGGCCGGACCAAGGAAAAAGCGCGGGCGGGGAATTGTTTTGAGCGGCGGCGGGCCTTCGGGTTCCTAGGCGGTTTGGTTTTAGAACCTCCCTTTATCGCATGCTCTGGCTGTATCGCCTCCTCTTTTTGCCCTTGGTCCTGCTGGCCGCGCCCTACTACGGCTGGCGCATGCGGCGGCGCGGGGGCTACGGGGCCCACTTCGGGCAACGGTTTGGCGCCGTGCCGGTCTTGCCGGCCAAGCGGTCCGGGGTGCGCCGGGTCTGGCTCCAAGCGGTGAGCGTGGGCGAGCTCAACGCGGTCGGCCCGTTGCTCGCGGCGTGGCGGCAGGACCCGACGGTCGAGGTTTACCTGAGCACCACCACCAGCACAGGCTACGCGCTGGCGGCGGAGCGATACCTCGCCAAGGGGGTGGTCGTCGGGCTGGGGTATTTCCCGCTCGATTTTTGGCCCTGCGCGGCGCGGGCCTGGCGGGCGGTGGCGCCGGATCTGGCTTTGTTGACCGAGGGTGAACGCTGGCCGGAGCACCTCGCGCAGGCGGCGCGGCGGGGCGTGCCGGTGGTGGCGATCAACGCCCGGCTCTCCGACCGCAGTTTTGGCCGCATGCGCCGGCTCGGCCCGCTGGCCCGCCTGATGGTGGGCGGCCTCGGGCGGGTGCTGGCGGTGAGCGCGGCGGATGCGGAGCGCTTCGTGGGCTTCGGCGTCACGGCGGAGCGCGTCGAGGTGACGGGCAACCTCAAGCTTGACGCCAGCCCGCCGGAACTGGTGGCGGAGGAACGGCTCCGTTTGCGGGGCGAGCTCGGGCTGGGCGACGCCCCGGTCTTGCTCGGGGCCTCGACCTGGCCGGGCGAGGAGGCGGCCCTGCTCGCGGCCTGGCGCGGGGTCGCGGGGGCGGGCTGGAAACTCCTGCTGGTGCCGCGTCACGCCGAACGGCGCGGCGAAGTCGAGGCGCTGCTGACGGCGGCGGGCGTGGGTTTCCACCTGCGTTCGCGCGGAGCGGCGGCGGGTGAGGTCGAGGTGGCGGTGGCGGACACGACCGGCGAGCTGGCGCGGTTGTTGTCCCTCGCGGATTTGGTTTTTGTCGGCAAAACCCTTCCGCCCCACACCGAGGGACAGACCCCGGTGGAGGCGGCGGCCCTGGGCAAACCGATCCTCTTCGGGCCCGGCACGGCCAACTTTCGGGGCATCGCGCGTGAACTCGTCGCGGTCGGGGCGGCGGCGAAGGTGGCCGATGCGGAGACACTTGCGCGGCGGGTGGGCGAGCTGGCGGTCGATCCGGCGGGGCGGATCCGGATGGGGGCGGCGGGGCGACGCTGGCAGGCGGGTGGGCGGGGGGCGACCGAACGCACCCTGGCGGCGATCGCGAAGATTCTGCGCAGGTCGAATTAAAGGTTGAACGGCGGCGGCACGCCCCTTGCGTTAAAACCTTTCGCGGATGCAAAACCACGGCCCGAAGCGCGTCTATACCCCACACTCGCTGGAATTTTGGTTCACCCGGTTGGAGCACAACTGGGAGACGTATTTCACCGCCGAGCAATTGGAACGCGGCCATGCCATCTACCGCGACGGCGAGGTGCGGGAGCTGGAGCTCACCGCGACCGACGCCATCGTGCATCGGCGGGTGGACAAACGCGACGAATACGCGGTGATCGAGTGGGCCGGGAAGGGCTTCTCGGTGCGCTCCTCCTCGACCGACCTCGACGCCGCCAAGGCGCTCGCGGTGGCCGGCCTGCACGAGATCGAGGAGCTGGTGGCGGACGAAATATCGCCCCTGCCCGAGGATCCGCCGTCCGCGCCGGAGGCGATCCAGGGTGGCAACGGCCAGGCGGGGGCGAAGGGTTTTTCGGCCGATCGTCGCACCCCGCCGGTGCGCCCCGGCGTCGCCCCGGCTGCGGGGTCGCTCGCGGGGGCGGGGCGTGCGGTCGCTCCGAGCGGCGCCGCGGCCTCCGCGGCCTCCTCGGCCGCGTTGGCCAAGGGCTCGCGCACCCTGCTGTTGGCCTTTGTCACCACCGAGGAAGGCCTCGGATTTTCCTCCTGGTGGCTGGCGGCGGACAAATCCCGCGTGCCCGCGCTCGGCCCGGCCTCGCGCGAGCCGGGGCTGCCGTCCGTCGGTTCGGGTGAGCGGGCCAAACTCATCGGCCTCGCCTCCTACGCGCGGAAAGCGCACTTTGTTTATCGCCAGGAGACGGGGGTCTACCTGATGGGCTCGGTGGCCGAGATACCGAACTTCCTGCGCTCCACCCTGCCGGCCTGGAAAAAAATCTTCGGCATCGATCTCGACCCGGCCTCGACCCTTCTGCTCAAGGGTCCGCAGGACGTCACCATCGAGGCGGTCGCCGCCACCACGCGACGCGGGGCGAAGGGCGCGGGCTTGGAATCGGCCCTCGATCTGCGGTGGATTTTTAAGGCCGGCGAGCGCCTGCTCAGCGAGGCCGAGGTCAAGACGCTCACCGCGAAAAACACCACGCCGGTCATCCTGCCCAGCGTCGGCATCGTGACCCTGCCGGTGGAGAAACTGGCGGTGGTGCGGGCGTGGGAAAAGGGCGCGGCCGAGACCCACGGCGATGGAGCGATGTCGCCCTACCTCATTTTTTCCCTCTTCAGCGACGCGCGTTTCAAGATCACGCTCTCGCCCGAACTGGCGGCGTGGCGTGAGAGTGTTTTGGAAGGCCCCCGTTCGGCGCCGGATCTGCCCGAGCGGCTGCGCTCCTATCAACGGCGCGGCGTCGAGTGGATGGCCCACCTCGCGGACAAAGGTTGCCACGGGCTGCTGGCCGACGAGATGGGCCTGGGCAAGACCCTCCAGGTTATCACCCTGCTCGCCACGCGGCGCGTCGACGAGTTGCCCAGCCTGATCGTGTGTCCGGCCAGCGTGGTGCCGGTCTGGCGCGAGGAAATCGCGCGTTTCCACCCCGAGCTGGCGATCGATATTCTCAAAACCGGGAACGACTTCTCCACCCGGACCACGCCCTGCGTGTGGTTGTCCAGCTACACCCAGTTGCGCAAACACCGCGCCCTTCTGGCCAAGCATCGTTTTGGCTACGCGGTGCTCGACGAAGGCCAGTTCATCAAGAACCCGGACGCGAAGGTCACCCAGACCTGTTTCTCCATCCGCGCGGCGCATCGCATCGTCCTGAGCGGCACGCCGCTGGAGAACCGCCAGCTCGATCTCTGGTCGATCTTTCGTTACCTCCTGCCCGGCTTGCTCGGCTCGCGCGTGGCCTTTGAAAACGCCATCGTGGCCGACCGGGCCGGCACGCTCGCGCGGCTTCGCGCCCAGCTCGCGCCCTTCATGCTACGCCGCACCAAGGCGGAGGTGGCCTCCGAGCTGCCGCCGAAGCAGGAGATGGAGCTGATCTGCCCGCTCAGCGACGTGCAGCGCGAGGAGTATGCCCGCATCTGCAACGAGGGTCTCTCGCGCCTGGGCGACGACGTCGGCGCGGCGATGCGCGAAAAGAGTTTTGGTTTCCTCGCCCTGCTGACCCGGCTGCGGCAGGTCTGCTGTGATCCCGACATGCTGCCCTGGCGCAAGTCGCCGCTGGCCGATTCGGGCAAGATCACCCTCTTGGTCGAGAAACTCGCGGAGATCATCGGCAGCGGGCACAAGGTCGTGATCTTCTCCCAATTCGTGATGCTGCTCGACCGGGTGAAGGAGGCGCTGGTCAAAAACTTCCCCGACCTACCGAGGCACGAACTGACCGGCATGACCCTGGATCGGCAGCGCCCGGTTCAGGCGTTTCAGGCGGCGGAGGGGGCGGCGGTGATGCTGGTCTCGCTCAAGGCGGCCGGCACGGGCATCACGTTGCACGCGGCCGACTACGTTTTCCTGCTCGATCCGTGGTGGAACCCGGCGGTCGAGGCGCAGGCGGTGGACCGAGTGCACCGGCTGGGCCAGAAGAGCACGGTCTTTGTCTACCGCATGGTCACGGCCGGCACGATCGAGGAGCGCATCGAGGCGCTCAAGGCCTCGAAGAAAAACCTCTTCAACCAGGTCGTGGGCGGCCTCGACGGGGATTTCGACCTCAGCCAGCACTTCGTGTCGCTGCGCGACCTGGTGCAGCTCACCGGCACGGCCAGCGTGGAAACGCCGGAGGGCGCCAGCGGCGAACCGGCGTCGGACGCTGCGCCCGCGCCAGCCGGCGGCGGGGGGCGTTAGGCCGGGCACGGTTGCTGCGGTGTCGGCCACCGGGCGGCACCGAAATCCACGACCGACGCAAAGGAAACGAGGAGTTGCTTGCCGGCGGGGACAAGGTCGGCGGGATTGGGCCGATGCCGGCTCTTCGCCAAATCATTCCCTCGCTGGTGAAGGTTTTGCTGGGGGTGGTTTTGGCGCTCGTTTTTTGGGGCAGCGTGGAGCGGGAGAGGCTCGGGACTTTGCTCGGTCTGGTGATCCTCACCCGCGGCATTTACCTCTGGCGGGAATGGCGGAAGCCGAAGTCCGGAGAATTGCGCTGGATCCGTCGTGAACGGGCGGA
>CAMCHD010000122.1 GCA_945874545.1 Akkermansia muciniphila | reverse complement strand
GCTCACGCCGCGCCGTTGGCAACCTGCCGCATCGTCTGCCTCGTAGAGGTCACCTCTACGACACCGGCCTGCCTCGTATGGGTCACCCATACGAGCCAACTTTGCCTCTTCTATCAGCCGTCAACGAGGCACTCGGCCGAGCGCTTACCCTCGGCTCAACACCTTGCGCGATACTCCGCCGGGATAAACGCGGTATCCGGGTTAAGGGGACAAAAACAGGTCGAACTGACGGACGGCGGAGGCGGACTCGAGCCGGAGCCGGAAAACCTGGGCGGTCACGGGCGGGAAGGCTTTGCCGTGGATGGTGCCGTAGACGCGGCCCTGGTAGGCGGGCGTCCAGGCGCCGTCGGGCTGGCGCGCCTCCAATTCGAAAGCCTCGGACTCGGCGCGCAGGCGGGCGGACTTTTCGAGGTAGAGTTCGAGCCGACCGACCGCGCGGGGCGTGCCGAGATCGACCTCCAGCCAGGCGGGGCCGGGTGCGGCGGGGCGCCAGACGGTGGCGCCGTCGGCGTCGGTGGCGAAGGTGGCGGCGGAGCCCTCGGCGGTCGACGAGGCGGCGCAGGGGCGCCCGGTGGTGAGCGAACCGGCGTAGGGCAGGGCGAGGGCGGCGGAATCGAGCGGGGCGTCGAATTCGAGGCGGTAGATCGTATCCACCGGATCGGGACGCGTGGGGCGGATTTCCATCGTGCCGTCGGGCGCGGTGGAGATGGCGGTGGCGTCGTCCGCGTCGCCGTCGACGCGCCGGGCGGAGACGAGGCGGAGGCCGGGGACGGCGGGCAGGCGGAGCGGTTGGCCGGCGGCGGGGTGGTCGAGCACGTGGACGTGCGCGATGCGGTCGCGGAACACCGCGCCGCCCCACGGCACGGGAGCCCAGGGCCCGGCGCGGTGGCCGAGGAGCGTGTCGGCGTGGCGGGTCAGCCAGGCGGCGGTGGCGGGGTGTCGGGCCGGCTCGGCGGGCGTGGCGAGGGCGTCGAGCATGGGCGGTAGATCGTAAAGGTAATTGCGGTCGTTCACGGCGATCCGCACGAGGGTGCGGATGCGTTCGGCCGGGGTGGAGAGATCGACGACGTCGCGAAGGCGGGAGGCGGGCTCGACCTTGAGCGACACGAGGCGGCCGTCGCGGAATTCACCTTCCACGGTGGTGTCGCGGTGGGCGTGGAGTTTGAAGGCCACGTTCCAGTCCTCGGGCCACGCGGGCAGGAGGAGGATGCGGTCGCCGTCGTTTTGGAGCAGCATGCTCTGGAGCGCGTTGACGGAGTTGGCGCCGTGGTCGTTGTCCGGCGTGCCGTCCATCTTGGTTTCCCAGAAACCCGGGAAACGGGCGCGGGGCCGTTCGGGCCACGGGGTGCCCGGGGGGATGTTGTCGTGCCAGCGGATAAACCGGTCGTCGAAGTTGATGCTCACGAGGCGGGCGGCTTCGCGGGCGAGGCCGAGGTAGGCGGCCTGCACGGGGGCGGATTGCCAGCCGCCGGTCTCGACGGCCTGGCCGTCGGCGGTGCCGTCGAGGCTGGTGGTTCGGACGTGGAAGGACTGACGGGCGAGCGGGAGGAGGGCGGGTGTGCCGAGCCAGGCGCGGCGGAACGGGTAGACGGAGTAGAGCTCGGGGCTCTCGCAAATTTCGCGGCCGGGATCGTAAACCGAGCCGACGGCGAGGAGGTCCTGGCCGCGTATCCGGCGTAGCGGAGGCGTGGCGGGGAGGGTGTCGAGGCGGGCCTGGAAACGCGCGCGGCGGGGGGCGTCGAGATCGAAGGCGAGCAGGCGTTCGAGCACGTCGCGCAGCGCGCCGATCTCGGTGGCGGGATTGGTGACGCCCTGGAAGGTCTCGGCGCAGCCGACGCCGCTCATGAGCATGCGGCCGGCGGCGTCGCGGGCGGGGAAGCGGTTGAAGTAATAATCCAGGGCGGGCTCGACGCAGGGCAGCAGCACCTCGTCGAGGAAACGCCGGTCGCGGGTGTGTTCGTAATGCTCCACCATCAGGGCTGGTAGCTCGATGGTGGCGAGCTGGTGGTAGCGCAGGTGGGCGGGGATGCGGTTCCAGTCGAACACGCCGACGTTGTGCCACCAGGAGGCCTCGTTGATCACGGCGCCCTCGATGTTGAACCGGTGGCGGCAGCGATCGATGGCGAGGTCGAGGCCGGCGCGGGTGAAATCGAGGGCGGGGCGGAGCAGGTCGTGGTCGCCGCGGGCGCTCATCGAATACAGCGGGTGGCGGGTGTTTTGCCACATGAAGGAAAGGTTGGCCCAGTCGCGGCCGTCGGCGGTGGCGGGGTTTTTCCTGGGGCCGCTGAAGCCGACCGAGCCGGCGGGCATGTCCATGGTGAAGATGGAGCCGTTGTAGGGCGGAGGCACCACGCCGCGCGAGGCGGCGGCCTGGCAGAAACGCTCGAGGGCGTAGCGTTGGCTGATCTGCGCGGCGTTTTGGGCGGAGTCGATGAGACGGTGGCCGGCGTAGGCGCGCGCGCCCTGGTCGAATTGGTTAAATCGGCACTGGTCGAGATCGTAGGGGCCTTCGCCGGCGCGGGAGATGACGATGTGCGAGCGGTCCCAGAAGGCGCGCCACCAGGCGGTGTGGGCGGCCTGGTCGGGGGCGGGCAGGCGGGAGGCTTCGGCGAGCCAGGTGTCGAGGTCGGCGGGCTGGTTGCCGAGGATGCGCACGGAGCACTCGAGGCGGGTGAGCGGGGTGGCGCTGCGCAGCGTGGTGGGGTCGGCGCGGACAAAACCGGGGGCGGTCAACACGCCGCCGGAGGTGCGGTGCAGGATGGGGTCGGCGGTGCGGGCGACGGCCGCGGGGGAGTTTTGGGCGGCGAGGCGTTTGGCCCAGTCGGAGGACTGGTTGCGGTAACACCAGGCGAGGCGGGGCGCGTCGTCAAAGAGCACGCCGGCGGTGCCGTGGGCGGGGAGAGGCTCGGTGGCGGGCGTGAGCGGGCGGAGAACCTCGAGGGCGAGAGTGGCGGAGCGCGGGGTGGCGGAGTCGGCCTCGAGGCGGAGGACGGGCTGGTGGGCGTCGATCCAGAGGCGCAGGCGGACGTCGCCTCCGGCGATGGTGATCGCGCCCTCGCGCAGCACGAGGGTCTGGCGGAAGTCGGGGCCGACCGGCAGGGCGGGATCGAGGCGCAGGCGGAGGCGGCCGAGTTTGGGCAGGAGGTGGGCGTGATTGTAGGCGTCGACCTTGGAGAGGTAGAACACGAGGTCGCCGGAAGGTTCGACCCAGACGTTGGCGCCGACGTCGCCGTTGCCCAGAGGCATGGACCCGAGGGAGTCGGCGCTCGGGCTGGTCCATTCGACGTTCGCGGCGTCGGGCCAGGAGTGTGGCGCGGAGGTCGGCCCGGCCGCCGGCAAGGCGGGAGCGAGGAGGTAAAGCAAGGCCGGCAAGGCGAGGGCGGCGACACGCGGGCGCAGACGGAGCGGGGAGAGCCGGGGCATGGGGGGGCGGGGATTTTCGGAAACGGGGTGGTGTCGGGGCGGGACGCGGGGCGAGGGGCGTCGAGGCTAGAACGTTCCAGGCGGGGCTGGGGCTCGCGGCGCTTTGGGAGCAAAACGCCGGTGTTTTTTGGGGGGAGCTTGCCCGGCCCGGGGCCGGGGTGGCGGGGGGACGGGGTTTTACTCGGACGGCGGCGGCGCGAGGACCACTTCGAGGCGCAAGACGCCCGAAGCCGGGGCCGTGGCGGTGAAGCGGATCAGGCGAAACTCCGGGGCGCTCGCGTCGTGTGGGGCGGGCCCGGAGGCCGGGGCGGTCTCGAACACGGTTTCGGACGGAGAGATGGCGCGCAGATCGAGCCGGCGACCCAGGCGGTGCAGGCGGGCTACGGCGCCGGACGTTTCCGCTTCGGCGCGAGTCACGAGGGTCCAGGTGACCTGGGCGCCCGGGCGCAGACCGGCGACCTCGTCCACCAGGGTCAGGCCGCGGGCGTCGGGGTGGGGAATGAAGCGGCGGACGGCGCGGGACACGCCCTCGCCGAGCACCGGAGCGAGATCGGCCGAGATGCCGGCGGCGGGTGGCGCGGTAAAATCGGTGAGACGAACGCGGCCGGCGACGCGGTGCAGGCCCGCGTCCAGCGTGAGGGTGTTGTGGGCGTAGTTGGTGTAGCGGAAAATCTGCCAGCGACCGCCGTCCTGTTTGTTGTCCCAAAGGTTGAGGCCGGTTTGCTCCAGGGCGTGGTAGGACTGCATGCCGAGATCTTCCGCCCAGCGCACGCCGTCGGTCTCGAACACGAACGAGCCGCCGTCCATGTGGCCGTGGCTGGTGGAAGGCGAGCCTCCCTTCACCGCGAGGTAAAAGCGGCGGGCGGCGTCGCCCGGGCCGCGAAACACGGCCACCGGCACCGGGCCCTCGCCGAGCCAGGCTTCCCAGGGCGACTCGGGCGCGGGTGGCGGTTCCTGCCAGTAGAGCAGCGGGAAGAGCAGACCTATGTCGCCGCGGGCGAGCTGGGCGGGAGGGGGGAAGGGGGTGAAGTGGCGGCGCTGGCCGGCGAGCAGCGACGGGTCCTGGAGGCGTTGCGCAAACCAGAACAGCAGGGGATCCGGTCCCGCCGAAAGACCGCAGTCGGCGAAGGTGAACGGCTGGTCGGAAGGCGCGGTCAGCAGGGTTTGCACGCGGGCGCCGGCGAAAAACGCGGCGGTGTCGGGCATCAGGCGCTCGTCGCCCAGGGCGGAGTGCAAGGCGGCGAGGGTGAGGGCGGTGTAGGAACCGCCGAAACGCCAGTAGCCGGGGCCCTCGGGGTAGACGCCGTCGGGGGCGTAGGTCTTGAGGCCGTGGGTGTAGGACGACGCCAGCAGGGCGAGGGTGGCGCGGGCGGCGGCGGCGGGTTCGTCCTCGGCGATGGCGAGCGCGCCCAGGGTGAGGCCGCCGAGGCAGACCTGGTTCCAGTTGTTGGCCCGGGTGTGCCACCAATTGACCGGTAAGGCGGGATCGAGTCCCGCACGCAGGCCTTTCTCGAGAATGGCGGCGCGCAGGGTGGCCCGGGTGGCGGGTGCGAGGTCGGCGTGCAGCCAATCGTAACCGAGGGCGAGCGCGGCGGTCATCTCGGCTACGTCGAGAAAGTGGGAGGGGTTCCAGTCGGGGAAGGCGGCGGCGGCGAGGAGATTGCGCTCGGCGGCGGCGAGGAAGGCGGGGTCTCCGTCGAGGTGATGGGCGGCGCCGAGGAAAATCGCATCGCCGAGCACGCGGCGGGACACCCAAAGCAGGCGCCGGCCTTCCAATTCGCGGAGCGGCGGAGGGGCGTCGACGCGTCGCCGGGCCTCGGCGAGCACCGCGTCGACGACGGCGCGGTAGTTCGCGTCGGCGGTGGCCTGGGCGCGGAGGCGGGGCCAGGTGTCGGCCTCGATCAGCAGCCGGGGATGACCGGGGCGGAGCGTGGCGAGGGGATCGGTGGCGGGTGGCGCGGCGGTGGCGGCGGCGAAGAGGCCGAGCCAGAGGGTGAGGAGGGGTAGAAGAAACCCGGGGCGGGGCGGAGTCATGAAGAGGGTGCTCACGCGGCGGCGGACTCGACCCCGGCCATGAGGCGCATGAGGTTCGCTTCGCTGAAATCGGCGCGGGGCACTTCGCCGGCCAGGCGACCGTTGCGCAGCACGAGGATTCGTGTGCACAGGCCGAGCAGCTCGGGCAGCTCGGACGACACCACGAGCAGCGCCTTGCCTTCGCAGGCGAGCTCGTCGAGCAGGGCGTAGATCTCGGCTTTGGCGCCGACGTCCACGCCGCGGGTGGGCTCGTCGATCAGCAACACGTCGCAATCGCGGGCCAGCCATTTGGCCAGGGCGATCTTCTGCTGGTTGCCGCCGGACAGGCCGCCGACGATGGTTTCCAAGGACGGGGCCTTTACGCGCAGGCGTTTCTGGTAGCGGTCGGCCAGGGTGCGTTCGGCGCCGCGGCGCACCCAACCGAGGCGCGACAAAACGGGGAGCGAAGCCAAAGCGGTGTTTTCGCGGCAATTCAGGCCGAGCACGAGGCCCTGGCGTTTGCGGTCTTCGGGCAGGAGGCCGATGCGGGCGGCCAGGGCGGCTTCGATGGAGCGGGGGGCGATGGGCTTGTCGTTGACAACCACGCGGCCGGTGGCGGCGGGGTCGAGGCCGAACGCGGCCTGCACCGTCTCGCTGCGGCCGGCCCCGACCAGACCGGCCAGGCCGACGATCTCGCCGGCGCGCACGCTCAGGGTGATGTCGGAAAACTTGCCGGGGGAGCTCAGCGCCTCGAGCCGCAGACGTTCGGGGCCGGCGGGGCGGGCGAGGTGGGCGGGGTTCTGCGCGCGGAGTTCGCGGCCGATCATTTGCGAGACGACGCGGGCGGGGGTGGTCGCGGGGATGGCTTCGGTGGCGACGTGGCGACCGTCGCGCAGGACGGTGATGTGGTCGCACAGCTCGAAAAGTTCCGACATGCGGTGCGAGACGTAGATGAGGGTGAGGCCGCGGGCCTTGAGTTTGCGGACGAGGGTGAACAACTCGCGGGTCTCGCCGGCGGAGAGGGAGCTGGAGGGCTCGTCCATGACGATGACGCGGGCGCCGGTGCCGACGGCGGCGGCGATCTGGACGAGTTGTTCCTTACCGGTCGAGAGGGTGCCGATCAGGGCGTCGGGGTCGATGTCGGCGTGGATGGAAGCGAGCATCTCGCGGGCGCGGGCGCGGAGCGCGGGGCGGTCCACGAAGCTGGCGGCGCGGAGGGGGAGGTCGCCGAGGCAGAGGTTCTCGGCGACGGACATGTTGGGGCAGAAGGCGAGTTCCTGGTGCACCATCGCGATGCCGAGCTGCCGGGCGGCGAGCGGGTTCGCGGGTGCGATGGGTTTACCGTCGAGGCGGAGCTCGCCGGCGTCGGCGGTGTAGACGCCGGCGAGGATCTTGCCGAGGGTGCTCTTGCCCGCGCCGTTTTCGCCGATGAGGGCGTGGCAGGTGCCGCGTGGTATGGCGAACGAGACCCCGTCGAGCGCGAGCACGCCGGGGAAACGTTTGGTGACGGACTGGAACTCGATGTAGGACACGAGCGGAGACGGCGGCGGGTTTGGCGCGAAGAACGGCGGCGGGCGGGGGGGAGCGGCGGCCGGTTAGCGCTTGGGGAGCCAGGTGTCCCAGTTTTTGGCGAAGGCGTCCACGGTGTCCTTGGTCACGGGGACGAGGGCGCTGACGTCCACGACGGCGACGGGGTCCTTCTTGAGCACGATCTTGTTGATCAGGTGCTCCACCGAGCGGTAGCCCCACTGGTAGCACTGCTGGGCGAGGAGGACGGGGACGTGGCCGGAGCGGATATAGGCGAGCTGGGCGGGCAGGGCGTCCACGGAGACGCACTGGACGGTGCCGGGGGCCCACTTGAGGGCGTTCTCGGTGAAGAGGGGCCAGCCGCCGATCATGGCCCAGCCGGTGATGTCGGGGTTGGCCTGCATGACCTGCTCGACCTTGGCGGCGGAATCCTGCGGGGTCTCCTTGTGGTAGTAGACGTCGCGGATGGTGATGCCGGGATGTTTTTTGGCTTCCTCGCGGGCGCCTTGGACGCGTTTTTGGAGGTTGGGGGCGGTTTGGTTGCCGGCGAGGATGGCGACGATGCCCTGGCCGTGCATGACTTTGGCGAGTTCGGCCATGGTCTGGCGGCCGCACTCGATGTCGTCCACGCCGTAGGTGACGAAGCGTTTGGAGGCGGGGGCGTCGGAATCGAAGGTGGCGACGGGCACGCCGTTCTCGACCGCGCGGTCGATGGTGGCGGTGAGTTTGTTGGCGTCGGTGCAGGAGACGGCGATGCCTTCGGCGCCGGCCAGGACGAGTTGCTCGATGGCCTCGGCTTGTTTTTGGGCGTCTTCCTCGTTGGGGGTGCGCCAGTCGATTTTGATTTTGAGGCCGTGCTGTTTGCCGAGGGCTTTGGCGGCGTCTTCGGCGCCGACGCGGGCGGCCTGGAAGACGGGGTTGCCCTGGGATTTGGCGACCAGGCCGAGGGTGATCTCACGCTCGGCGCGGGCGGGGAGGGCGAGGGCGGTGGCGGCGAGCAGGCCGGCCGCGAGTTGGAGGAGGCGGGTGGTTTTCATGGGGGGATGGAGTGGGGGAGGGGAAAAGGGCCGGGAGGGAACTCAGGCGCGGGTGAGGCGGCGTTTGGCCAGCCAGGTGTTGACGTTGTCGAGGACGACGGCGGCGATGACGACGGCGCCGATTATGATCTGGCTGTAGTTTTGGTCGATGCCGAGGATGACGATGCCGCTGGCGATCATCTGGATGATGAGGGCGCCGAGGACGACGCCGAGGGCGGAGCCGCGACCGCCGGTGAGGCTGCAACCGCCGACGACGGCAGCGGCGATGACGTTGAGTTCGTAGCCCTGGCCGTCGCCCGAGGTGGCGGCGCCGTAGTAGCCGAGGGAGAGGACGGCGGAGACGCCGGCGGCGAGACCGGCGAGGACGTAGACACCGAGCTTGACGCGACCGACGCGGATGCCGCTGAAGCGGGCGGCTTGTTCGTTGCCGCCGATGGCGTAGACGCGGCGGCCGGCGGCCATTCGCGACAGGTAGATCCAGCCCAGCGCGGTGACGAGCACCATGACGAGCAGGGGCACGACGCTCAGGCCGTTGCCCATCTCGAAGCGGACAAACTCGCGCAGGTCGGCGGGGAAGCCGCCGATGGATTGGCCCTTGGTGGCGACGAAGGCGATGCCGCGCAGGATGGCCATGGCGCCGAGGGTGATGATAAACGGGTGCACGCCGAGGGCGACGATGAGTCCGCCGTTGGCCAGACCGCAGAGCGCGCCGGTGGCGAGGCAGACGAGCACGCCCAGCGCGCAGGCGGCGAGCGGGGCCAGGGCGGTGCCCTCGGGGCCGAAGTGGTGCAGAACCATCGCGCCGAGCACGGAGGCCAGCGCGTAGATCGAGCCGACGGAAAGGTCGATGCCGCCGGAGATGATCACGATGGCCATGCCCACGGCCATGATGGCGATGAAGCTGGTGTCCTTGGCGAGCTGGGCGAGGTTTTGGGCGTTGAGGAACTTGTTTTTCTCCTCGAAGGCCGGGGTGCGGTTGCCCTCCGCGTCGGTGATAAAAACGCGCTGGCGGGCGCCATCGGCGGTGCGCTCGAATTTCGGGGTGCGCACCGTGCCGGCGAAGGCGGTCAGCAGCACGCCGAGCACCAGGATCACGATGAGCAGACCGCTTTCTTGGAAGCGGAAGAATTGACGGAGCGGCTGGAGCATGGGGAAGGACGGAGCCGGTGAGTTTTCGTGACCATTTCCCCGGGAGGCAAGTCCGCGCAGGGACCAAGGGTCAGGAAGTTACGGAGCGCCGGCCCGGCGTTGCCCGCGGCGGAATGGGTTTCCGGCCCACCTCCGCCTTCCGCGCCCCGGCCGGGCGTGGCTGCTCGCTTCCGGCAAAACCATTCATTCAACGCGGATACCGCGATTATCGCGGGTCGTCTCGCGTCACCGGTTGGCCGCCGACTCGCCGCGTCACCCGCGACCAGCACCTTCCAGATGCAGGCCGGGGATTCCGCACCGACTTATCGGCTCAACATTTTGTGCGATACTCCGCCGGGTTAACCGCGGTATCCGGGTTCAGAGGACACGGCTCCGAACTCGGGGTTGGCGGCAGGCGCGGTCGAGCCGGTTTTTTGCAGCGTGGCCCGGATCGCCGCCGTGATTTCCTCGGCCTGGCGCTCCGCCTCGGCGAGCGGGGAGCCGGCGGGCAGGCCGGGGCGGAGGTGGCCGGTGGAGGCGAGCCAGGCGTCGCGGCGCAGGGTCATGCGGCGTTGCACGAGGTCGCGGAGGGGGACGTCCGGATCGGGGGCATCGGGCTCGAGGACCGGGGGCAAGTCGTTGGCGCCGAGCGCAGTGAGGAGGGTGCGGGCGATGAAGCGGTGGCCTGCGTCGTCGGGGTGCACCGCGTCGCGGGCAAAGGTCCAGGCGGGATCGACGGCGCGGCGGCGCTCGAGCTCCGCGCGCATGGGAGTGTGCAA
Source organism: Akkermansia muciniphila (assembly GCA_945874545.1). Classification (GTDB taxonomy): domain Bacteria; phylum Verrucomicrobiota; class Verrucomicrobiia; order Opitutales; family Opitutaceae; genus IMCC26134_A. The sequence continues at coordinate 817 of CAMCHD010000122.1, read as the reverse complement.
GTCGAGGACAAGCCATCCCGCGGCGGCGGCTTGGCCGGCGAGCCAGGCGGCCTGGCGGGTGAGCACCTCGGCGTAGGCGGGTAGTTTGCCGCGGCGTTCGTCATAGACCGGCGAGGTGATAAAAACGATCCGGGCGCCGGCGGCGGTCACGCGTGCGTGGAGTTTTTCCAAACCGCTCTGGTAGGCGGCCAAATGAGCGGGGTTGAAGGGTAAAAAAGCGCCGTCGTTCATCCCGTAGCAGGCGAAAACGAGGTCCGGCCGGACGGCGGCGAGCACGCGGTCGAGGCGTTCGTGCAGGTCGGGTCGGGGGAATTTGCCACCGGCGTGGCCGGGTTCACTGAGGCCGGAGACGTTCTCGCTGGGTAGGGCGAGGTTTAACCAGACCCGCTCGGGCCCGGGGTGGTGACGAAGGAACCAAGTCTCCAGATCGACAACGTAGTGGCCTTTATAAGTGATGCTGTCGCCGAGCACCAGGATGCGGCGGGCCTCTCCGGGCAGATCGAGCAGCGAGGCCGCCGCGTTCGCGGCGAAAAAGGTGGCAAGGAGCAGGAAAAGAATGGCGGCGCGACGGGACTGGAGCATCGGGGTGGGCAGAAGCCTGCGCGAGTGATGCGCCCCGGGCAACGGCGGAGATGTCCCGCGGCCCCGGGGCGGCATGCGATCTATATTGGCGTGCCCTCGGCGGAGGCGCACGCCTGCGAAAGCCGATCGCCGGCTGGGATCAGGGCGTGGGAGGCACCACCTCCACCGCCAGGCGCAAGAAGCGCTTTGGCTGGGTGGAGGTCAGCACCGGGTCGATGACCGTCTCCGCGACCGT
>CAMCHD010000121.1 GCA_945874545.1 Akkermansia muciniphila | reverse complement strand
GGCACCTCGCCCTTGTTGGCGTCGGCATAAAGGCGGCAGGCCAGGGCCAACTGGCGCATATTCGATGCGCATTTGGACTTGTTGGCCGAGGCGCGCACCTTGCCGACGGTGGGAATAATGATCGCGGACAGGATGCCGATGATGGCGATCACGGTGAGCAGTTCGATCAGCGTAAAGGCACGCCGGGATCGGTTCGGCGGGGGGAGGAAAGCATGCATAGGAGGAAGGGACGGACGGGATGGGTCTCAGGCGGCGCGGCGGCGGCGGCCGACGGTGACCGCGAGAAACGCGGCCCCGGCCAAAAGGCCAAAGGTCGCAGGCTCGGGGATGGCGGAAGCCGTGATATGCAACTGGTCGAGGGTGTCGTTGAAGCTAAAATCCCAGCCGCCGGCGCTGCCGGTGAACATCCCCGAACCGGTCAGTGCGGTGGCGCCCACGGAGACGCCGGAGAAAGTGCTGGTGATCGAGGTGTTGAACAACGAATAAGTGCCGGCCGAGATGTTGGTCAGACTAAACGCAAGCGCGCCGCCCGCGCTAAAACCGCTCCCGGGCGAGGCGCTTATAAAACCATCGCCCAAATCGGCGAGAAAGGTGAGACCGGTCGCCGCGACGCTGCCGGTGCCGCCGAGGGTGGCACCCTCGCCGAGGGTCAGGGGCTTGTTCAACGCGGCCGCGCCGTTGTAGTTAAAGGTGGCTCCGGCGGCGATTTCGAGCGCGGCGGTGTTGGCGATGCCGCCGGTTCCGGAGATGGTCAGCGTGCCGCCGGTCACGCGGGTGGATCCCGTGTAGGTGTTTTGACCGGAGAGGGTTTGGGTGCCGGCACCGGCCTTGGTGAGGGCGAGCTTGTGGGTGGCGCCGTCGAAAATCGTGCCGCCGAAGGTGACCGAGCCGGAGTCACGGCTCAGCGTCAGGGTGGCGTCCGCCGAGCCGTTGTTGGTCACGCGGGCCGCGTTATTGGTGCTGGTGAGCAGGCCGGTGGTGTTGTCGAAGCCGTTCAGGTCGAGCGTGCCGTATTGGCCGATGCTGACATTGCCGCTGCCGAGGGCGGTGGTGCTGCCGGCCTTGAGCGCGAGGACGTTGGTGCCGGTGGTGGGATTGACGGTCAGGCCGCCGGAAAAGGTGTTGTTCCCGCCCAAGGTAAGCGAGCCGCCGCCCGCGCCGCCGTTGTTATAATTGAAGTTCACGATGCCGGCACCGGAGATCGGGGCATTGTATATCACCGAATCCGTGCTCGCGTGCCGGAACGACAGGGTCGCTCCGCTGGCGATGGCCACGCTGTGGCCGACGCCACTCGATTCGCCGCCGAGACCGGCGTTGCCGTATTGAAGAATGCCTTGATTGATCTGGAGTTGCCCGGTGTAGGTATTGAGGCCGGTGAAGAGCAGGGTGCCGCTGCCGTTTTTGACAAAGGAAGTGGCTCCGCCCGTGCCATCGCCCAAGATGCTCCCGTAACGTCCGCCGCTCGCGCCGGTCGTGACCGTCACCGTCCGGGCCCCGCTGCCGGAGAAGGCAACCGCTCCGCCGATCCAGAGCTGACCGGTCGCCGAGCTGAGGTCGAAGGTCGCGCCGTTGGCACCGACGGTATAGCCGCGATTCCAGCCCGGGGAGGTGTTGTTTGTGCCGCCGGTATAGCGCAGGGTGCCGCCGTTGATCACCAAGTTGGCCGCGGAGTTTGTGGCTTGGCCGATGCCGCTGGCGGTTCCACCGGCCGCCAGGACGCCTACACTCAGCACGCCGCCGTTGATGGTGGTAACCCCGGTGTAGGTATTCAGTCCGGATAGCGTGAGCGTGCCCGCGCCGGTTTTGGTGAGGACCGAGCCGGTGCCGGCCAGAATCGAGGAAATGTTCGCGTTGGCCGCCGTATCGACGGTGGCGGCGCTGCCCACCAAATTGATCGCGCCGCCCGAAATCGTGGCGGTCTCTGTCATGCTAAGGCCATTGGAGAACACCGTGCCGCTCACCGTGGTCGTCGCACCGGCGGTGGAGAACACCGCGCGGTTGCCGGTTCCATTGGTGCTGTCCCAAGGCGTGCCGGAAACGCCCGACCAATTGGCGTCGGTGGTGTTCCAGACCGCGCCGGCTCCCCCGGACCAGGTGCCATCGGCAGCATAGGCGACGGACGAAAGGGAAAGCGCGGCAAGGAGTCGGGCGGAAAGAAGACGACGAGGGGTGGTGATGAGCGGATTCATGGGGGGAGGTTTAAGAAAGCGTCCGGCGGGGATTCGGAGAGACCGGCCCGCACCCGCGGACTTCGATCTGCGCAGATGGCCTAAAACAATCGTCGGCGCGGACAACGCGTCGGTGACTGACGCCGTTAAGTCGCGCTTCCAATTTGGCTTATTAGATCCTTACTCAAAGCGGTTTAAGTCGTGGATCGACCGTGGTCTGAAGCGGCTCCCGATTACTCCCCCTGGAAGCGGGTGGCGCCTCGCGGTGGACATAGGCGGATCGATCCGCGACCGGAGCGTGATTTTTGTATTAATGGATAGATCTGAATTATAACGCCTTAATACCATACTTGACGACCGTTTCGCCGCACGCGTGGGCGCGGCGACTTGCATTTCGAATTGCTGCGCCGCTACCAACCCGGGCGCTCTCCCGACGTTTCGGGTAGCCACCCCAATTGTATGAAACCCCTCGTTCCGGCCCTTTGCTGTTTATTTATCCAAGGTGTGCTCGCCGCCCAAGCCGAGGATCGGGCGTCAGCGCCCGCCGTCGATAACGAGCCCAAAAAAATCGGAGCAACGACCATGGAAAGCGCCCACCTCGCCACGATCCGGCGTCAGTTGATCGAGCACCTCCTGAACCCGGCCACGTTTTCCAACGATCATTTGCTGATCGATCCGATCACCGATGATGTGCTGCGCGCCCGGGTGGCGGCGCAGCGCGCGGACGGGACCTGGCCCGACATCGACTATTCCAGCCAGATTCGCTCCCGCTGGCCGGTGCGCGATCACCTCGAGCGGGCGCGCGATCTGGCCAAGGCCTGGGCCCTGCCCGGCGGAGCGCTGCGGGGCGACGCGGCGGTCAAAACCGCGGCGTTGCGCGCCCTCGATCACTGGCTGGCGAAAGATTTTCGCAACCCCAACTGGTGGCACAACGAGATCGGCATCCCGCGGGCGATGTCGGAGTTGTTGGTGTTGATGGATGCCGAACTCTCGCCGGAGCAGCGCGCGGCCGGTTTGCGCATCGTGGCCCGGGCCAAGATCGGTCGGACCGGACAGAATCTGCTCTGGCTGGCCGGCATCACCCTCACGCGGGGCTTGTTGGAAAACGATCCGGCTCTGGTCGGGGTGGCGCGCGCGGCGATTCAGGGCGAGGTGGTCCAGGGGCGAGGGGAGGGCTTGCAGGCGGATTTTTCCTTCCACCAACACGGTCCCCAGCTGCAATTCGGCAACTATGGCCTGGCCTACGCCATCGACGTGGTGAAGTGGGGCAAGGTGTTGCGCAACACGCCGCTGGCCCTCGACCGCGAGGCGGGAAGTTTGCTCGGCGACTACTTGCTGCACGGACTGGGCGCCACGGTCTGGGCCGGCACCATGGATGTGAACGCCTGCGCCCGACAGCTCTTTCCCGATGCGCCCCGGCGCAAGGCGGCGTCGCTCGGGGTTTTGCTCGACGATCAAGCGTTGGTGGAGCCGGCGCGGGCGGCCGAGTTTGCCGAGGCGGCGGCCCGGGCCCGGGGTGAGGGGGCGCAGAGCGGCGCGACGACGCCCCGCAACAGTCTTTTTTGGCACTCCGAATACCTGGTGCACCGGGAGCGCGGGTATCTGGCCTCGGTGCGCATGAGCTCGCGCCGGGTCATCGGCGCGGAGGCGGGCAACGGGGAAAACCTCCAGGGCTACCACCTCGGCGATGGCGCGCTCTACCTTTACCGCCACGGCGCCGAGTATCGGGATATCTTTCCTTTGTGGGATTGGCGTCGCATCCCGGGCGCGACCATTCCGCAGACGTCCGGGCCCTTGCCGGTGCTGGATTGGGATGGCTACCGGATCGACACCGACTTTGCGGGCGGCGTCTCGGATGGTCAGCTCGGGGCCGCGGCCCTGGATTTTCGGCGCGATGGCGTCGCGGCGCGCAAGGCGTGGTTTTTCTTCGCCGGGCGGATCGTTTGCCTCGGCGCGGGCGTCAAGTCCGGCGGGTCGGCCGCCGTCCTGACCTCGGTCGCGCAGCAACACCGGCGCGGGTCGATCCGGGTCGGCGCCGACGGGTCGGGGCCGGTCGCGCGCGAACTCGACGGCCGCAGCGAGATCGCGACGCCGGGCTGGCTCTGGCACGACGGCACGGGCGTGGTGTTTCCCGCCGCCGGACGGGTATGGGTGGACGGCACGCGGCGCACCGGGCGCTGGCGCGAGGTGGTGAATTTCGGATCCGAGGAACCGGTCACGGGAGAAGTCTTTTCCGCCTGGTTTGACCACGGGGTGGCGCCGCAGGATCAGACCTACGCCTACATCCTCATGCCCGGCGCCGATGCGGCGGCGACGGCGGAGTGCCTGCGCGCCCCGGAGCTGCGCATCGTCGCCAATACCCCGGCTTCGCAGGCCGCCGCTTCGGTGGACACGGTCATGGCGGTCTTTTACGAACCGGGCCAGGTGGAGGCGGGGGAGGCGGGCGCGCTCCGCGTGGATCAACCGTGTCTCGTGCTGGCGCGGAAGGCTGCCGACGGCGCCTGGCGACTGACCGTCGCCGATCCTTCGCGGCGCGCCACGCAGGTCCGCGTCAGCCTCGGTGCCTCGGACTGGAGGGCGGATCTACCACAAGATCCGGCGAATGCCGGACGCAGCGTAAACGCCGTGCCGGGTGGGAAGCCGCTGGACTAGGGTGGGGGGCCCGGGCTCGCGGGGCCGCTTGGGGCGACTGGCGTTGCCCGAGGGGAGAACGCGGGCTGCATCAGCCCGGCCAAGCCACCGGCCGCGTGGATTTCACGGGCTTTGCGTCGGTCTTAACTTGCTTTGCTGACGGGCTTTCGAGTCTCGATCAATCCGATGTCGAACGCGTAGCGGGTGAGGCTGGCGACATCGTGGAGATTCAGTTTCCGCATCAGGTTGGTGCGGTGGTTGTCCACCGTCTTGGCGCTGATATCCAGTTTGCTGGCGATTTCCTTCGTGCTGTGGCTCTCGGCCACCAGTTGCAGGATCTCGCGTTCGCGGTCGGTCAAAAAATCGGAACTGTGACTCGAACCCGGGTTCGCGACCACATCGCGCAACAACGCGGCGACGGCCGGACCAAAGAAGGTCCCGCCATTGGCCACCGTCTCGAGACCCTTCTTAAATTCGGTAAGACCGGCGGTTTTCTCCACAAAACCATGGGCTCCAACTTCTAGCATTTCTCGAACCAGGACCGGATTTTCGTGGCCGGAAAAAACCAAGACCCGGACGTGGGGCAGGTGTTTCACCAGACGGCGGAGCAGGTCGACGCCATTCAGGCCGGGGAGTTTGGCGTCGAGCACGAGCAAATCGGGTTTGACCTCAAGGCACAGGGTCAGGGCCTTTTGGCCGTCGCCGCTTTCTCCCACCAACTGGTAATTTTTATCGAGACGAAGGATTTCCACCAACAACTCCCGGATAGCGGTCTGATCTTCGATGATGACAAGGCGCTTCATGGTGCGGGAAGGATTGCGGCACAAATACCGTGGGGTTTAATACCCCCGCGATAATTGCCGATAAATAACAAATGCCAAGCCTTGTTCCACGCCGCGATCGGGTAAATTTGCGTCAATTTTGCCGAACGGCCGGTTTTTGCTTTGCGGTGGGCTTTGCGGTTGTCGGTTGCGCCACCGAACCGCGGGTCCCGGCGCCGGGTCCGGGGGTGCCGCCGCCCCGGGTCGACGTGACCCGCAACCAAGCCTGGCGCGACGCCGAAAGTGTCGCGGCGCTGGATCCGGCCCGGCTGACGGTGATCGGCGCGGGGGCCTCGATGCGCCCGATCTATGGCGAAAATACCGTGCTCGTTTTGCAGAAAATCCCTTTTGCTTCGCTCGCCCCCGGCATGAACGTCGCCTACCGGAGCGATAGCGGCGGTTTGGTTTTGCACCGGTTGATCGCCCTGGATGCCGGCGGTTGGCGGGCGGGCGGGCTCAACAACGAAACCGAAGACCGGGGCCGGGTGACGCCGCACAACCTGTTGGGGATCGTCTACGCGGCTTTCGCCAACGACGAGGTGGAGTGAGCCGCGGCCGCTCGCCGCGGGTGGTGGGTCGACCGGGATTCGAACCCGGAACCAACAACTTAAAAGGATGCTGCTCTACCGTTGAGCTATCGACCCGAACCACAAGGCAACCAACGACTTAGGACTTCACCCTTGCTTGTGTTTCACGGTCTATTTCACGGTTTTGGCAGAAACACCTCCAAAACATGAACCAGACCGAAAAAAAACGAACATGGGAAAGAACCAAGACACCCGGCCTTCTCAGGCACAAGGGGGGTCGCTACTACGGGAGATTTTCTCTCGGCGGCAAGGAAAAGTTTGTTCCGCTTGGAACCGACCTGTTGGAGGTGGCGAAACATCGGTTTGCCGAGCACAAGGCGCGGTTCACTCGCACCCGCAAGGCGGCGGTCGCGTCTAAGCTAGGCAGCGCCAAGTGTGGCGAGCTACTGGCCCTCTACCGCGCACAAGTCCAAGCCCGCGCCGACATCGGCGAAAGAACCCGCCGTGTCTATCTGGAGCACTGCGATTACATCCTGAAGACTTGGCCCGGATTCTCGACTCTAAGGCCGGACGAGGTCACGCGCGACGCAGTGAAGGAATGGAAAAACCGCGCATTGACCACGGGGTCCAACTTCCGCCCGCCGGGCGCAAAGGCCGAGAGCATCGCTTGCGCTGGCCGTTCGCCGGGTCGCTTCAACAAAGCCGTGGATGTTCTGCGCAAGGTGCTCGATCTCGCCGTTGAGTCCGGAGCACTTCACGCCAACTTCATCCTTGGCCGTGGGGTGAAGGCTAAAGACGCGCCCCATAAACCAAAGCTCCCCGAGACTCGCGACCTGCTCAGGGTTTTTGACGAAATCGAAAACAACGGAGCCGTTGCAGGATGGGGTCGGGAGGTGGCCGATTTTTGCCGATTCCTCGTTTTTACCGGGCTGCGTAAAAGCGAGGCGTCCGCCCTTGTTTGGGATGACGTTGACGAGGCGCGGGGAATCCTCCGCGTGCGAGGCACCAAGACCGTCGCCGCTAATCGTGAAGTCCCGCTGTCGGGCGCGGCAGTCGCTTTGCTGGCGGAGATACGAGCACGCCGCACAAAGGCCGGCCGATTTGCGGCCGAGGGGCGCGTCTTGGCTGTAGCCGAGGCGCAACGCAGCATCGACCGCGCTTGCGCCACGCTCGGCGTTGAGCGTGTAACGCACCATGATTTGCGCGATTGTTTTGCCACTGTAGCGATTGAATCAGGCGTTGACGTTCCCACCGTCGCCGCATGGCTGGGACACGCCGACGGAGGCGCGCTTTTGATGCGAGTCTACGCGCACCACCGCCGGGCGCACTCCGCCGCGCAAATGGCCCGCGTGGACTTCGGGACTAGCTCGCCCCCGCCTGCGCCGGTCCAATAGCGCACCGCATCCTGTTTCGTTACTGCGCCGGTCGGTTTTATTGTATCCATATTTTGGATAATACAACGAAAACTATAACGCATATTGCTATGAATCATAATGTAAGGACTTTTATTCTCTAGTTCTTATGTCCGTGTGACTTTACCGTTTGCGCGCTTTGGAAAGGATGGGACCGAGTTAGCAAACTCCTGTGTTAAACTGGAGACCTAGCGAACCTTCCAATAGCCCATGAACTCAACTGAAAGCACCATCCAAGCCGAACCCCGGCTTTCTTACACCGCCGCCGATCTGGCGAAAACGCTCGGCATATCACGCGTCACTCTGTGGCGACTTCACAAGACCGGAAAACTTTTACCGGTTAGCGGACTGCGCCGTCGTCTCTATTCGCGGGCGGCGGTCGAAAAGTTTCTCGCGAGCACCGGGGAATGATAACCATGAGCACCCCCACAAAAGCGAAACCCTCGGCCGCGCTAACGGCCAAGGGCGGGACGAATCCTAAGCTTTGCGACCAACAGAGAGGCGATTTACTGCCGGCGCGTCAAGTTTACCGCATGGCCCGCGAGGCTTTCCGAGCGGACCCGCCGGAAGACCCCGGAATTGCACTTGGCCAACTCGCCAGCCTCGCCGCCCTGCGTCGCGCTGCCGAAAGAAAGGCTCGCCGATGAACGCCGCTTTACCTCCCTCATTCGAGTTTGAGCGTCCCGCCCCCATAGCCGCCGCGCTCCCGATGCTCGACTTCACCAAGAGCATTCTATCCGCCACTGTTCTCGAATCCATGGAAATCCCGGTGCGGGAATCCATCGTTGGAACATGGTGGCGTGAGGGTGGCCAAGGATTTATCTTTGGCCCTCGTGGACTTGGTAAGACTTGGCTCTCCGTTCACCTCGCCCGCTGCATCGCAGAGGGGCGCGATTGCGGACCGTGGGGGATCACCAAGTCCCGCCGCGTGCTCTACGTTGACGGGGAAATGGCCTTGGACGCATTACGCGAGCGCGACCGCGCTTTGCGGCACAATCCAGATGCCCCTTTCCTAGTTCTGAGCCATGAACAGCACTTTCGACTGACCGGCCGGGGTCTCAACCTCGCCGATCCCGACGCACAGGCCGCCTTGCTGGCAGCGTGTGAGGAGCACCGCGCCGAAGTCGTCTTCCTCGATAATCTGTCCTGCCTCTTCTCGGGTATGCGCGAGAATGACGCGGACGACTGGGAGGCCGTCTTGCCTTGGCTGCTAACCCTACGGCGCAAGGGAATTGCCGTGTGCATCATTCATCACAGCGGGCGCAACGGCGCGAACATGCGCGGCACCAGCAAGCGCGAGGATGCGTCTTTTTGGGTCATGCGACTAGACCCGCCCAGCGTGGCGGACGAGTCGGTTGGTGCGCGCTTCATCGGACGATTCACGAAAAACCGGGAGGGCGAGGAAACCGAGGCCGGACCGTGGCAATGGACATTCCAGACCACCAACGGCGTTACCCGCGTGCACCACGTGCGCATGGATAATCTCGATTCGTTCGTCCAGCTCGTGAACGACGGCATCGACTCATGCAAAGACATCGCCGAGGAAATGGGCGTCAGCAAGGGCGCGGTCTCTAAATGGGCGAAAAAGGCGGAGACACTGGGGCGCATCCGCATCGACCCGAACAAGCGTTACCTCCCCATCGCATGAACCATGCCTTACCCCACCCTGTTTCCTGTTTCTTTCCTAGGGGCGGAAACGTGGAAACGGATGGAAACGAAACTGGAAACAAAAGCGTTTCCCCCTCTGAAACCGTGGAAACGGCGTTCCCCAAACATGGAAACGCAGAGGCCCAAAAACGCCCCCTTTCCGTTTCCATGGTTTCCTCATCATCACCATGAGTCTCGACCTCGCCAAACTGGAAAACGTGAGGGAGCGCGGGGGGAAGATTGTCGCCGCCTGTCCCGCGTGCCGTGAGGGGGGAGCGGACCGGAGCGGGGAACACCTCGTCATCCTCGACGGTGGCGCGGGTCGATTTGGTTGCATCGCCTTTAGCGGAAGCGCGGGCCATGCGCACCGCCGACGCATCGCCGAACTGGCAGGTAACGGCCCAACCGTATCCGCCAAACCTTACACCGCGACCCGCGCCCCCACCCGCACCGCCCGCCCCCTGCCGCCCTTCCGCACACCAACGCAAGACGATCTCGCCCATATCGCCAAGGTGCGAGGGTGGCCGACGGAGGACGGCATGGAGGAGCTGGTAAAGCGCGGTCAACTCTACCTCGCCGACATTTATGACGATGGGCAAACTTGGCCCGCATGGGTGGCAACCGATCCCTCCCGCGCAAACGCACAGGCTCGACGGATGGACGGCGAGAAATGGTCTGGCATCGGCGCGAAGGCAAAGAGCCTGCCCGGCACTTCCGCGTCCCGCTGCATCGGCGCGTCCGTCATCGGCACCCGCCCGCTGGTTTGGCTCGTGGAGGGGACGCCAGACCTTTGCGCCGCTCCCATCATCGCCAAGCTCGTCGGTCTCGACCTCGATCAAATCGCCTTTGTCTGCGTCACCGGCGCGGGAAATGACATTCACGCCGACGATCTCCCGCACTTCGCTAGCAAGGCTGTCGTCATCGCCGTGCACCACGACGCCGCAAGCGGCAAAGGCGCGGAAGCCGCCCATCGTTGGGCGCGTCAACTTTACCTCGCCGGAGCCGCCCAGGTGCGCGGTTTCGACTTCGCCGGCACCGGCGGGAAGGATTTGGCAGATTATCTTTGCAGGCTCGCCAAGCCCCCGATTCCGGCCCCCGTCGTCTCGACCCCTGCCGCGCCAGCAATCGCCCTAAACACGAAGGAATCGCCCCCGGCGGACCCATCCAAGCCGGCCAAGCCCCCAGCAACTTACCACCCGCCTGCCGACGACGACACCATGATGACGATCTGGTTTTCTGCGGATGGCGCGATTGAGGAAATCATCCCGGCCCCGAACCACCGGCCCACCCGCCGCAACCAATGAACCCTTTACCAATAACCACCCAAACCCCGGCGGACCTTTGCGAATTAGCCGAAGCCGGCCCCGATCTCGCCGGCCCTAGCAGCCTGTCGGCCTTAGGTTTTCCTGTAAGTGAGCGGGGATTAAAAAATCTGCGCCGGAGCGCTGACGGGCGGGGTTAGACCGGCTGGCGTGGCCTTGATGTGGTGCCGGGCAGTGCAAAACAGGCGTGTGGCGACCCCGC
>CAMCHD010000120.1 GCA_945874545.1 Akkermansia muciniphila | reverse complement strand
CGCGCCTCGCTGGACAACGTCATCTCCCGCCTGCCCGCCCTGCGTAATCCGACCATCGCGCCGCTCAGCAATCCGGACTGGATCGCGCTCGAGACCATCATCGACGAGAGCGTGGTCCGCGAGATCATCCCGGTGCTCAAGGCCTACGGGGCCGAGGGCATCGTCGAGTATCCGCTCAACAAGGTCGTCTACTAGGCGCGCCGGTTTTGAGCGCCGGTCCCCGCCTTCGTTTCCGCGTTATCCGTCCCAACCTTTTCCTCCCTTCCGCCATGCCCGCTCCCACGACCGTCACCCTCGGCCTGCTCCAGCACGCCTGCGTCGCCGATCCCGCCGCCAACCTCAAGAAGGCGCTGGCCCTCGCTGAAAAAGCCGCCAAGCGCGGCGCGCAGATCATCTGCACGCAGGAGATGTTCCGCTCCCAGTATTTCTGCCAGAGCGAGGACCACGCGTGTTTCGGCCTGGCCGAGGCCATCCCGGGCGGCCCCAGCACGGTCGCCTTCCAAAAGCTGGCCAAAAAACACGGCGTGGTGGTGATCGCCTCCCTTTTCGAGAAGCGCGCCAGCGGCCTCTACCACAACACCGCGGTGATCATCGACGCCGACGGCTCCGTGCTCGGGGTGTATCGGAAGATGCACATCCCCGACGACCCGCTGTTCTACGAGAAATTCTATTTCACCCCCGGCGACACCGGTTTCCGCGCCTGGGACACGAAGTTCGGCCGCATCGGTGTGCTGGTCTGCTGGGACCAGTGGTATCCCGAGGCCGCCCGTCTCACCGCGATGCAGGGCGCCGAGATCCTGTTTTATCCGACCGCCATCGGCTGGCATCCAAAGGAAAAGGCCGAATACGGGGTCAACCAGCACGGCGCGTGGGAGACCATCCAGCGCTCGCACGCCGTGGCGAACGGCTGCTACGTCGCGGCGATCAACCGGGTCGGGCACGAGACCATCGCGGGCGTCGGCGGCGACGGGCTGGAGTTCTGGGGCCAGTCGTTTGTCGCCGGCACCTCCGGCCAGATCCTCGCCAAGGGCTCCGTCGCCGACGAGGAGGTGCTGATCGTCCCGGTCGATCTGGCCAAGGTCGACGTCACCCGCACCCACTGGCCCTTCCTGCGCGACCGCCGGATCGACGCCTACGGCGACCTCACCAAGCGTTTTATCGACCGCCCCCTCTGACCATGGCCAAAGCCAAAGTCGCCGCCCCCGCGAAGGCGCCTGTCCCCGCCGCCGAGCCGTCCGCCAAAAAGCCCGCCGTCGCGCGCAAACCGTCCGGCGCCGCCGCCAAGGGCAAGGCCGCGGCCAAGCCCGCGCCGGTGCCTTCCGGCCCGCCCGCCGCCGCCGGCTACCGCATGCCGGCGGAGTGGGAACCGCAGGAGGCGGTGTGGTTGTCGTGGCCGCACAACTACGCCTCGTGGCCGGGCCGCTTCCGCCCCGTGCCCTACAACTTTGCCCGCATCGTCGCCGCGGTCAGCCGCTTCGAGCCGGTGCGGATCAACGCCGCGAAAAAACTCCACGCCCGCGCCACCCGCCTGTGCCAGCGCGCCGGGGCCGACCTTTCGCGCGTCGCCTTTTTCGACCACCCGACCAACGACGCCTGGTGCCGCGACCACGGCCCCATCTTCGTGAAAAACCCCGCCAGCGGCGCGGTCGCCCTGACCGACTGGGCCTACAACGCCTGGGGCGGCAAATACCCGCCCTACGACCTGGACAACGAGATCCCGCCGTCCATCGCGCGCGTCACCGGCCTGCCCCGTTTCGTCAACGACATGGTGCTCGAGGGCGGCTCGATCGACGTCAACGGCGTCGGCGGCCTGCTCACCAGCGAGCAGTGCCTGCTGAACCCCAACCGCAACCCGCACCTTTCAAAAGAGCAGATCGAGCAAGCCCTGCGCGACTACCTCGGTGCGACCGATTTTTACTGGCTCGGCGAGGGCATCGTGGGGGACGACACCGACGGCCACATCGACGATATGACGCGCTTCTTCAAGCCCGACGGCTTCATCACCTGCGTGGAACCGAACAAGAAGGAAAAGAACCACGAGATCCTCGCCGCGAACCTCGCCCGCCTGAAGAAATTCCGCACCCCGGCGGGCAAAAAATTCGACATCGTCGAGCTGCCTATGCCGCGCCCCTTCGGCTTTGATCGCCAGCGCGTGCCGGCCAGCTACGCGAACTTCCTGATCGTGAACGGCGGCGTGCTCGTGCCGACCTTCCGGCAGCCCGGCCCCGACGCCCGGGCGGTGTCCATCATCGCCGGCTGTTTCCCCGGCCGCGAGGTGGTCGGCGTGGACTGTTACCATTTGATCTGGGGCCTCGGCACCCTGCACTGCATCTCGCAACAACAGCCCGCCGCGGGGCCCGTCGTCGGATGAACGCCTCGATTTCCGCCCGCCGCCTCCTTGGCGGCGCCGTGGCCGTGGGGTCGGCCTGGATGTTGACGGGCTGCGCTTCCGGCTCCGCCGACTCGGGCGCCGCTGCGGACCGCGCGCCCCTGGTGCCGGCCGCGCTCAGCGCGCGCTGGACCCCGCCGGCCAACGCCACCCGCCTCGTCGACGGCGAGCCGGGGGCGGTGTTCGCCGCCGCGGAACGCGCGGCCGAGTCGCTCGGCTTTGTGTCCAACCGACGTGACGCCGCCCGCGGCCGCCTGGCCGCCGCCCGGCGGCAATCCACCGGGTTTGACGGCGCGCGGCAGGACACGCTCGAGCTCACGACCGCCTCGCGCGCGCCGGGCGTGGTCGAGGTCGCGGTGGTGTTTCGCGAAGCGGTCGAGTCCGGCGGGATGGTGACCTCCGGCCTGGTGCGGGACCGCGCGTCCTACGACGTCTTTTTTGCTCGTCTGGCCGAGGCTTTGGCTCCGGTCCCCGCGCCGGCCGCGCCGTGATCGGCGGGCTCGACCCCGAGGTCGGCCGGCCCGAAAGCCCCGGGCAACAAGGCGCCGATGGTCGTCTCTATCGTGTCCGCGCCTTGGCAGCAGCTCACCACCGCCGCCTCGGGGCCAAATTCAAAAATCACCTGCCGGCAGGCCCCGCAGGGTGCGGTGGGCGAGGGCGTGGGGGTGTAGACCACCACCCGCTCGACGCGGCGGGCGCCGGCGGCGGCGGCGGCGAAAATCGCGGTGCGTTCGGCGCAGTTGGTCAGGCCGTAGGACGCGTTCTCCACGTTCGCGCCGGTGAAGAGCCCCCGATCGGTCCAGACCGCGGCGCCGACGGTGAAGCCGCTGTAGGGCGCGTAGGCCCGGGCGGCGGCGTCGCGCGCGGCGAGCCGAAGTTTTTCCAGGGAAGGGGATTTTTTGACGGCGGAGGCCTTGGGCATCGCGCAGGGTGGGCCGACGCAGGCCGCGAGGGCAACCTTGCGCGCGGCGCGGCGGCTGTTTGGCTCCGCGCCACCCCCGCGTATGTCCAACCGATTTTATGGCGCCTTTGATCAGGAAACCTGGGGCGGCGCGCGCAAACCCGACTACCGCTCGTGTTTTCAGGTCGATCGGGACCGCGTGATCCATGCCCACGCCTTTCGCAAGCTCCAGTCCAAGACGCAGGTGTTTCTCTCCGGCGAGTATGACTTCTACCGCACGCGCCTGACCCACTCGATGGAGGTCGCGCAGATCGGCCGCTCCATCTGCACGTGGCTGCTCTCCCGCGGCGAGCCGCTGGCGGCGGACTTCCATATCGACAGCGATCTGGTCGAGGCGGTGTGCCTCGCCCACGACCTGGGGCATCCGCCCTTCGGCCATTCCGGCGAGCGCACGCTGCAGGAGTTGATGAAGCCCTTTGGCGGATTCGAGGGCAACGCCCAGACGCTTCACCTGTTGACCGAGACGATGTTTCAAAACGAGTCCGGCGTGCGCGGCATGCAGCCGAGCCGCGCCCTGCTCGACGGGGTGCTGAAATACAAAAAACTCTACCGCGAATACGCCGCGCCCCCGCGCAACCATTTCCTCTACGATCCGCAGGTCGTGTATCGCGACTTTGTCTTCGGCGGCGGCACCCCGGTCTCGCTCGCGGCGGGCGAGGCCTTGAACCACTACAAGAGCGTCGAGTGCCAGATCATGGACTGGGCGGACGACGCCGCCTACTCGCTCAACGACATCGTCGACGGGGTGCGGGCGGGGTTTCTGACCATCGAGCGCATCGAGGCCTGGGCGGCGGAGGTCGGCATCGACGCCGAGCGGCAGCGCCACCTCGACATCCTCTTCGGCGCCATCCGGGGCGACCGGCTGGAGGAGGTGTTTTCCGAAAAGCTCGGCCGCTTCATCACCGGCTGCCGGTTGCGGGACCGCGCGGCGGGCAACCCGATGGCGGCGCGCACCAATCGTTACCGTTTCGAGCTCGTCGTGGCGGCCGACACGGAGCGCGAGGCGGTGTTCTACAAACGCATGGCCAACGACATCATCTTCGAGAGCCCGCAGCTCCAGCAGATGGAGCACAAGGCGCGCAAGGTCCTCTTTGATCTCTGGGAGGCGGCCTGGCGCAACTACGTCGAGCCGGGCGAGCGCGTCATTCGCCTGCTCCCGCCACGGGTGGGGCGTCTGGTCGACGCCGAGGCGACGACCCCGGGCAAGGCGCGCCGGATCTGCGACTGGCTGGCCGGGTTGACCGACGGCATGATCGTGCGCACCTACCGGCGTCTGCACGACCCGGATTTCGGGTCGCTGCGGGATTTGTCATAGCCGGCCCGTTTGAACCACGGATTACACGGATGGGCACGGATGGGTGCGGATTTCTCTGGGTTTTGGAGATTTCGCGCCGCAAGCCGGCGCGCGAAACAACCACAATACGTCGGGGCATCCGTGTGTTTTTGAATCCGTGGTCATCCGTGCTATCCGTGGTCAAAATCGACCGCCGGGCTCCCGTTTACCCGGACCGGCCCCTTCCGAATAAAATCGGGGCTTGCGCCGGGCGCGGGCGGGCGTTGCGCTCTCGCCTTTAACCAATTCCACCATGGCCCAAGAACTCGTCACCCTTGAATGCACCGAAGCCCGCAAAGAGGGTAAGCCCACCTCCCGCTACCTGACCTTCCGTAACAAGAAGACCGTCACCGAGCGCATCGAAAAGAAGAAGTATAACCCCTTCCTCAAGCGCCACACGGTCCACAAGGAGATCAAGTAAGCCCGCTTCCCGCGCTTTTTCGCGAGGCTTTCCGGCCGACCGCATCCGTTTTGGAGGCGGTCGGTTTTTTTATTCGCGGCGGTTCAGTCTTTGGGCAGGTGGCCGGGAAATTCCCGGGATTGGCAGGCGGGACAAATACTGTGGGTGATCTGCGCGCGGGTGTGTTTCTCGAGGAAGGAATCCACCCGGTTCCAGTAGCCGGCGTCATCGCGGACGTTGTGGCACCACGCGCAGATGGGCAGCAGGCCGCGCAGCTCACGCACTTCGCCCAGGGCCTCCTCCAGTTTGCGGTTCGATTCCCTCAGGGCCTTGCGCTGCCGGGCGACCTCGTGCAACGCGCTGCCGTAAAAATAAAACATCGGCGGGGCGATGAGCGCCGGGCAGAGGATCATCATGGTGGTGATGAAGAGCCAGCTCGACGGCTGAAAGGCGGTCACCCAGATGCAGAAATGCGACACAAGCACGGACCCAATGACGGCCAACACCCCGCCGGCGAGGGCGAGGGCCAGAGGCGAGTGACGTTCTAGCAGGGGCGGTCTCAAGGGCGGGGGGGGGCGGGCGGCGGGAGCGCAGGCACCGGCCCAGGGTGACTAGCAGAAAGCGGGCTTGGAGCGATACCTCAATAGGGATCGAGCACGTGAAAGAGCACCCAGTAGAGGCTCACGGTCAGCACCACCACGAAGGACAGCACAAAGACCCCATGCACCGTGCTTTGCCCCGCCCAGAACCAAAACGCGATGGCGAGGGCATCCCCTCCGACCGCGATGAGCAGGAAGTCGCGTTTGCGTCTCGCGCCGCGGCGGGGGCGTTCCGGCGGCGGCGGGAGCGCGCGTTCGGCCGCGATCTGGCGGGCGGCGTTGTCCCGCAAGAGGTCGAAGACATCCACGGCCGGGGTGGCGGTGTCGGCGGGGGCGTTGGCCGGGGTGAAGGAGACTTTGCCCAGACTCAGGGCCGGGCGGGCGGGGAAGAGCGCGGCGAGCAGTGCGGCGTCCTCGCGCAGCGGATACCACGGCGCGTCGGGGGGCGTGGCGGGCTGGACGTGGTTGTCGGGCGAGATCACATGGATCTCGGCCTTCTGGCGCAGCACCTCCAGACTATGCGGACCGGTGACTTTGCCGTCCTCGACGAGGTAGTAGCGTGGGTTCATGGCGGGGTGGGACGCACAGGGAGTCGCTGCGGGCTCCGGGTCAAGTGGCGGGGCGAGCCAGCAATTCCCGCACCCAGCGGCGGTGGGGACCGGAGAGCAGGAGGGTTTCGAGCTCGCCGGGCGCGACCCAGACAAGGCCCTCGGCCGGGGCGGCGGGCAACGCGGATGCGGGCAGGGCGTGGATGGGCTCGGTGAAGGCGAAGCGGGTGATGCCGCGCTTTTTCACCGCGAGCAGCGGGTGGGCGGCGAGGGCGGCGGGGGCGAAGCCGAGCTGGGCGGCGGAGGGCAACTCGTGTTGCCCGGCGAGGCGGCGGGCGGCGGGGTCGGTGCGGTGCAGGAGCAGGGCGGCGTCGCCGGGGCGGCGGCACCAGGCGCGGAGCACGGTGACGGCCTCGATCTTTTTGGCCGCGAGGCGGGGATAGGCCTCGGGGTCGCCGGCGCGGGCGGCGGCGCAGAAGGCGCGCACCGGGCAGACGGTGCAGAGGGGTTGGTGGCGGTGGCAGACGGTGGCGCCGAGCTCCATCATGGCCTGGTTGTGGTCGCCGGGGTCGGCACGGTTGAGCAGGGCGTCGGCGAGGGGGGCGAGGGCCTTCCCGGCGGCGGTGGTGTCGCGGTAGGCGGTGGCGTCGGCGGTGAGGCGGGTAAGGATGCGCACGACGTTGCCGTCCACCACGGCGGCGGGCGCGCCGAAGCTGATGCTCGTGATGGCGGCGGCGGTGTAGGGCCCGATGCCGGGCAGTTCGCGCCAGGCGGCGGGATCGCGCGGCGGGGCGGGCAGGGCGACCAGGGCGCGGGCGAGTTTGTGGAGATTTCGGGCGCGGGTGTAGTAGCCGAGGCCTTCCCAGAGTTTCACCACCTCGGCCTCCGACGCGGCGGCGAGGGCGGCGAAATCCGGAAGCGCCGCGAGCCAGCGGGCGAAGTAGGGCAGCATGGTCTTCACCTGCGTTTGCTGGCACATGAACTCGCTCACCACCGTGCGGTAGAGCGAGGGCTCCTCGCGCCAGGGCAGGCGGCGCCGGTGGGCGCGATACCAGGCGAGCAGGGCGGCGCGGAAGGCGTCGGGGGCGGAAAGAGGGGAAACCACGCGGGCACCAAGGGACACGAAACGACGCCGGCCGGAAGCTTTGTTTGGCGGCGGGGTGTTTTTTGGCGGGATTTGGCGGCGCGGCGTGTTCATTTTTCCGCCGATGCCGAAGAAACCCGCCGCCGCCGACGACGCCCCGAAAAAGCTGGCCAGCTACACGATCAAGCTCAGCGACGAGCAGATGACCAAGCTCGGCCGGCTGCTGTCCGCCCGGGGCTGGGAGGCGGTCGAGGTGGCCTACGCGCGTTTCGGTTTTCGCAACGACGCGGCGAAGGTCAACGTCACCGGCTACGAGAGCCTGAAGCTGGTCGTGGCGGGCAAGGGCACGGAGGAGTTTGTCACCATGATCCTCGAGCCCGAGGTGACGGGCGCGCCCAAGCTCGGCTACGACGAGGTGTTGCACCCGGACTGGTTCGAGGAGCACGCGGGGCTGGACGAGTCCGGCAAGGGCGATTTTTTCGGGCCGCTGGTGGCCGCGACCGTGATCGGTTCCAAAAGCATGATCGAGGCGTGGCGGGCGGCCGGCGCGCAGGATTCGAAAAAAATCACCGAGGCGCGCATCCTCGAGCTCGACCGGCTGATCCGGGGCACGCCCGGGGTGGTGGCGAAGACCATCCTCTGCTCCAGCATGGTCCAATACAACCAGCTCATGGGAACGCGGTTTCGCAGCCAGAACATGATCCTCGCCTTCCAGCACGCGCGCGCCCTGCAGGAGGCCTTGAAGGAAAAGACGGTGAAGTGGGGTCTGCTCGACCAGTTTACCGAGACCCCGCTGGTGCAGCGCGAGTTGGTCAAGCTGGGCGTGGCGGGCTTCGAGCTGCGCATGCGGACCAAGGCGGAAGAGGACCCGGTGGTCGCGGCGGCGTCCATCGTGGCCCGCGCCGAGTATGTGCGGCAGATGCGGACGCTCTCGGACAAGTTCGGCGCGAAGCTGCAAAAGGGCGCGAGCGCGGCGGTGAAGGTGCAGGCGCGCGAGATCATCGAGCGCTTCGGCGCGCGGGCCCTGGGCGAGTTCGCCAAACTGCATTTCCGCACCGCCTACGAGGTGGTCAGCGACGCGGGCAAACTGAACGAGTTGCCGCTGCGTCCGCCGCCGCCCAAGCAGGAGTGGTGAACGGGCCGACCGTGTCTCCGGCGGGGTGGCTGCGCGGGCGGTGCTCCCTTGACCCGGACGGGACGAATCGCAGCATGACGGCATGTCCTTCGCGACAACTCCCCCGCCCAAGACCCCGGCCCGAAAGCGCGTGGGGGCCAACGGTCCCGCGAACTTGGCCCGGACCCGTCTGCTGGCCCGGCTGAGGCGGGAATACACCCCGGCGGTTCGCGCCGCGACCCTGCGTTTGAACGCGGCGCTTCCCGCGGAAACGGCGTGAGGTTGCCCTTGTATTCATCGCGGCTCGGGGGGCAGCTGGCTCATCTGGTGGGCGTTCAGGCGACCGACCTCGACATGCTGGAAACCGTGCTGGTGTGTCCGCTGAAGGAATCGGATTGGAAAACCAGTTTGCGCCCGCAGGTCCGGGTCGAGGGCGGCGTGCGGGTGGTGGTGTGTGAGCTGGTGCGACCGATTCGCCGCTCGGCTTTGACGCACACCGGTTGGCTGGACGCGGCTGACTCGCGACGGGTCATGGCGGCATTCAAATTGATCCTGGCCGGTTAAAACACATGGCCGCGAAACGACGCCAGCTGCGGGCTTTCGACCTGAAGCACCTCGACCCGAACGCCGAGCTCATCGGGGTGGACGAGGCGGGGCGCGGCGCGCTGGCCGGGCCGGTGGTGGCGGCGGCGGTGTTGGTGACGCGCAAGTTTCTGGAAAGCCGCTGGGCGGATGAAAACGCGCGGCGCATCAACGACTCGAAACAGCTCACGGCCGCGGAGCGGGACGCGCTCTACCTGGACTTCGAGGCGCTGGCGGCGGAGGGGCACATCCATGCGACGGTCGGCGACGCCTCGGTGGAGGAGATCGAGCGCGAGAACATCCTGGGCGCGACCAAGCTGGCGATGCGGCGGGCGCTGGAGGGCATCTATCCGCCGGCGGCCTTCGCGGAGCCGCCGCGCGAGCCGGACTTGTTTTCCTCGCCGGAGGAGGTGGCGGCGTTTCGTCCGCCGGCGCAGGCCCGCATCCTCGTCGATGGCCTGGCGCTCCGGCATTTTCCGTATCCGCATACCGCCGTGGTGCAGGGCGACGGGCGTTCGCTCTGCATCGCGATGGCCTCGATCATCGCGAAGGTGCAACGCGACCGGATGTTGACCGAACTCGACGTGCGTTACCCCGGCTACGGATTCGCCGGGCACAAGGGCTACGGCACGGAGGAACACCGCGCGGCGGTGCTGCGGCTCGGGCGCTGCCCGGAGCATCGGGATACCTTTCTGCGCAAGCTCATGGCCACGCGGATCGATCCGGGGCAACTCGGCTTGCTCGAAGGCGACGAGTCGGATGGCGGCGACGACGGCGAGCGCGACGACGCGGAGGCGTGAGGTCAGGCTTGGCCGACTTGTGGTTTTTGACCGCGGATTACGCGGATAGGCGCGGATGGTGTTTGGGTTACGCCCATTCCGTCCAGCGTTCCGATCTTAACCACGGATCATCACGGATGGAAACGGATACAAGCGGGTTGGTTACCCGAGTCCGCGCGGTAGGATTAACCTCTGATTTGCTTGTGTTTTGGAGTTTCCCGGTCTGGCCGCATAGGCTCGGCGCTTAATTGTTTATCGGAGCCGGACGTTGCTGAAGGCGGGAGCGCGGGTTTGGGGGTATTGCTGAGAATCGTCATCTGACGGATGGCGATTTGGTTGAGGCGTTGCAGGCGGTCCGGCGGCGACAGCGCCATGGCGATGAACTCAGCATTCATCGTTTCGAGATTTGCCAAGACGAGGAGTTGCTCGACCGAGGCGTGGTCGCGCAGGTTGCCGTCGAGACTCGGGTTCCCGTCGCGCCACTGGCGGGCGGTTTGGCCGAAGAGAGCGACGTTGAGCAGGTCGGCTTCGCTGGCGTAGGTGAACGCAGCTTGCGCGGGCAGCACCTCAGGCGGAATGAGATGCGTTTTTACCGCGTCGGTGTGGATGCGGTAGTTCACCTTCGAGAGCGTGCGATGCAGGTTCCAGGTGAGCGAGAGGCGGCGGCTTTCCTCCTCTTTCAGGCGCTGGAACTCTTTGATGAGGTGGAGCTTAAACTCAGGGCTAAGCCATGTGCCGAATTCAAAAGCGAGGTCACGATGGGCATATGTGCCCCCGCCGTAACGCCCCGCTTTGGATTGGAAGGGCACATTCAAGGATCAGTTTGAACGTTGGTTTGATATAAGGAGTTCGTGGAAGCATTGAGCGGGGGACTTCCAGTTGAGGATCTTGCGGGGACGCTCGTTGAGCATCTCCTGGTAGGCGCGGAGCTGTTGATGCGAAACCAAGGAGA
>CAMCHD010000119.1 GCA_945874545.1 Akkermansia muciniphila | reverse complement strand
CGCCCGCTCGTGACCACGCACCGGAAAGATGATGGCCTCCTTTTGCCAGGCCGCGACCGCGCAGACCGCCACGTAGGTGGTCGCCGCGATCAGCAACCATCGCCGCAAAGCCCGCCGCCAACCGCCGGATTTTCGTGTCATGGCCGTTTTCCGCTCAGCCCGGCACGGCGCAGCCGCGCACAAAACCGAGCAGGACCAACGCGACCACGATCCAGCCGTAGCGGAGCAAGGCGACGGCGAATGCCGACGCATCCCCCTCCGACCCTCCGGCGGACTTGC
Source organism: Akkermansia muciniphila (assembly GCA_945874545.1). GTDB lineage: Bacteria > Verrucomicrobiota > Verrucomicrobiia > Opitutales > Opitutaceae > IMCC26134_A. The sequence continues at coordinate 10,567 of CAMCHD010000119.1, read as the reverse complement.
CCGACGCCACCCGCACGCGCCGCGGGCGACCGCTTTCGCCGCGTCCGAGCTTGGGGTTCTCGATCGGCTGGGTTTTGCGCGCGGCGGGCAAAGGGGGCGGGACGGTCGCGGCGGGCGCTTTGGAGACCACCGGCCCGGGAGCGACATACGCCTCCGGTCCGGTGCCGGGCGGCTGCAGTCGGCCGAAGTTATCCGGACGGTGCGGTCGGGCCTGGCCCCAGGGGAGAAAGATACGCCAGCCGGTCTCGCGGAAAAACTCCTCCAGCTGGCGCCGGTAAGGCGTGATGCGCTCGGGCTTCACCGCCTCGGCGCGCACCGTGAAGCGCACACATTTGGACCAGATGCCCTTCTTGCGCGGCTCGTCCACCGTGCCGAGGAACTCCGCTTCGTCCCAGCGCCGGCGCCGCGCGCCTCCGGCGGTCATGCTCGGCGCGCGCACTTCGATCTCGTGCCGGAGCTCGCACGGGAAGGGCATGCTCCAGGGGCCGCGACGCGCCTTGTCGTCGGGCACGACGAAGCCCTGCGTGACCAGATTCGGCGGCACATCAAACAACGCCCGCTGGCCGCGCTCATCGGGATAAACCGCCCGGGCGATTTCAAAAACTTCCACCAGTTCGCAGATGTTCGCGGCGCGGTCATCCCGCCACTCCACCTCGCCGAGGCGCTTGACCTTGCCGTAGCGACGGAGGGCGTCGTTTTCCCGGGCCTTGGCAAACTCCTCCGCGCCCGACCCCAGCCGCGCCCGACGCAGGTTGTCCGCCTGCCAGCCCTCGGCGCGCACGCGTTGCTCGGCGAGCGAGAGCCCGTCGCGGGTGGTGTCGAGCAGCAGGGTCTCGCGCAGGGCGTAAACGCCGAGGCTCCGTTCGCCGGGCTGGGAGCGCAGCCCCGCCACGCCCGCCTCCACCGGCACGCCTTGTTCGAACCAACCCACCGCCCGACCCGCAAAGTCGCCGCCCTGGCCACGCTCGGTGAGGTCGAACCAGCGCGCCACGCCGTCCACCTCGACCTCGAGAATGGCGTGATTAAGCAAGCCCGCCATGGGCAACAACTCCGCCAGCGCGCCGCGCAGTCCGGTGCCGACGAGGATCGGCCGGGCCGCGACACCCCACCGGCGCAGGACGGTGGCGGCGAGCCAGGCGAGGTCCTTGCAATCTCCATAACGCCGACGGGCGACCACCGCCGGCGCGGCCGGGATCCATCCTCCCGCATCGAGCGCCACGCTGAGGTAACGAAAGTCGTCCTGCAGCCGCTCCACCAGGGTGTTGACCGCCGCCGCGTCGACCCGCTCCGGCCGCGCCAGGGCCGGATGCTCCGCCCACTCGCCGCCCTCCCCCACCCGCGCCCAGGCCGTCGCGGTCAGTTGGGACAGCTCCGCCCAACTCGCCAGATCCGACACCTGCACCCACACGTGGTCGAGAAACTGGGACGGCTGGTTCACCTCCGGCTCGCGCGGTTCCGTCTGCGCGCCCGCCCAGACCCAGCGTCGGCCGCCGGCCGGAAGCGTTTCCTCGACGCGAGCCGGAGCGTCCGCCGCCGCCCGCCAGGCCAAACCGGCCCCCGCGGGCAGGTTCACGGTCAGGCGAAACCGCCCCACCACCGCCTGGGGCGGAACGCCGAAAAACACCTCGCAGCCCTCGCCCCGGATCGGGTGATGGGCCTCCAGGGAAAACGCGCTTTCGAGCACGTCGCCCGGCCGCACGTCCTCCAGCACGGTCAGAAGCGTCCAGGTGCCGTCGATGACGAGTTTTTCCAACTGATTCTCCCGCTGGATCAAGCGCACCCGGGCGCGATCCAGCTGGTCGATCCGACGACCCTCGCGCACCACCCTCAGCCAATGCAGGGTCACCCGCTGGGTGCGGGGGTCGAAGGCCAGGTTCCACTGCGACTCGTGTTGCACCGCGAGCGCCGTCTCCAGGCGCAGGGCGGTGGCGTGAAAACTGCGCCCGGTGCCGGCGTCGACCTGGCGCGCCCACAAAAGGTGGGTGAGGTGGGCGCCGTCCTTCGCGGGGATGTTTTCGTCATAGGTCTCGGCCTCGACCCAGGCGGCGGGCGGGGCGAACTCCACCCGCGACCACGGGGCCTCCTGCCCGACGGCGGCCACACCGGAGGCGGGCTGAGAGGGGTCCGAGAGCGGGCCAGGCGGGGCGATGGTCATCCGGAAAGCGCAAACCCGCCCGGCGCCGCCCGCCAGCCAATTCTAAGCGCCCCGCGATGCCCCGGCCAAAGCGGCCCGAAAACCCTAAAACCAGCCTTTTTTCGCCGTGACGTAGGTCGCCACAAACTCCTCGTCGGTCTTGGTCAGGTATAGAATTCCCTCGATCAAACCGATCAGTCCCATCACCGCGCCGCCGAAACCAAAGGTGAGCACCGTGACGAGAAGCATGATCACGCCCTCCTTGGTGTAGCCCAGGACGAATTTATGGATACCAAAGGCGCCCAGCAGGATGCCGAGGACGCCTCCGGCGATTTTTTTGTCGGCTCCGGGAAGGCTCATGGTGCGAAACGGGAAAAGGACGTGGTCGGGTGAAAGAGAAGAGGACGGTGCGAGGCTGCCGCCGGCCCGGGACGATGTCGAAAACGAAATCCGACCGGCCGCCCCCCCGTGTTCGTCGCGCTCCGGGCGGCGGGGCGCAGTAGCACGAAGCCGACTCTCCATCCGCCGGCCTAATGACTGGCGGCTTCCCCCCGGCCCGCGCTTTCCCCATAAAGGGTTTTCACCCCATCCTGTCTCCGTAGCCACCATGTCGTCCACGGCCCCCTTTCATCCCACCTACATCATCGGGCACAAAAACCCGGACGCCGACTCGATCTGCGCCGCGATCGCCTACGCGGCCTACAAACAGGCCCGGGGCCTGTCCGGCTTTATCCCGGCGCGTTGCGGCAACTCCAACGCCCGTATCGACGCGATCCTCGAACGGTTTCAACAACCCCTGCCCCTGCTCCTCACCGACGTCACCCCGCGGGTGCGCGACGTGATGGTCACCCAGGTCGTGACGGTGAACCAAAACGCCACCTGCGCCGAGGCCCTGGAGCTGATCGACGAACACGACGTGCGCATCCTGCCGGTCGTCGCCGCCGACCAGCGGGTGGTCGGCACCGTGTCCATTTTCCAGCTTGGCGGCTTTTTTGTGCCGAAAGTCCGCGCATTGCGCGAAATGCGCAAGGTCCAGACCAGCCTCACCCACATCGTCCGCGCCTTGCGCGCCCGCACGATCCATCTACCCGATCCGGAACGTGAACAGGAGCTGTTTGTGCGCGTCGGCGCGATGGACCTAAAAACCTTCGGCAAGGCCTCGCAGAGCGACGGTATCCTCGCCGAGCAGTCGATCATCATCGTGGGCGATCGCCGCGACATCCAGCTGCGATCCATCGAGATGAAGGTGCGCCTGCTGGTCATCACCGGCAACCTGCCCGTCGACGACGACGTGGTGGAGCAGGCCCGGGCGGCCGACATCGCCCTGATCGTCAGCCCCTACGACACCGCCACCAGCGCCTGGGTGATCCGCTCGGCGACCAAGCTCGGCCGCCTGATCGACCGCCAGTTCGCCTCCCTTTCGCCCGACCAGCGGCTCACCGACCTGCGCAAAAAACTCGCGACCACCAACGTCGCCGCGTTCATGGTTCTTTGTGACGACGGCCGCCTGCAGGGCATCCTGACCAAGACCGACGTCTTGAAACCGGTGCGCACCCGTCTCGTTCTGGTCGACCACAACGAGATGACCCAGGCCGTGAGCGGCGCCGAGGAGGTGACGATCACCGAAATCATCGACCACCACCGTATCGGGGCGTTGGCCACCACCCAGCCCATCTTGTTCATCAACGACCCGGTCGGCTCGACCTGCACCATCATCGCGGACCTTTTCCGTCGCGACGGCCTCACCCCTTCGCCCTCCATCGCCGGCATCCTCATGGGCGGCATCATTTCCGACACGCTCCATCTCCAGAGTCCCACCTCGACCGAAAAGGACGGGGAAATCCTGCACTGGCTTTCCCGCATCGCCGAGGTCGATTCCCGCGCGCTGGCCACGCTGATCTTCAGCTCCGGCTCGGTCATCCTCGCCCACCCGCCGGAAAAAGTCATCCGCAACGACTTCAAGATCTACACCGAGGACGGCGTGCGATTCGCCGTCTCCCAGGTCGAGGAGCTGGGCTTCGGCAATTTCTGGCAAAATTCCAAGGCGTTGCTGCGCGCGCTCGACGATCTTTGCACCGGCGAGGGCCTCTGTTTCGCGTGTCTGCTGGTCACCGACATCAACACCCAAAACTCGCTGCTATTGTTCAAGGGCGATCCCGAAATCACCCGCCGCATCACCTACCCGGGCGTGGAGGACGGCGAGATTTTCGACCTGCCGGGCATCGTGAGCCGCAAGAAGCAGCTCATTCCCTACCTGACCACTCTCCTGCGCGAGGCGATCAACGACGGCGTGACTCCCCAGATCCGCGGCGCGGCGGCGTAGACCAACCGGGGCCGCAGGCCGGCGGAGGACGCCCGCGGCCCGGACTTTGCGGCGATTCTCCGTTTCCAGTGGCAACGGCTCCGTTTGAAGCGCGCTCGAGGCTATCCCAAAACCTAGAGCACACGGGAAAAGGTCCGCAACCTCGCCAATCGCAGGGCGGTCCCGGCCGGGGTGTATCTGGAAGATAAATACAGCCGGGACCGACGCGGCGGGGCGTGGTTCCGGACCTTTCCCTCCGGGCGGGCGAGAAACGCACCTGAGCCGGCGTCGCCCCGCCCCTCGCGGGCCTTTCCGGCGCGTCACGGGGCGGGTCGCCTTGGCCTCGGTGGTTTTCTCGCTCCGTCCCGTGCGCTTCAGGTCTTGGGATGGCGTCTAATCCTGCCTCGGTTGGAGAAGCTTGGCGACCAGACCGGTCCAGCCGGTCTGGTGCGACGCGCCCACCCCGCGGCCGCTGTCGCCGTGGAAGTATTCGTGGAAAAAGACCAGGTCGCGAAAATGCGGATCGGACGCCATTTTCTCGTGCGCGCCCGACACCGGACGTCGTCCCCGCTCGTCCTTGAGGAACAAGCGGGTGAGGCGCGTGGAGAGCTCGGTCGCGATCTCCGCGAGGGTGAGGTAACGTCCCGAGCGCGTGGGGCACTCGACCTTGAAATCGTCGCCGTAGTAGTGGTGGAATTTTTGCAGTGATTCGATGAGCAGAAAATTCACCGGCATCCAGACCGGGCCGCGCCAGTTGGAGTTGCCGCCAAAAAGGCCCGACGACGATTCCGCCGGTTCGTAGCGCACCTGGAGGTTTTGCCCGGCGGCGTGGAGCTCGTAGGGATGCTCGTGGTGGTGACGCGAGATGGCGCGCACGCCGTAATCGGAGAGAAACTCGGTCTCGTCCAGCATGCGGCGCAGCAGGCATTTCATGCGGTGGCCGCGCAGCAGCGAGAGCAGGTGGCGGTCCTTCAGGCCCGGCTCGCTCCAGCGCGAGACGAGGCGGGCGAGGTCGGGGCGGTGGTGGAGAATCCACTCCAATCGCCGCGTGAACTGGGGCACCGCCGCGAGCAGTTCCGGCGAGAGCACCTCGACGGCGTAGAGCGGGATCAAACCGACGAGGGAGCGCACCTTGAGTTTGCGGGAGCCGCCGCCGGGCAGGCGAAGCACGTCGTAGTAAAACTCGTCCTCCTCGCACCACAGACCGACCCCGTCCTCGCCCATGCGGTTCATCGCCTCGGCGATGTGCAGGAAGTGTTCGCAGAACTTGGTCGCGATGTCCTCGTAGACCGGGTTGTGGCGGGCGAGCTCGAGCGCGATGCGCATGAGATTCAAGGCATACATCGCCATCCAGCTGGTGCCGTCGGCCTGGTCGATGTGACCGCCGGTCGGCAGCGGCGCGCTGCGATCGAAGATTCCGATGTTGTCCAGGCCGAGAAAGCCGCCCTGGAACACGTTTCGCCCCTCGGCGTCCTTTCGATTCACCCACCAGGTGAAGTTGATCATCAACTTGTGGAAGACGCGTTCGAGAAACGCGAGGTCGCCCGCGTCGCCGCGGTGTTTGCGGTCGATTTGAAAAACACGCCAGGTCGCCCAGGCGTGCACCGGGGGATTGACGTCGCCGAAGGCCCATTCGTAGGCGGGCAGCTGGCCGTTGGCGTGCATATACCACTCGCGGGTGAGCAGGACGAGCTGGTCCTTGGCGAAGGCGGGATCCACCTGGGCCAGCGGGATGCAGTGAAAGGCCAGGTCCCACGCGGCATACCAGGGGTATTCCCATTTGTCCGGCATCGAGATGATGTCGGCGTTGTTGAGGTGGCACCAGTCGGCGTTGCGACCGTCGCGGCGGCTGGCGGGAGGCGGTGGCTGGCCGGGGTCGCCCTGCGCCCACCGGCGCACGTCGTAGTGGTAAAACTGTTTCGACCAGATCATGCCGGCGAAGGCCTGACGCTGCACCAGACGCGCGTCGTCGCCCGCCAGTTCGCGCTGGATCGGGGCGTAGAAGGCGTCCGCCTCGGCGCGGCGGGCGGAAAAGATACGTTCAAAGTCCACCCACGGGTCACCGGGGCCCGTGGCGCCGCCGGCAGCCGTATCCAACGCACGGAGACGCAGTCGCAGGGTCCGCGCGCCGCCCGCCGGCAGGTCGAGACGGTAGCGGGCGGCGCACTTGGTGCCGGTGCGGGCCGGGTTGGTGGCGGCGACGCGGCCGTGCACGACGTGGTCGTTGATGGCGTCCTTGGGGTGACCCGACGCGGGCCGGCCAAAGAGGCGGTGCGCGTTGGTTTCGTTGTCGCAAAAGAGCAATTCGGGGCCGCCTTCGAGGTGCAGTCGGTAGGTCCCCAGCCGGGCATGGCTCGCCTCGACCGCGCCATCATGGGTCAGTCCCAGCGCGGGCTTGGCCGCGTCGGCCGCCCAGGACCAGGTGTTGCGAAACCAGAGCGTGGGAAGGACATGCAGCGCGGCGGCCTCCGGCCCGCGGTTATGGACGGTGATGCGGATGAGGATGTCGTCGCAGGCGGCCTTGGCGTATTCGACCACCACGTCGTGGTAGCGGTCGGCGTCGAAAACGCCGGTGTCGAGCAGCTCAAACTCCTCGGCCTGCCGTCCGCGGCGGCGGTTTTCCCCGATCAGCCGGGCGTAGGGAAAGGCGGCGTGCGGGTATTTGTAGAGGCCGCGCAGATAGGAGTGTGTCGGGGTGGCGTCGAGGTAGTGGTAGATTTCTTTGACGTCCTCTCCGTGGTTGCCCTCGGCGTTGGTCAGACCGAACAGACGCTCCTTCAGGATGGGGTCGTTTTCATTCCAGAGGGCGACGGCGAAACACAGCCGCTGGCGGGAGTCGCTGATGCCGAGGAGGCCGTCCTCCCCCCAGCGGTAGGCGCGGCTGCGCGCGTGGTCGTGGGGGAAATAGTCCCACGCCGCGCCGTCCGCGCTGTAATCCTCGCGGACCGTGCCCCACTGGCGCTCGGAGAGATACGGGCCCCACAGGCGCCAGGGGGAGTCGGCGTTCGGGGCGGAGGCGAGACGGAGGCTTTCGGGGTCGGGTGTCATGGGGTCCGCGAACACCAAACGGACTGGCGAAGGGTTTGGCCAGAGTAGCGTTGGTTCGCCTCCACGATGCCGGGTGGCGCGCCGATGGTTGCGGGCACGATCCGAAAAGCATTTTCCAGCCGTAAACCGCGCCGGAATGGTGCCCGGGGTGGGCATGTAACTTCATAGGAAAACGAGGTTACTGGGGACGGATTGGGGACGGATTTGAAAGCATAACACCTTGACGAGCACGGTTTGGATTCGGGGAGTGTCCCGATACTCCATGGCCGTCTTCATCAAGGCCACCTACGTCAAGAAGCTGGGACTGCCCCAGTTTTCATCGCACCAATACAGCGTGGAGGTCAGCGCCGAGTTGACCGACCTCAGCCAACGGCAGCGAGATCGTCGTCACCGGCGGCGAACGCCCCAATAGGTCGCCTTGTCTTCCACTTTGGCTGGATACCCCTTCAGACCGGGGCCGAACCCATAGATCGGGAAGCCCATCACCACATCACCGTAGAGCTCCGCCTCGGAGCGATTTTTATAAAGAAACCAGGAGACCTCGGGGCGGTTCGGATAGCGATGCCCCATGGAGGTGAGGAAGGTCTGCGAAATGGGGTTCACGCCCGAATGCCAGTCGGCGTTGTGCGAGAGCGCGGAGAGATACTTGGGATCCTGGGTCAAGGCATGGGCCAGCGCCAGTCGACCAGCCGAATCCACGCCCTGGGCCCGGCCCCAGCCGATCTGGGTGCTGTCACCATTGGCCATGCGGTAGCCTCCGCTTTCGGTGCGTTCCACGAGTCGGTCGGCACCCAGGCCTTTGTCGCCAAGCAGGGCTTCTCTGAATCTCTTTTGAGTGCCGGCGTCCACCAGGCGCGCGTCGGCGGCCAGATAGGGCCACAAGGACATCTCGTAATTCTCCCAGTAGCGGGCTTTTCCGGCTTTTCCCACCACATAATCGCTATAGGCCTTTTCACCGGTGCTGCGCAGGAGTTCCCCGGCGGCGGCCACCATGCGCTGTTCGAACAGGTCCTCCAGCTTGGGCTTGCCGTCCTTGAGCGGAAGCACCAGCGGCACCGCGGCGCTTGTGTGCGCCTCGTGGATTCCCGCGATGCCTTTTTCCCGTGCGAAGGCAAAGGCCTTGCGCGCGGCGGTCAGCAGGCGATCGGCCGCCGCCGCGTCATACGACCGGATCAGTCGCGAGAGCTGCGCGGCCACTGCGGCGAAATTGGGCGTGGATTCGCGGCTGGGCGGCAACAAGCCAAACTTGGGCATCGGCGCGTCTTTGCCCCCCTCAATGTTCTGTGTGCGCGCGTCGCAAAGGTTCACCCGTCCCAGCGGCACGCCGCCGTCGGGAAATTGATTATCCAGATAAAAGCTCAAGGCCCACAGCGCCTCGTCGAGCACATCGGGAATGCCGTTACCGCTTTCCGGGAGGTTCAGCTGGCCGTCGGTGAAAACTTTGGGGAAGAGCTCATAAACCGCCAACATTTGCCAAGTTGAAGGCAGGTGATAGGCAAAGGTGTCGAAGTCGGCCGCATCATGGTAGCCACCCCTGAATGAAACCTTTTTCTCCCCAGAGGCCGGCGAATAATTAGCGACCTTGTAGCGGTCTCCCGGATGGTGGTCGAAAGCACCGGGACCTTGGACGAAATTGCCACTCTCCCACAATTCCACATGGCAGGCGGGTTTCTCATACGCGGTCCAAGGAGCCTTGAATTCTTGCCCGCAACGTTGATGGAGAAAAGTCCGAGCCGCATGATAAAACCCCTCAAAAACTTCGTCGCCGCCCACGGCAAAACTGTCCGATGAGGCGAAGCCGGGGATCACCACGCGGTATCGGCCCGGTCTGAGCACGGACAAATCCATCTCATAGACGTTTTCGCCGGAAAGCGAATGCGCCGGACGACGCTCGACGATCGCTCCCTTCAAGGCCTCCTCGCCCGAGTCATCTTGCACCACCCGGAAGGTTTTAAAGTCGGAGTAGTCCACCGCCCCGCCGTCACCGACCCACCAACCGAGGTAGGCGAAGCGCTTCGGCGACGAGGCCGCGTAAGCGATCTGATTGATTTTGATCACCTTGGTCGTCGTCCGATTGGCGTCGTAGTCCAACTGGATCTCGCGCCGCCCCACCGCCTGCGCATCCCCGCCGCTCACCGCGATCCGATAGCTCTTACCCGAAGTGAGAGGACGTGGCAGCTTGAGGAAAAAATCCATCCGCGTCACCGGACCGGGCATGGCGGCGCCCCAGTTGTTCTTGGTGTCCTTCACATTAAACCAGTTGTAGGCGGTTCTGAAAACTTGCAGGGGACGCACACCATCCGAGAAAACCGCGTCGTCCTTGCTGCTGATCAAAAACGACTCGGGGTTCTGGATCGAGGCCGCCGTGGCGCCCAAAGTCCCCTCGAATTTGGCGAAGGCGCTGCCGCGCAGAAAGGCCCCGTCGATCGTGACCGAAATCAAGTCGGGCCGGATCAACTCGGCGCGGATCACTCCTTCCAGGAGCTTGTCCTGAATCAGCCGATCATAGCCTGAATTCATCAAGCGCACCTGCTGTGACGTAGCCTGCTGAGAGGATTGAGCGTGAATCGTATGCGAGGCGGGGAATAGCTGGGTGGAGGCCAACATCGAGGAGACCTTCGCCTTTTACCGGCTGCCTCGCGCCCACCACAAACACCTCAAATCAACCAACCTGATCGAGCGGCTGAACCAGGAGATCAAACGCCGCACACTGCTGGTGCGCATCTTCCCCGACGAGGCCAGCTGCCTGCGCCTGGTCCGCGCCCTTGCCGTCGAGATCCACGAGGAGTGGGTCGACGAGAACCGCTACCTCGACATGGAACTGCTCCGCGAACACCTCAAGCCCGCCGCCTTCGCAAACGCCGCCTGAAGGCGGGGAGGCTGCCGCCTCCCCTGCCGCCCCTCACTCAATCCAGAGCGGGGAAGGGGCCAAGGCCAATGCTGTCTCAGCTTAAGTCATTGAGCATCAATTGGTCAGATTGCTGGGGTGGCGACTGGCTTGTATTCAAATACGCAAACAGCTCGTTGATAGGCATTTTGGAAATCGCATGAAGCGACAGGACTTGGACAAAAGTCGTCAGATT
>CAMCHD010000118.1 GCA_945874545.1 Akkermansia muciniphila | reverse complement strand
CGCCCTCGCCGGCGGCCTCGGCGGCGCACCGGGCATCGTGCTCATCGCCGGCACCGGCAGCTTCTGCCTCGGCCGCGACGCCTCCGGCCACACCGCCTGGCGCGGCGGCTGGGGCTGGCTGCTCGACGATATCGGCGGAGCCTTCTGGCTGGGTCGCGAAGCCCTCCGCGCCGTCGTGCTCGCCGCCGACGGCCGCGCCCCCGCCACCGCCCTGCGCGCGCCTCTCCTCGCCCACTTCCGCGTCGCCGAGCCCGACGCCCTGCTCGCCGCCCTCTACCGCCCCGACCTCGCCCCGGTCGAACTCGCCGCCCTCGCCCCGCTCGTCACCGCTGCCGCATCGGCCGGCGACGCCGTCGCCCTTTCCCTCCTCCGCGCCTCCGCCCAAGGCTCCGCCGAGCTCGTCCGCCTCACCGCCGAAGCCCTCGCCTGGCCCGCCGGCCAACCCATCCCCCTCGTGCTCGTCGGCGGCCTCGCTCACTCCGGCGCACCTTACACACCCCTACTTCACGCGGCCCTCTCTAAGGCCGTGACCACCCTCTCGCTACGCGAACCGCTCCTCCCGCCCGTCGCCGGAGCGGCCCTGCGCGCCCTCGAACTCGGCTGCGTGCCGCCCTCCCCCTCCCTGCTCGCCACCCTCGCGGCCTCTCTTTCCCATGCTCCCACCCATTGACGCCCTCCTGTCCCGTTTCGACCTCGATTCCGCGACCATCGCCGGCCGCCCCCGCATCGAGCGTCGCCTCTCCGACCTGCGCGGCTGTTTCCGCGACGCCGCCGCCTTCGAGGCCGCCCTGGCCGAGGGCAACCCCCTCGTTTACGCCGTCGCTTCCATCGAGCCCGGCCCCGGCGAGGGCGATCTTCACTATGGCCTAGGCATGCTAATGCCCGGCCGCGTGGGCGACGAGTATTGGATGACCAAGGGCCACCTCCACTCCTGGCGCCCTGCCGCCGAGTTCTACGTCGGCCTGCGAGGCGCGGGCCACATGTTGCTCGAAGACGAGGCCACCGGCGACACCCGCCTCGTGCCCCTCGAAGCCAACGGCGTCGTCTACGTGCCCGGCCACACCGCCCACCGCACCATGAACACCGGCGCCGAGCCCCTCCTCTACCTCGGCATCTACCCCGCCCGCGCCGGCCACGACTACTCCACCATCGCCAAGAAAAACTTCGCCCACTGCGTCCTCGCCCGCCCCGAAGGCCCCGCCCTCGTCGCCCGCACCGCCTCCTAAACCACCCACCCTTTCCCGCCCATGTCCTACGTCACCAAACCCATCCCCGCCGAAAAACCGCCCGTCGCCCAGGTCACCCGCCCCTGGGGCAGCTTTAAGCAATACGCCTTCAACGAAGACACCACCGTCTCCCTCATGACGGTCCTGCCCGGCCAGCGCCTCTCTCTCCAGTCCCACACCGGCCGCGCCGAGCTGTGGATCGTGCTCGACGACGGCGCCACCGTGCAGGTCGGCGACCACATCGCCACCTACCAGGCGGGCGACGAAATCTGGATTCCCGCCGAGGAGCGCCACCGCCTCGGCAACGCCGGCACCGTCCCCGTGCGCGTGCTCGAAGTCGCCTTCGGCAACTGGCAACAGGCCGACATCAAACGCTTCGAGGACGACTTCAAGCGCCCCGCCGCCGGCGAGTAACCCACCCCGCTCGCCGCCCACTCCGACCTCGCCGCCGCCTTCGTCTTCCATGCGCACGCCCAACTACGACAAGTTTCCCTCCGTCCCCGTTCCCGCCCCCCACGCCGCCGACCTCTGGCAAGGCTGGGCGGCCATCGCCGCGCGCCTCGCCGCCGCCCTCGCCGCCGCGCCGTCGCGCCCCCGGGTGATCGCCGTGGAGTGCTACCCGGGCGTGCATCACGCCGACGTCGCCGCCGCCCTCGCCGCCGCACCCGCCCTGACCGGCGCGACCGTGCTCGACACCCACGAGGCCTTCCGCCCCGCCGCCGAACTCGACGAACTCGTCCGACCCTACCTCGGCGGCGACGACCCCGTCTTCGGTTACCTCTGCACCAAGCTCGAACTGGAGGACTTCCTCGCCCCCGCCCCCGCCGACGCCCTGCGCGCCCGTATTCAGGCCGCCCTTACAACCGCCTCCGCGTCCCCCGCCCCCGTCCTGCTCGTCGGCCCCGCCGCCACCCTGCTCGCCCCCGCCGACTCCCTGCTCGTCTTCGCCGACATGCCCCGCTGGGAAGGCCAGCTCCGCCAGCGCCGCAACGAGGTCGCCAACCTCGGCGTCGCCAACCACACCCTGCGCGGCCCCCTCAAATACAAGCGCGCCTTCTTCGTGGACTGGCGCGTGTGCGACCGCCTTAAGCAGCGCACCATGGCCCGCTGGGACTTCCTGCTCGATACCACCGCGCCCGCCGCGCCCAAGCTCACCACCGGCGCGGCCCACCTCGCCGCCCTCGCCCACGCCGTCACCCGCCCCTTCCGCGTCGTCCCCTTCTTCGACCCCGGCGTCTGGGGCGGCCAGTGGATGAAGGATGTCTGCGACCTCGACCGCTCCGCGCCCAACTACGCCTGGTGTTTCGACTGCGTGCCCGAGGAAAATTCCCTCCTGCTCGCCTTCGCCGACGGCACCACCCTCGAGATCCCCTCGCTCAACCTCGTCTTCCGCCACCCGCGCGAGCTGCTCGGCGAGCCCGTGCATGGCCGCTTCGGCCCCGAGTTCCCCATCCGCTTCGACTTCCTCGACACCATGGGCGGCGGCAACCTCTCCTTCCAGGTCCACCCGCCCACCGAATACGCCCACGAGCAGTTCGGCCTGCGCTACACCCAGGACGAGAGCTACTACATGCTCGAGGCCGCGCCCGAGGCCGTCGTTTACCTCGGCTGCAAGGACGGCACCGACCCCGCGGAAATGTTCGCCGACCTCGCCGCCGCGCAGCGCGGCGAAAAACCCTTCGACGATGCGCGTTTCGCCGGCCGTTTCCCCGCCAGGAAACACGACCACTTCCTCATCCCCGCCGGCACCCTGCACTGCTCCGGCGCCGGCAGCATGGTCCTGGAAATCAGCGCCACGCCCTACATCTTCACCTTCAAACTCTGGGACTGGGCCCGCCTGGGCATGGACGGACGCCCCCGCCCCGTGCACCTCGCCCACGGCGCCCGCGCCGTGCGTTGGGAGCGCGACGAATCCTACGCCCGCGCCCGCCTCGTCAACCAGGTCAGCCCCGTCGCCGCCGGCCCCGGCTGGCGCGAGGAGCGCACCGGCCTGCACGAAGCCGAGTTCATCGAAACCCGCCGCCACTGGTTCACCGCCCCCGTCACCCACGACACCGGAGGCGTCACGCACGGTGGCGTGCAGGTGCTCAACCTCGTCGAGGGCGAGGAAGCCCTCGTCGAGAGCCCCACCGGCGCCTTCGCGCCCTTCGTGGTCCACTACGCCGAGACCTTCATCGTGCCCGCCGCCGTCGGCCCCTACACGACCCGCCCGCTCGGCAAAGGTGCGGCTCAAGCAGCCGCCGGCCACGAGCTCGCCACGATGAAGGCCTTCGTGCGCACGCGCCCCTGAGCCCCCCAGGCCCCGCCCGGCCCGGGCGGAAGGCCGCCGAGCACCAACTCCGCCGACCAGGTGCACGCGCGGGTCCCTCCGCGCGTGCTTCGTCGTTCCCGGTCCCCGGCTGCGCGCCCGACCCACTGCACGGGCGCGGGGGAGCGCCCGTCCGCCGGTGGCGGCTCATGCATTTTCACGACAAGATTTTCTGCCGCCAACCTGTCGTAATCCGCAAAAGACTATCAATTCAAAGCGCCCCCATGCAGTGACGCCCCGCCCCTCCTCCCCATGCCCCGCCCCGCCCGCCCCTTTCACCTCCTCCCGTTTCTGCGCCCCTTTTCCGCGTTTCCGCGTTTCCGCCTTTTCGCTTTTTTCTGCGTCGCCGCCATCTGCGCCCCCGCCCACGCCCAGACCCCCGTCCAGACCCCCGTCGTCCCCAACGCCTCCCCCCAGGCCCGCGCCCTCCTTCACTACCTCCAGAGCCAGCAGGGCCTCGCCGTCCTCTCCGGCCAGGTAGAGGACACCGAGAACGTCATCTGGCACTCCAGTCGCGGCGGCGACGAGTTCCCCTATATCCACCGTCTCACCGGCGTCGACCTGCCCGCCGAGTCCGCCACCCGCGGCGGCAGCGTCACCGCCACCACCTTCCCCGCCTCCGAAACCGATTTCCGCGGCACCGGTTACGTCCAGTTCCCCACCTCCACCACCACCGGCATCGGCACCGGCGTGTATCTTCGCTGGAACGTCTCCCAAGCCGCCGCCACCAGCGCCACCCTCGTCTTCCGCTACGCCAACAGCTCCACCACCTCGCGCTCCCTCAACCTCGTGGTCAACGGCACCCAGATCGCCACCCTCGGCTTCCCCGGCACCAGCTCCGCCAACCGCTACCTCACCGTCTCCCGCGCCGCCGTGCAGCTCCAGGCCGGTAACAACACCATCGACCTCGTCGCCTCCGCCGCCTCCATCGGCCCCGTCCTCGACCAGCTCGCCATCGGCGCCACGGCCTACGAAGCCGAGTCCGCCACCCTCGTCGGCGGCCTCTCCGTCGCCACCGTCAACTCCGCCTTCACCGGCACCGGCTACGTCCAGTTCCCCGGCTCCTCCACCGGCGCCTCCCACTTTGTCCGCTGGAGCGATACCCTCGCCACCGCCCGCCGCGTGCCGCTCGCCTTCCGCTTCAGCAACGGCAACACCACCGAGCGCTCCCTCGCCCTGCGCATCAACGGCACCGCCGCCGGCACCGTCACCTTCAACCCCACCGGCGGCTGGACCTCCTTCCAGACCCTCTTCACCGCCCCCGTCGACCTACCCGCCGGCCCCGTCACCATCGAGCTCAACGCCTCCGCCGGCACCACCGGCCCCTACCTCGACTCCCTGCAACACTCGGGCGAGATCCCCGCCATCCGCGCCTTCGATTTCATCTGGCACAGCCGCGTCACCTACGAACTCTACAACGGCGGCGTCATCGCCACCCAACGCAGCCCCCAGCGCGCCATCGACTGGTATCGCGCCGGCGGCATCGTCGCCTGGCAGTGGCACTGGAAAGTCCCCACCACCTCCGGCGGCGAGTCCTTCGGCACCGACTACGCCCTCGACATCACCCGCGCCTTCACCCCCGGCACCGCCGAATACAACCGCCTCATCGGCGACATGGACATCGTCGCCGCCGACCTCAAAAAACTGCGCGACGCCGGCGTGCCCGTCCTCTGGCGCCCCCTCCACGAGGCCGCCGGCCGCTGGTTCTGGTGGGGCCACATCGGCCCCGACAACTACAAGAAACTCTGGCGCCTGATGTTCGACCGTTTCACCTATCACAACGGCCTGAACAACCTCCTCTGGGTCAACAACTGCGGCGACTCCCACGAATTCGCCGAATGGTATCCCGGCGACGACACCGTCGATATCGTCTCCATCGACAAATACTCCAACGACGCCGTCCACGACATCTGGGCGTCCAACTGGCGCACGCTCGCCGACTTCAATTTCCCGCGCAAGGTCCCCGCCCTCTCCGAAAACGGCCCAATCCCCGACCCCGCCCAACTCCAGGCCCAGTCCGTCCGCTGGTCCTACTTCTGCACCTGGAGCGGCGGCTTCATCACCGACGGCAAACGCAACCCCGCCGCCAACATCGTCTCTTTCTACCGCCACCCCTTCGTCCTCAACCGCGACGCCCTGCCCGACTGGAACACCTACGCCGCCCCCGCCACCGGCCCCGCCACCGCCCTCGCCCTCACTCGCCCCCTTCAACCCGCTCCGCTCGGCGCGCCACCCTCCCTGCCCCTCACGATCGAGCCCATCGACGCCGCCGGCCGCATCGACCGCGCCGTCACCGGCTCCGTCACCCTGCGCTGGGAAGGCGACTCCACCCCCTTCGCCACCGTGCCCCTCGTGCGCGGCGTCGCCACCGTCGATTTGCTCCCTCTCCAACGCCGCCACGCCGGCCGCCGCCTCCTCGCCAGCCTCGCCCCCCTCGCCGACGCCGCCACCACCCTGGCCACCGTCGGCCCCGGCTCCGGCACCACCTGGCAACGTTGGAACCACCCCGGCGACCTCCGCGCCCTTTGGAACACCTACTCGCTGGCCAACAAAACCACCTTCTACGCCCTCTTCACCGGCACCCCCCCCACCTCCACCGGCGATCTCACCACCGACGGCGCCCTGCCCTCCGCCGCCACCTCGGGCGACAACTTCCTCGTCCGCGTCTCCGGCCTCTTTATCCCCACCACCACCGGCCCGCACCGCTTCTGGGTCTACGGCGACGACCGCTCCGAGTTCTACCTGCAAACCAACCCCGCCTCCGCCGCCCTCACCCGCCTCGCCTACAACACCCAATCTCAAACCATCAACCAGTGGGACGAGGAAACCTCCGTGCAACGCTCCGCCCCGCAAACCCTGATCGCCGGCACGCCCTACCGCTTCGATTTTTACTTCACCGAATTCACCGGCAACGGCCACGCCGCCCTCGGCTACACCCTGGCCGA
Organism: Akkermansia muciniphila; assembly: GCA_945874545.1. Taxonomy (GTDB): domain Bacteria; phylum Verrucomicrobiota; class Verrucomicrobiia; order Opitutales; family Opitutaceae; genus IMCC26134_A. The sequence goes on along the minus strand of CAMCHD010000118.1, from coordinate 4,543 downwards.
CACCGAGAGCCCGCGCCCCATCCCCGCCCTGCACTTCCTCCCCCCCGAAGGCTACACCTTCGCCCGCTGGGCCGCCGCCGAAGGCCTCTCCGGCCCCGCCGCCACCACCACCGCCGACCCCGATGGCGACGGCCGCTCCAACTTCCTCGAATTCGCCCTCGGCCAGGACCCCTCCGTCGCCCAGCCCGAAGCCAACCGCTTGCTCCTCACCACCACGCCCGCCCCCGCCACCCGCCGTTTCGCTCTGCCCCTGCCCGACGGCGACAACGTCGCGCTCTCCCTGCAAGCCGCCACCGACCTCGCCGCCGCGAGCCCCTGGACCACCCTCGCCACCTGGTCCCCCGGCCCCGGCTGGACCCTGGTCGCCGGCGCCCCGTCCGGCCTGAACATCACGACCTCCCCCCGCGAACTGATCGACACCCGCGCCCTGCCGGCCGTCTTCTACCGCCTCCGCGCCGAGTAGCCGAGTTGGGTAGCCAGAGGTGGATCGACTTGTCCCTAGGGAGCTCTTCGTCCCGACACCACCGGCCCACCCTCCATCGAGTCTACGCCATCCCTCCCCTTTCGCCGCCGAAAAACCGACGCTTTTCGCCTACCTTCCCGGCGTGTAGTCAAATTTGCCGACACAGCATCCCGCTTTCTAAGCTGCCCTCCCGACGCCTCATGGCCGAAGCTATCTCCGGTTAGCCCCAGTCCAACCCCGTGCCACCGCACAACCATCGTGCGCTGACTGGCACTTTTTACTCCCCACCTCCCGCCTCCCCATGATCCCGAAATCCCGCTCCCGCCTACGCTCCGCCGCCGTGCTTCTCACCGTGTCGGCCACCGCCCAAGCCGCCTCCTTCCAAGGCACCGCCTACGAAGGCTTTAACTACACTGCTGGCGCCATCACCCCCAAGGCCGCCGCCCCCATTCTCGAAACCGACCCGCTTCTGAACGGCGGCACCGGCTTCAACGCCACTGGCACCGCCGATGCCAACGTCACTTGGGATGCCGCGCTCGGCGGCGGCTGGGGCAACGTCGGACGTGTGGCGGTTCCAGAAGTTATCGATCCGCCTACCCCTGCGGTCACCGCGATCATCGCTTCGCCGAACGGCGCAGGCAGCGGCGTGCGTGAGATCGACGCCTCCGGCCTCTCTATCGCCACCTCAGGCTACCTCGCCCCCACCGGCCTCGCCCTTAAGCTCGACGGCAGCGGCAGCACCTCCGCCACCCTTGGCCGCCACCTCGGCCAAAACATCACCGAAGGCACCTTCTTCGTGAGTTACCTGACCAACCGCACCGTGAATAGCGGCCCCCGCTCCACGAATGTCGCCTTTTTCCGTGATGGCACCGAGCTCTTCGCGTTCGGTCAAATCGGTGGAGATGCCAACTTTGTGCTGAGCTGGGCCGGCAGTGGCGTGGTTGCCCCGAGTGCCTCCGGCACCGTGTCCGCGCCTATCCCCCAGGTTTGGACCACCGGCCAGACTTACCTCATCGTCCTCAAGGTCGAGATCGACCAGAACGGCACCAACGAGCGCATCACCGCTTGGATCAACCCCACCGATCTCGCCAACGACTATAACAACCCGGTCTACCTGCAGTCGTCCCGTGACATCGGCGCCAGCATCACCGGCTTCCGTCCCTTCGTCGGCAACGCCACCGCTAACGTGGCGATCTTCGACGAATTCCGCTTTGGCCCCACCTTCAACTCGGTGCTGACCGCCGCCGCATCTACCCCAAGGCCGGCCACCCTAGAGTTCACCACCGACCCCACCGGTGCCGCCAACGTGGTCGACGTCGCGTCCTTCTTCCCCGTCTACACCCCCATCACCCTTACCGCTATTCCCAACATTGGTGGAGCCTCTCTCCAGTGGCTTCGTGATGGGGTGGAGATCCCCGGAGCCTTCGGCACCACCTACACGGTCGCCGAACCCAACATCACCCATGCCGGCACCTACACCTGCCGCGCCACCTTCGAAGCCGAAGTAGCCACCAGCAATCCGGCGGTGGTCACGGTCAGCGCCCCGAACCTCGCCACTAACGACGGCGACTTACTCCCTGACGCCCAGGAGATTCTGTTCAAGCCCTACGGCTATGACGTGACGAACGATGATTCCGCCCTCGTGCCTGACTTGGTCACCCGCTTCCTCGCCATCGACTTCTCCTTGGCTGGCCCCGGCGGCTCGCCCGAACAGGCCTTGGACGAAGTCCAGATGGCCAACCCGAACAACCCCATCCTCGCGGCCGACGCGGGCGGTAAGTTTAAGCTCCAGGTCTCGGTGCAGCAGACCACCGACCTCGCCGTCGCCCACACCGACCTGACCTCCGCCACCATCACCAGCAGCAACGTCACCGTCACCGGCAACCAGGTGAAGGTCACCCTGCCCGCCCCCGCCGGTGCCCGCCAGTTCAACCGCGTCTCCGCCACCGCAGCTCCCTAAAGCGCAGGTAGTAGCAAACCATATAACTATAAAAATCAATCTACCCCAGCCATGTCGCTAAAATATTCTTTCCTCAGCGCGGCCCTTGCCGTGGCTCTTACCTCCTCCGCCTCGGCGGCGCTCATCGCCTACGAAGGCTTCGATTATACCGAGGCTAACGACACCGCCCTCACCGGCCTCAGCGGAGGCATAGGCTGGACCGAAGCCTACCCCTCCGTGACCTCAAGCGGTGGCACCTACAGCATCGCGGACGGGCTCAGTTTTACCGGTATCCCCAGCTCCGGCAAATCTGCCCAACGCACCGCCAGCGCCACCTTAACCGGGAACGGACGCAACTGGGCGACCTCCCTGACCGCCGGCACCTACTGGTATTCGTTCCTGATGAAGCCGACTGCGACCGACACCACCGTGGGCCGGGGCACCTTCGGTCTCTTGCAGAATGGAAGCGGCAGCGACAATCAAAATGGCTATGGTATTCGTATTGATAACTCCGGCACAGGCCTGACCGCCACGTTGACCATCCAATCGCAATCGCCCTCGCAGGCGGGTGGAGGGAGTATTTCGTTCCCCAATGGTTACAATTCAACCTACCTCATCATAGGCAAATTGGTCGTCACCACGCCGACCAATGTCGCTAACTCTGTTTGGGTCTACAAGGAGGGCACCGCTGTCCCCGCAGACGAGACGGCCTTGGGTGCGGCAATGACCACCGTTTCCAATACCGTAACGGTAGCGCCAAACCCTGCCCTTTACGGCCGCGCTTTCGGCGGCACCGCTCCGACCTTCTTTGATGAAGTTCGCGTCGGCACCGCTTACATCGATGTCATCACTGCGGTCGCGTCGGGAATTGCCCCGTCCATTGTCGCCCAACCCACGTCGGTCAGCTTCTTCACGGGACAGAACGCCTCTCTGAGCGTAGGTGTCACTGGCACCCCGCCCTTCACTTACGAGTGGCGGAAATTGGCCGGCGCCGTCCCTGCTGGGACCGACGAAATCGTAGGCACCAGCAGCTCACTTAGCTTCAACCCCGCTTCGCCGGCGAACACAGCCAATTATTATGTCATTGTAAGCAATGGCACGGAACCCGCCGTCACCTCCGCGAGCGCCACCCTCACGGTCATCGATCCCACCCCCGCCAGCATCACCACCCAGCCGAGCAGCGCCACCGTGAACGCCGGTGCCACCGCCTCGCTCACCGTGGTGGCCGCCGGTAATCCAGCCCCCACCTACCAGTGGCGCAAGATCACCGGGCTGGATCCTGCGGTCAACTTCACGGCGGTCGGAACCGGCGCGACTTTGAACATCGCGGATACAGACTTCCTCGCCGAGGGCGACTACTACTGCGTCGTGTCCTATTCCGTCCCCGGCGTATCGGGCACCAGCACCACCACACCAACCAACACCGTCACCGTCACCGCCCTGATCGATCCTTCGGAAGGCGATACCGACAACGACGGCATGGCTGATTCGTTGGAAAAGTATCTGCGTAACCTCGGCTTTGCGGTCGGCGTTTCCAACACCGCCAAGGTGCAGTCGTTGATCAACTCGGGTTACACCGTCTCCTTCACCGGCACGCCGACCGTCAGCGAGGTCAATGAGCTCGCCCTCACCCCCACCACCGTCACCCGCCTGTCGTCTGGCGAGATCGAGCTGAGCTTCGGCCTCAAAGAAGCCGCCACGCCCACCTCGACCTTCACCACCAAGGCGCTCACCACCGGCGATGTCTCCGTCTCCGACGGCAAGATCATCCTGAGTGTTGGCGACGGCTTGGGCGACACCGACTTCTACCGCCTCAGCACCGAGACCAAGTAAGCCAAGTCTCGAACTAAAGAGCTTATCTCGCGGCGGGCCCCCAAAGGGCCTGCCGCTTTTTTTCGCCCCCAATTCAGAACAATAGGCTCTTTCCGTAGCCGCTATGCCGGCCCCCCTCGGACGCACCAAAGAGAATGAAGCATCCTTAGTGAAGTGTAAGCGTAAGCGCTCGGCCGAGTGCCTCGTTGACGGCTGATAGAAGAGGCGAAGTTGGCTCCTATGGGTGACCCATACGAGGCAGGCCGGTGTCGTAGAGGTGACCTCTACGAGGCAGACGATGCGGCAGGTTGCCAACGGCGCGGCGTGAG
>CAMCHD010000117.1 GCA_945874545.1 Akkermansia muciniphila | reverse complement strand
AGGGCGGAGAACTGGTCGGACTGGCGCAGGGTTTGCCAGTGTTGCACGCCGGCGCCGGCGGAGGCGATGGAGGCGAGGGCGCCGAAGAGCGCGGTCGCGATGACGAGGCGGAGGGTGGAGACGGATGTTTTCATGGGTTGTGGTGAACGATGATTTTAGTCGGGTTCGCAGGAGGAGAGCGCCGGGCGCCGCGGAATATTCCCGGGAAAAAATCCGCTTGGGCGGTGCCTCGTAGATAAACCGGGCCGTCGCCGAAGCCCTGCGGGGAAAGCGAGAAACCCTGCTGGGCCGGCGTTGCGAGAGGCGGCATGGCCTGCCGGCCTGCCTCCGCCTCCCACGCCTCGGCCGAGCGGGGTTTCTCGCCTCCGCCGGGCCGTTTTATTCGCAACACACGGTTAGTTTTCGTCAGGGCGTTCGCCCTTATGCGCAACGAATGTCCCCGGACCTTCGTTCACCCGCCTCGCCTTAACACCTCTGCTCCGGATCACGCCACCAAACACTCCCTGTTTTCTCCGGCTCGCCCTGGTTAGGGCTGGGCGAAGTGCTGGTAGAGGGGGGCCTTTAGCGCGCGCTCCAAAGTCCAGCGGTAGGGTTGGGTTTGCTCCAGGGTGATCACGATCAACTTGTGCTCCGGGTGCATCCAGTAGTGGCAGCTGGCGGCTCCGCCCCAACCGAATTCGCCGGGGCGGGCGGCCGGGTCCCAGATGCTGGGTTGGGCGACGACGTTAAAGCCATAGCCGAAACCGAAGCCGTCTCGGACCTCCCGGCCGAAGCGCAGCCAGCCGATCTCCGCCGGCACCTGGTTCGTCCGCATGAGCGCCACCGTTTCCGGTTTCAGGAGGCGCGTGCCGTCGAGTTCGCCGCCATTTTGGATCATTTGGAGGAAGCGGTAGTAATCGCGGGCGGTGGAGTAGAGGCCGCCGCCGGGCATGCAGAAAGTCGGGGGCGCGGAGGCGACCGGTCGGCCGGACGCGCCGGCGGCGTCGGTCGGCCGGAACTGGTTGGGCTGGTCCTTTTCCTCCAGATAGAGGGAGGCTAATCGGGCGCGTTTGGCGGGGGGGACGAAGAACGCGGTGTCGGTGAGGCCGAGCGGCTGAAAAATCCGGTCGGCGAAGAAGGCGTCGAGCCCTTGGCCGGACCAGATTTCCACGAGGCGGCCGAGGACGTCGATGGAGACGCCGTAACACCAACCCTGGCCGGGCTCGAACTCGAGGGGCGTGCGGGCGATGGCGTCGGCCACGGCGGCGCTGTCCCCGGCATCCAGGCTGGCGGTGTGGCCGTAGGAGAGGCCGGAGGTGTGGGTGAAGAGGTGCCGCACGAGCATGGGCCGGGTGGCGGGGCGGGTGCCGGCTCCGTCTTTGACGGTGAGTTGGGCAAAGGCGGGGATCCATTTGCTGACCGGATCATCGAACTGGAACTTGCCCTCCTCGTGCAGCAGGAGGGCGGCGGTCGAGGTGATGGCCTTGGTGAAGGAGTGGACGCGAAAAATCGTGTCGGTCGTCATGGCCCGTTGGGTTTCCCGGTCGGCGAGGCCGTGGGCCTGGAGGTCGAGGATTTGGCCGTCGCGGGCGACGAGGGTCACAGCGCCGATGAGGCGACCCTCGGCAAGGGGCTGGGCGACGGAGGCTTTGACGAGTTCGGAGAGGGTCGGTTCCTGGGCGGCGGCGGGGCCGGCGGCCAGAACCGAGAGGAGGCAAAGGAGCAAGGTGAACCGGCTGGGGATCATGAGAATAGGTGATTTAGAAGGTTGCGCGGCGGGTAAATGGACTGGGCACTGCAAAAGGAGTCTGGCGTTGAAAAGAATAAGAACGCTACCGAGAGCGGTCGAACTTGCAGCCCTATATGAATAAGCGGGGAGCGCGATTAAGAGCCACCTAAGGCGAAGGTTTGTTTCACCTAATCCAAAAAACATGGCCTGAACCCTACGCCTTGGCCACCCTCCGGTTTTTAGCATTTCTCGGCCTGACACCGTTGGCTCGGCTACCCCGTTGGCTCGGCTCTTGCTAGTTTGTTTTTCACTTCGAAGTATCTGAGGTTAAATCTGTCTGGATTGAGGAAGACGTCAGAATCTAGTATGGTCAATCGGCCCTCCATTTTCCATATTACCCAACGTTGGTTATGAAGTTCCGAATTCGTGGCCGGAAGGGTGTGGTTACCTTTTACGATCCAAACTTCACCAATTGTGTATTTGTATACATCAAAGCTAACGATTGTGAAATTCTGAATTTCCGACATTTTTTCGCGCGATAGAAGTGCCCACGGCGTCGCAGGCAACCAAACCCCATCCAACTCACTGGCGCCGATCCAACGAGGCTGCTGATAGCTACCTATCGGGTATGCTAACAGCGAAATTATTGCGTCGCGATCACCTTTGATGGAAGCGTCGGCAACTTTCTGAAATAAAGCGAATACCTCGCGTTCTCGTTCGGTTGTTGGTTTAGATTGAGAAGCGCTAATCGTATTGAGAGTAAACACGATGATTACTATAAACCGTATTAGATGACGCATGGTTATGAAACCGAAACTAGTCGGCTATTTGATATACCGATTTGCTAAGATAACCTTAATTAAAAGTTCGAAATGGAGTCGGGCCGGGGTTTGTTGAATTTTCACGGTTCAGCGTTTTGCCAGCGCTGGAGCCGAGTTTTGCGAAAAGTGTAAGATTCGACGGATTGCAATATGCGCTTCGGATTCCTCCCAAACGAAATAGATCGCATATGGAAAACGTTCGGTTCTCGCCATACGGTGCAACGGGCCGCGTTTCCGAAAAAGCTGCGGTGCCCGTGCGATCAAATTGAGCCGGGCCTCCACGCAGCGAAGAAACTCGTATCCGAGGCCGGCACTTCGCTCTTCATACCAGTTGAATGCTTCCATCACGTCGTGTTCGGCGCTCTTGGTGATGGACAGCGTGTTGGCCATGTCAGGCTTGGCCTGTGATTCGGCGTTTCACGCTGGCCCAAGAATCGCCGGGCGACGGGTCGGCGGCGTAGCGTGCCGCGTCTTCGGCCAGGGCTTGGTCGTGCCAAGCCGGGGGCTCGATGGCGTTCGATGCTTTGGCGATATCGTCCCAAAGCTCCTCCACCAGAAGGAGTTTCTCCGCCGGGGAGAGCCGACTGATCTCTTCGGCAAGCGTGGCGTTCATGGTGATGGAACGTGGGAAGGCCCGGCTCCTTTGGCAACTATTGGGTGCGCGAATCCTATTGGTCCGGGGGGAGTTTGCCTCCCGCCGGCCGTTTCTGGCGTCTCGCCGGAGCCTCGGATTCAGAGCTAACCCTTGACGAATATGCGCCTCACCCGCGGCGGTTTAGGAAGGCGGAGACGAGGGCGTAGAGTTCGGGGCTTTCGAGCAGGAAGGAGTCGTGGCCGAGGTCGGTGGCGAGTTCGGCGTAGGAGGCGTGTTTGCCGGCGCGTTGCAGGGCGAGGACGATGGCGCGGTTTTGCTCGGGCGGGAAAAGCCAGTCGCTGGTAAACCCGACCACCAGCGTCTCGGCCCGGACCGGCGCGAAGGCCGCCTCCAGGGTGCCGCCGTAGGACGCGGCGAGATCGAAGCCGTCGATGGCGCGGGTGATGTAGAGGTAGGTGTTGGCGTCGAAACGATTGATAAAACTCTGGCCTTGGTAGCGCAGGTAGCTCTGGACCTCGAAATTCACGTCGAAGGCGGCGGGGGCGGGCGCGGTCGACGGGGCGTCGGCGGCGGGCGGGCGCTCCTTGACCGTGCGGCGGCCGAATTTCCGGTCCATGGAGGCGTCGGAGAGGTAGGTGATGTGGGCCATCATGCGGGCGATGGCCAGGCCGACGCGGGGGCCGCCGCCGCGCGGGTAGTTGCCCTGGTTCCATTCCGGGTCCTGGAGGATGGCCTGGCGGCCGACCTCGTTGAAGGCGATGGCCTGGGCGCCCTCGCGGGCGGTGGTGGCCATGGAGAGAATCTTTTCGCAGAAGTCGGGATACTCGATGCCCCATTGGAGGGCCTGCATGCCGCCCATGGAGCCGCCGAGGGCGCAGCGGAGTTTTTTCACGCCGAGGTGGTCGAGCAGGCGTTTCTGCGAGCGCACCATGTCGCGGATGGTGACGGCGGGGAAGGCGAGGCCGTAGGGGCGGCCGGTGGCGGGGTCGGGCGAGAGCGGGCCGGTGGAGCCTTGGCAGCCGCCGAGGACGTTGGCGCAGACGACGAAGAGGGCGTTGGTGTCGACCGCTTTGCCGGGGCCGATGAGGTTGTTCCACCAGCCGGGTTTGCGGTCGGCGAGGCTGTGGATGCCGGCGCAGTGGTGGTCGCCGGAGAGGGCGTGGCAGACGAGGACGGCGTTGTCGCCTGCGGGGTTGAGGCGGCCGTAGGTTTCGTAGCGCAGGGTGAAGCCGGGCAGGACGCGGCCGTCGTCGCAGGCGAAGGGTTCGGGCGAAACGAAGTCGCGCGGCTCGACCAGGCCGACTTCGCCGGGTTCGGCGAGGGAGTCGTCGAGGAGGTCGTCGTCAAGGGCGGCGTCGTTCATCGGAAAAGCGGAAGGCGGAAAGGAGCTAGAAGCTAGGAGCGAGGAGGGGGGAATTAGGAGCCAGGAGTTAGAAGCTAGGAGCTAGGAGTTACATCGATCAAACTATGGATTTTCGCTTTGAGAGACCTTGAAAAGAAGGAGTTAACCACGGATGGGCACGGATTAACACGGATTTAAATCGTTCCGACCCTATCCGTGTCCATCCGTGATTATCCGTGGTGAAAAATCTGAAAGTTTGGGGATTTGGTATCAGGAGCTAGGAGGAGGGAACGACAGAAGTGGCGGAAGGAAGGGGGCGGGTGGGGAAAAAGGTAAGCGGAAAAACAAAAAGCCCGGCGCGCGGGAGGCGCGGCCGGGCCGGGTGAGGCGGGGGGCGTGGGGCGGCGGGCTTACCAGCCGACCGAACTGCGCTGGCCTTGCTTGGTGATTTGGGTCTCGTCCTCCCAGACGGCGAGGCCGTCCTTCACGGTGGTGAGGCTGAGCTGGAAGGTGTAGGTGGTCTGCTGGGTGGAGCCGCTGCGGACGCGGTCCTCGAGCAGTTTGCCGGACAGGGTGTAGTAGGGCAGGGTGGTCTTCTGCTTCTCGCCGGCCATGAAGGCCTGCATCGCGCCGGAGTCGGCCGCGACGGCGTCCTCGACCTTGCCGTCGGCGCCGAGGGTGGTGGTGGTGACGATCTTGCCGCTCTTGTTCAGGGCGACGCGGATCTTTTTGGTGAGGGCGTCGGTGTCGACCTGCTGCTGGGTGTTGTTCCGGATGCGGGACACGGCCATGACGGCGGGGAGGCTGGGGGCGCGTTCGAGGACGTTGGACTCGAGGAGGGAGGCGACGAGTTTGTCGGCGGCGTTGTTCCAGTCCTGGATGTTGATGCTGTTCAGCGAGACGATGGTGTTGGGCCCTTGGGAATCGACGTATTTGGCGTCGTTCTTGGTGGCGCAGCCCGTGGCGAGGAGGGCGAGCGCGGCGGCGGCGAGGGTGGCGGCGAATTTAGGCTTCATGTGGGAAAGGTGGGTTGGGCGGGAAATGGTGGGATGGACGGGTAAGGACTCGGGGGAAAACTCAGTTTTCGCGGAGTTTCAGGCGGAAATCGACCGCCTTGGGGCTGGTGGCGACGGCGGCGACGGCGCGGGTCTCGCGGCCTTCGAGCTGGATCTGTTTCCAGCCGCCGGTGGGGGCGGAGAGCTCCATGCCGTCGGTGGCGATCCAGTCGAACTTGTAGGTGAAGGCCTGCGGCTTGGTGGAGCGGTTTTCGAGGGTGACCTGGATCTTCAGGAGGTCGCCGGAGACCTTGGCCTCGTTGACCGATACGATGGCGACCTTGCGGCCGAGGGAGGAGTCGGTGATCACGCGCTGGTCGGCGACGTAGGAGGGCGTCGCCTGCGGTTCGGAGCGCGAGACGGTGTTGACGCTGGTGGCGCAGCCCGAGCCGAGGAGGGCGAGGGCGGCGGCGGAGGTGGCGAGGAGGAGTTTCATGCGGAGGGAAAGGGCGGAACGGGTTTATTTTTTCAGGACAAACTGGCCGACGAGCAGGGGCGCGGCGGCGCTGGTGCTCTTCACGTAGACGACCTGGACGGCGGCGGGTTCCAAAGAGACGGTGCGAGTCTGGGCGCCGGCGGTCAGGGTGAGCAGTCCGTCGGACGGGGTGGCGACGCGGGCGTAGTGGAACTCCTTGGGCAGGCTGCGCCAGGTGCGGGTGTCGGCGATGTTCACGGCGGCCTGGGTGATGGCGGTGAAGGCGGAGAACAACAACGCACCGGTGGCGCCGGCCTGGTCCTGCATCTGTTTCTGGAGCACGGCGTCGATCGTGGCCTTAGTGGCGGTGGCGATGATGGTCTTGGTCAGGATGGTGGGCCACTCGTTCTTAAAATCCTTCGCCACCACGCTATCCATCGAAGCCACGAGGGCGACGGGGAAGGTCTGGCCGCCCTCGGCGGCGATGGTCAGCGACGGCGTGTGGCCGGAGACGCGGGAGAGCTCGGGCAGGGCCATGCCGACGTAGGAAATGCGGCCGGTGACGACAAAGAGGGGAAGGTCGATGCGGATCTGGTCGCGGTAGGGGGCGGCGCCGGTCTCGAAAATCACGTAGGTCAGGCCGTTGGACGCGGGCGGGGCGGGCGGGGTGACGCCGGCGGCCGGGGCGACGACGGTGTCCGCCGTCACGGCGGCGGCGACGGTCTCGGCGGGGGCGGCGGCGGGGGTGGGGGGGAACCGGTCGGCGACCGGTTCTACAATGGGGGCGGCGGCCTGGAGGTCGGGCTCGACGGCGCGGTAGTCGGCCTGGGCGTAGGGGTTGTTCGGGGCGAAGTTCACCACGCGTTCCCAGCTCTTCCGGGCGCGCTCCATATCGGAGGCGTCGGCCGCCTGGTGGGTGAACACGAGGGCGTCGAGGAAGGTCGTGAACGGGTTGACGTAATCGCCGTAGGGCAGGATGGCGGCGTCGAGTTTGCTCTCGATGCTGGCGAGGGCGGCGGAGGTCTTGGGGTCGCGTTTGGCGCGGTCGACGTCGTAGGAGGAGCCTTGGCGGCCCTGCTCGTCCTTCACCTCGCCGGACTTGGCCTCCTCGGCGAGTTTCTGGGCCTCCTGGATGCGTTTGGCGTTGGCCTCGACGGCGTCGCGCTGGGTTTGCAGGGCGCGGTTCAGCTCGACCCGGGCGGCGTCGTCGTCGGCGAGTTGCAGGTAGTTCAGCGCCTGGTAGGTGTGCAACATCACCTTGTCGTAGGCGCGGCCGCGGTAGGGCAGGTTGGCCTGGTTGGTCAGGAGGGCGCCGAACTCGCTGCCGACCTTCACCTTGGCCTCCTCCTCGTAGCGGGCGATGCGGCGGGCGGCCTCGTCGAAGGCGGCGACCGAGCGGGTCAGGTAGGCGATGCGGGGCGAGATCTGCTCGGGCGCGGCGGCGTTGAGCGCCTGGTTGGTCTGGGTCTGGCCGGTGAGGGAGCCGGCGGCGGCGGGCGGGGAGCCGGGCGTCGCGGCGGCGGGCAGGTTGGCGAGGGCGGCGGAGCGGAGGATGGCGCCCTGTTCGAGGCGGTAGAGGACGGTGTCCTTGTTGTCCGCGTTGTTCGCCGCGTCCTTGTCGGCCTTGGCGACGGCGGCGGCGAAATTGCCCGAACGGACGGACTCGTCGCGTTCCTGGGTTTTCGACGTGTAGGTCTGGCAGCCGGTCAGGGCGAGAGCCGCCACGAGGGCGGCGGCTCTCGCGAGGTTACGTTTGAAGTTTAAGGTGAAGGCGGCTGCGGACGCGGAGGACGGCATGGTGCGAGGATGCGATGTTGGGTTGAAGCGGTGGATGGCGAAAACAAAAACAGCCTGCGCCGGCGGTGGGTGGACCGGCCGGGGGGCCGAGGGCGGGCGGGTTTACTGCTCGACGCGGCGGACGATGGCGCCGCGGTCGATGCCGAGGTCTTCGCCGGAGACCTCGCCCTGGGCGGTGCGGGCGGTCACGCGCTGGATACGCACGCGGCCGACGGACATCTCCTCGCGGCCGAGGGACGCGCCGGTGTCGGGGTCGATCAGTTCCTCGCCGAGGGCGAAGACTTCCCAGAGCTGGCCGGCGGCGATGCCGGTGCCGTCGCCGCGATTGATGGTCACGATCTTGCCGGTTTTGGCGAGGATGCGGGCGGGGAAGGCGACGTCGGCCACGCGCTGGGCGATCTTCTCGCTCAGGCGGCGGGTGAGGGCGAGGAGGAGGGAGTCGGAAAGCTCGCCGCCGGACGAGGCGGAGAGGGCGAGTTCCTCCTCGGTGTCGAGGTTCTGCTCCTGGAAGTTGGCGGTCTCGACCAGCTTGTTCGTCTTCGTCTCGTAGAGTTTGGCGACGGCGGCGAAGCGGATCACGCGTTTGGTGGCGGTCTTGCCGATGGCGGCGAAGGTGGCGGTCTGGGTGAAATCCTGGAAGTCGTCCACCGTGACCACCAGGGTGAGGTCGGAATTGCCGAACTGGAAGGCCTGGCCGGAGGCGGCGTTTTCCTCGATCAGCGCGTCGGCGTCGGACCGGGCGAGCACGGTGAACTTCCGCGTCTGTTGCACGGCGGACACGAGTTGCCCGTCGAGCGCCTGGGTCATGCGGTCGATCGAGTTGCGGCGCTCGTTGCCGGCGGCGTTGGCCAGGATCGCCGGGGTGGCTTTCACCTTGGCGAGGGCGAGGGTCTTGAGCGCGGGGGCGGCGGGGGCGGGGGCGGCGGGGGCCGCGTCCTGGGCGAGGGCGGCGGGGCCGGTGGCGGCGAAAAGGCCGAGGAGGGAGGCCAGCAGGGTGCGGCGGAGGGCGGCGGAGGCGGAGTTCAAATTCATGATTTGAGAGGGATTCGGAAAGGGCGGCGGGCGGGGGGAGGCGGGCGGAAGCGGTGGTTTAGTCGGCGGGTTCCAGCTCCTTGTAGCGGTCGGGCAGGATGAAGCGGAAGTTCTCCTTCGTATCGACCTTGAAGAACGAGTTTTCCAGCGCCTTGGCCTTGCCCTCGATCTCCTTCACCTCGGCGTCGGTGAGTTTGGCCTTGGTCTTCAGTTCGTTCAGGAACGCGGTCGATTGTTTGAAGCGGGCGAGGCCGGCCTCGGTCATGGTCAGGGCGACTGTGAGCGTCTGGCCTTCGACGGCGTTGATGGTGCGTTCCCAGGTCTGGAAACCCTCGCGGGAAAGGCGGAGGCGGGAAAAGCCGGGCTTCAGGGTGAGCGGGCCGGGGGCGGTGCCGACCGCGACGCCGTCGACCTCCACGGTGGCGTTCAGCGGGGTGACCTTGAACTTCGACTCGCCGACCGAGACCACGTTTTCGGCGTCGATGCGCACGTCGGGGATAAACAGGTCGGCGGCCTCGACCGCGAGGGTGATGGTCACGGCCTTGGCGGCGGGTTTGGCGGCGGCGATGCGGCCGGCGTCGCGGCGGGTGCGCAGGGAGGAGACGATCTGGGTGGTGGTCTCGTCGAGCAGGTCGTCGAAGATGCCGCCGACCAGGCTGGAGCTGTGGGCGTTGGCCTGCTCGGTGCGGGTGGCCTTGGCGACATCGCCGGTCAGGGAACCGCCGCCCTGGGCGTCGAGCACCTTGTAGGCGACGCGCAGGGTGTAGTCGTAATTGTTCAGCATGTTGCCGTAGGCGGTGGTGGTGCGCTTCGTCTCGGCGTAGGAGGTGATCGAAGCGTGGATCAGGTAATCGGCGCCGAGGTTTTGGGCGAGGCGCAGGGCGCTGGTCTGGTCGAGAAAGGCGGCCTCGGCGGCGGCGGAGGGGTTTTGGCCGGTCACGGTGGTCGTGGCGGAGGCGGCCACGATTGCGCCGGAGTCGGAGGACGCGGCGGCGGCGGCCGTGGTGGTGGTCACGGGGTCTCGGCTGACCGGGGCGGAGGGCGGCACAAAATTGCGCAGGCCGCTGGTCACGATCTCGCGCGAGATCAGGCTGAAGCCGAGGTCGGTCAGGCGGGCGCTCAACAGGTCCTCGAGCGGGGCGATCTTCTCATCGTAGGCGGCGCCGGCGCGATTCGAGACCACCAGCGCGGCGGAGTAGGTCTTGGTGGCGGTGGCGGTGGCCTCCGCGGTGCGTTCCGTGGTCACGGAAGATTGGGCGAAGGCGGGGAACGCGAGGCCGAGGGCGCAGACGAGGGCGAGGAGGCGCGGGAGCTTCATGGGAGAGAGGAAAAAGACAGACAACGAATCGGCCTCTATGTGCCGAGGGGTCACGTCCGACAACTGGAAAGTGGCTTGCAACAGGGACTCGGGAGGCAAGGGCGGTAAAGGCTTGTGCGCATCGAACGGCTTGGGGACGGTGCCGGGAATTTTTTCGCGTCGGCCGGACGCGGATGTTTTCCCCCGCTACACGCAAATGCCCAAATGGATCCAAGAACTGCGCCCGACGCTCGCGTTGGCGTTTCCCATCATGCTGGGGCATGTGACCCAGATGCTCATGGGCGTGGTCGATAGCGTGATGATCGGTCACGTGGGCACGGTGGAGCTGGCGGCGGCGTCCTTCACCGGGGCGGTGTTCGGGGTGGTTTTTCTCGGCTGCATCGGGCTCCTGCAACCGGGCTCGGTGCTGGTGGCGCGCGAACACGGGGCGGGGCGGGACGACCTCGCGGGCATGTGGCTGCGCCATGCGCGGGCGGTGGCGTGGGGCGCGGGCTCGGTTTTTGCCGCCTTGCTCGGCGCAACGCTCCTGGTGGCGGACCGGCTGGGGCAGCCGGCCGAGGTGGTGGCGATCATGGGGCCGTATTTTGCGCTCATCGCGCTCTCCCTCGTTCCGACGCTTCTGTTCCAGGCCGATCGGCAACTCGCGGAGGCCCTGGGGAGACCCTGGTTGCCCTTGCTCATCCTCATCGGCTGCGTGGCGCTCAACGCGGCGCTCAACTGGGTGTTCATCGGGGGCGAACTGGGCGCGCCCGAGCTGGGATTGACCGGCGCGGGGGTGGCGACGCTCATCTCGCGCGTCGTCTCGGTCGTCGCCCTGCGGATCTGGCTCAGGCGTAGTGCCTCTTTCACGACGGCGGTGCGGGCGGCGGGCGAGGCGCGGCTGGACGCGCGCCGCATGCGCGAGATGCTCGGGCTGGGGGTGCCGATGGGCGCGGCGCTGTTTTTCGAGGGCGGAGCGTTCTCGGCCGCGGCGGTCATGGCGGGCTGGCTCGGCACGGTCGAGCTGGCGGCGCATCAGATCGCCATCACCTGCGCGGCG
>CAMCHD010000116.1 GCA_945874545.1 Akkermansia muciniphila | reverse complement strand
TCCGGCTGGCGCGGCTCCAACGCGGCGCTGGCCTCGAATTTTTCCAGCGCCCCGTCCCAGTCCTGTTGATAAAACCGCTCCAGCCCGGCCTCGAAAATCGCGATGGCCTCCAGGGTGCGGTCCGTGACGTCCCGGCGCAGGCAAACCAGTTCATGGATGGGCACCGCGGTCTTGCGGCCCTTGACCACGATGCGCCCGAGGGAACGGAAAACCACCTCGCCACCGTCCACCGCCTGGCAGGCGACCCGGGTGGGATCGGCGCACATGGTGTAGACGCCCCAGCTCTTCGCGCCGGACTCCATGCGCGCGGCGAGGTTCACCGTGTCGCCCATCATGGTGTAGCTGAAACGCGACGCGCTGCCCATGTTGCCCACCACCGCGCGACCGGTGTTGAGCCCCACCCGGGTCCGCATGCGGGTGACGAGTTCGGGCCAGTTTTTCTGGGGCATCTCGGCGCGCCATTTGTCCCGCAGCTCGCCGCAGCGTTTGTCGACGCGCAGGGCCGCCACGCAGGCGCGGTGGGCGTGGGCGGGAAGGGCCAGGGGTGCGCCATACATCGCCACCACGGCGTCGCCGATATACTTGTCCAGCGTGCCGCCCTCGGCCTGCACGATGTCGGTGCAGGCGGTGAGGTATTCGTTCATCAACTCGACCAACTGGTGCGGTGAAAGCACCTCGGAGAAGGTGGAGAAGGATTGGATGTCGCTGAAGTAGGCGGTGATCTCCTCCTCCACCCCGCCGAGCTTCGGTTCCTGGCCGGAGTCCACCATCTGGCTGACCAGCGAAGGCGCGAGGTAGGCGCCGAAGAGACCCTTGATCCGGCTTTTTTGTTTTTGCGCCAGCACCAGCTGCGCCGCCCCGCCGACAAACGCGGCGGAGAACGCGGCGCCCAGCGGGGCCACCATCGGCAGCACCCAGTCGAACCAGGCGAAGGTGGCGAAGGACAAGCCGATGTAGCCCAGCAGCAGCGCCGCCGCGACCAGACGCAGTTGAGTGGAGCGCCGGCCCTCGGACGAGAGGGACAGGCCGACCACCACGGCGGTCAGTCCGATCGTGATCAGGGGCAGGCCCCAGGGCGGCGGGGATTTGAGGAAACGACCCGAGACGATCGTCTTCACCAGATTGCCATGCACGCCGACTTTCGGGGCGGGCACCCGGTCGAAGGACGTCGGGGCCAGGTCCTGCATCAGCGGATCGACCGGACCGATCAGGACCACCGCATCGCGAAAATCCTCCGCGAATTCGGCGAAGGCCTCCGCCCCCAGCCTGCGCTCCTCCGGATCTTCCGACTTGAGCGCCTGGGCCACGCCATAGATGCCGACGATGGGAAAACGCGGGTTGCCGGGCGCGATCCAGGGAGAGAACCAGTTGATGTCGAGCATCTGACCGTCGATGAGCGGGATGGTCTGGGCGATCGAGCCATCGGGCCGCACGAGTTCGATTTTATCCGGGCCCACCCGGATGCCGTCCGGCTTTACCCCAAAGTGGAGCCGGGCGAGCTCCAGCGAGATGTGGTAGTAGGGGCGATCCCCGGCCACGACGTAGAGCGGCACGCGCCGGGTGTCGCCGTCCAGGGTGTCGATCAAGCCGACTAGCGGCGGGGTGAACACCATCTGCCCGATCGGCCACTCCGGCACCTCGGGCCGGTCGCTCGAGGGCGCCGGATCGTTCACCAGGGGCAGAGACCGCGGCACGGTGCTGCCGTCCGGCGCGATCTGAAAGCCGCTGGCATAACTCGCCGCGAGCACGACCGGAGGCTGGTTGAACAGATATTTGCCGAAGGCGGTCTGACCGGCCTCGAAGCGCGTCAGGTCGGTGAGATTGGGCACGCCGGCCGAGGAAAACACCACGTCGATCCCGACGGCCTTCACCTTGCCGTGCTCCACCAACATCTCGCAGACCTCCTTAAAAATCGCCCGATCCCAGGGAAAGTTGCCCAGGTCGGTCAGGGACGAAGTATCGATGTCGACATAGACCAGCTTCAGCGGCGTGGGCAGCGACCCGCGGGCCTTGAACCGGGCGTTGACCGAAAGGTTCTCCAGGGGACGCAGGGTCCCGATTTGATCCAGCAGCAGCCACACGAGGGAAAACGCCACCAGGCTGAGGTAGAGCCAAAGGGTGGAGCGGAGGGTCTGGCGCGCGCTGGGTTTGCTCATGCGACCGAGATGGCCAGCCGGGCCGCGCAAAGCAATCGCCGAGGCGACCACCCGTCGTTTCCGCGCCGGGATTGACACCCGCCGCGGGGTGTTTGCCCTGCCGCGCATGCAGACGAGACAGCCCAACGAAGAAAACGCGGAAGCCGCCCGGCCGGCGCCGGCCACCCGCTTCGCGGCCTGGTGCGCGAAGGTGACCGGCGCGCCCTGGTTTCAACGCGCCGTGATCGCGCTGATTCTCTTCGCGGGGCTGCTGGTGGGCGCGGAGACACACCGGCCCTGGATGGCGGCCTACGGCGAGCATTTCCATCGCCTCGACCGGCTCGTGCTCGCGCTTTTTGTCGGTGAACTCGCCCTGCGCATCGGCGCGCACGGGTCGCGCCCCTGGCGTTTCCTGCGCGATCCGTGGAATGTCTTCGACGCGGTGATCGTGGGCGTGTGCCTGCTGCCCTTTCACACCGAGTTTGCGGCCGTGCTCCGCCTCGTGCGGGTGCTGCGCGTGCTTCGCCTCGTGACCGCCGTGCCGCGCCTGCAACTCCTGGTCGGCGCCCTGATCAAGAGCATCCCGTCGATGACCTACGTCGCCCTGTTGTTGAGCTTGGTTTTCTACGTTTACGCCGTGGCCGGGGTGGCGGTCTTCGGCGCGGGCGATCCGACGCATTTCGGCACCCTGCCCTCCGCGGCGCTCACCCTTTTCCAGGTGGTCACGATGGAGGGCTGGACGGACATCATGCACGCCCAGTTCGAGGCCTATCCGGGACGAGTGCTGCCCGTGGCGTATTTCCTCAGCTTTATCCTGCTGGGCACGATGATCATCCTGAATCTGTTCATCGGCGTGATCGTGAACGGCATGGACGAGGCCCGCCAGGAGATGGCGGACGAGGAACGCGCGCGGCACCGGGCCGAGACCGGTCAAACCACGCCGAGCGATGACGTCGCCACCCTGCGGGCCCAGCTGGCGGCCGTGCAGGAGAGCCTGAGCGCCCTCGAACGCCGCCTCAAGGGGCGCGAGTAACACGGGCCGGTCGCCCGCAACCCACCGGACGCGGACCGGATGGCTCCGCCCGCGAATTCCTTCGGCTCAGCGCTCCAGCTCCGAAGCTGCGCAGGCCCATACGAGCGCTCACGCATTTCCTGCCCGTATGAGGCCGACTAATGAGAATGCGCGCCTAAGGAAGGCGCATCAGCCATTCGAATACACCGCACTTAATTTGCATAACCGACTTGCAGGGCCGTAAAAATCCTTCAAAACCCCCGCTTCCTTTTTGTTACGCGCATGCAACTTCCCCGCTTCCTCTCCTCGGGTGCCCGGCTTACGGCGCTCGTCCTTTCCCTTGCCAGCGCGTCCCTCCAGGCCGCCGACCCCGCGCTCGACAGCGCCTTCGTCACCGAACTGAGCCCCGGCCTGACTCCCACCGGCTACCCCTCCTTCGACTCCGGCACCGGCGCCGTCAACGCCGTCACCCTTCAAACCGACGGCAAGATCCTCGCCGGCGGCAACGTCTCCCGCTACAAAACCTCCGGCGCCGTCTCCGCCCTGAAGCGACTCCTCCCCACCGGCGCGCTCGACACCAGCTTCAACTCCGGCGGCTCCGGCCTCGCCGCCTCGCAGGGCCACACCGAGGTCAATGCCCTCCTCCGCGTCGCCAACGACAAGCTCTACGTCGGCGGCACCTTCTCCTCCTACAACGGAGTCGCCCGCTCCGGCCTGCTCCGCCTCAACGCCGACGGTTCCCTCGACTCCGCCTTCAACGCCTCCGGCCTCGGCGGGGTCGTCCGCTACGCGCTCGCCCTCGCCGAACAACCCGACGGCAAACTGCTGGTCGGCGGCGGCTTTTCCTCGGTCAACTCCACCGCCCGCGCCAACCTCGCCCGCCTCAACGCCGACGGCTCCCTTGACACCGCCTTCAACCCCGCCGCCCTCGCCGGCTCCTCCTTCGTCGGCGACATCGCCCTCCTGCCCGATGGCGACATCGTCGTCGCCGGCGGTCGCACCCGCGCCGGCGGCGGCGGCACACCCCTCCTCGTCCGCCTCAACCCCGACGGCTCCCTCGACTCCTCCCTCGCCCCGGCCTTCGCCGACGAGTTTGGCGACATCGACGAGCTCGTCGTCCTGCCCGACGGCCGCCTCCTCATCGGCGGCGATTTCACGTTCTCCCCCTCCGGCGCTTTCCATAACTTTGCCTGCCTCCTGCCCGACGGCTCCCTCGACACCGCTTTCATGGCCAACCTCGGCACCGGACCCGACGGCTGGGCCGGCGGCGAGATCCTCCTCCAACCCGACGGCACCGTGCTCGTCGGCGGCATCTTCAAGGCTTGGAACGGCCAGCCCCGCGCCTCCGTCGCCCGCGTGAACCAGGACGGCACCCTCGAGGCCTCTTTCTCCCCCGCCCCCTACGTCAACGACAACTCCTACCTCACCCACTTCTACGCCTTCGCCGTCCAGCCCGACGGCAAACTCGTCGCCGGCGGCTGGCTGAACCGCGTCACCGACCCCGCCGTCGAGACCTACAACCTCACCCGCTTCGTCAACGAGTTCGCCCCCTCCGCCCCCGGCGCGCTACGCCTCCTGTCCGCCACCGCCACCACCGCCGAAAACGCCGGCTCCGTCACCCTCCAGGTTTCCCGCTTCGGCGGCACCGCCGGCGCCGTCTCCGTCCAGTTTGCCACCTCCCACGGCGGCCCCGCCGGCACCGCCAACGCCGGCACCGACTACACCACCACCACCGGCACCCTCTCCTGGGCCGCCGGCGAGGGCGGTTTCAAAACCATCACCGTGCCCGTCCTCCAGGACGCCGCCGCCGAAGCGGCCGAGACCTTCACCGTCACCCTCAGCGCCCCCACCGGCGGCGCCACCGTCCCCGCCGCCAACGCCAAGACCCTCGTCACCCTCCGCGACGACGACTCCCCGCCCGCCGTCACCCTCGGCCAGTCCGCCGTCTCCCTCGAACAGGGCGCGCGTTTCTCGCTCTCCGTCCGCTACGATTCCGTGCTCCCCGCCACCGTGAAGTGGCAACGCGATCCCGACGGCGCCGGCCCCCTCGGCTTCACCGACCTCACCGACACCGGCGGCTTCTCCGGCACCACCACCACCGTGCTCACCGTCGCCGCCGCCGACCCCGCGCTGCACGCCGGCTCCTACCGCGCCGTCGTCACCAACGCCGTCGGCGCCGCCAACTCGTCCGCCGCCGCCGTCGGCGTGTCCGTGCCCGCCGGCTCCGTGGTCAACACCACGAGCTCCGTCACCTTCACCCAAGCTCCCCTCGCCGCCACCCTCGACGCCTCGGATCGCCCCCTCGTGCTCATCACCGGCACCAGCGGCTCCGACCCCGCCCGTCTCCTCCGCCTCGTCCGCGGCGCCGGCAATCCCGCCCCGATCCAGACCGACTCCACCTTCACCCCCGCCACCTTCACCAGTATCCAGGGTTCCACCACCACCAGTGGCGCGCCGGGCACCGTCGTGGCCCTCGCCGACGGCAAGATTCTCGTCGGCGGGTTCTTCAGCCAGGTCAACGGCACCGCCCGCGCCTCCCTCGCCCGCCTGCTCTCCACCGGTGCGCTCGACACCACCTTCAACCCCGTCCTCCCCACCATCGCCAACGGCTTTACCATCACCAGCGTCGTCCTCGCCCCCTCCTCCGGCGGCAAGCTCTACGCCGGTTTCGACTCGAACGGCGGCCTGCGCCGCTACCTCGCCGACGGCACCCTCGACCCCGCGTTCGGCCCCAACACCAACGCCGCCTTCTTCGGCTCCAGCACCAACCTCAACAACTCCGTCACCGCCCTGCTCGAAACCCCCGACGGCCACCTCTACGTCGCTCACCGCTACAGCTCCTCGAGCTTCGGCGGCACCCTTTCCTACCCGGTCTGGCGCCTTAAGCCCGACGGCACCCGCGACACCACCTTCGCCGACCCCGCCGCCGCCGGCGTCGTCACCTCCCTCGCCCTCCTGCCCGACGGCCGCCTCGCCCTCGGCGGCCATTTCCCCTCCGTGAACGGCCAGGCCCTCACCCGCCTCGCCGTCGTCCAGACCGACGGCAAACTCGACCCCGGCTTCTACCGCAACCCCGGCTTCCCCGCCGGCGTCCGCCAGCTTTTCTACCGCGACGGCCGCCTCTTCGCCTTCGGCGAATACGAAGTCAGCGGCGCCACCCCCCGCGCCCTCCGCCGCTATAATCTCGATGGCGGTCTCGACGCCTCCTTCGCCGTCGGCGACGGTGCCAACGGCCGCATCGCCGGCGCCGCCTTCACCTCCACCGGCGAGATGTTCCTCGCCGGCTCCTTCACCCAGGTGAAAGGCGTCGCCCGCGACAAACTCGCCTACCTCGTCGGCAACCCCCACATCGGTGCCGTCGGCTTCACCCCCTCCCGTCGTATCGAGATCGAGCGCGGCGAGATTCTCTCCCTCACCCTCCATCGCTACGGCCCCGCCACCGAAGCCATCTCCCTTCGCTACGCCACCGCCGACGCCGACACCACGTCCCTCCCGTCGAGCATCACCACCGCCACCGCCGGCGCCGACTATCTCGGCGCCTCCGGCACCGTCTCGTGGGCCGCCGGCGACACCGCCGACAAGACCGTCTCCATCCAGCTGTTCAACGACGACGCCGTCGAGTCCACCGAGCGCTTCCGCGTCGTGCTCTCCGACCCCTCCGGCCCCGTCACCGCCGCCGCCGCCATCACCGTCGAACTGCTCGACGACGACACCCCGCCGACCTTCATCAACCAGCCCTTCTCCTCCACCCGCACCGCCGGCTCCAACCTCAATCTCTCCGCCACGGTCAACAGCCCCACTCCGACCACCTACCAGTGGTTCCTGAACGGGGTCGCCATCCCCGGCGCCACCGCCCTCGCCTACTCCAAACCTGTCATCGGCCTCGCCGACGCCGGCCTCTACACCCTCGTCGCCACCAACGCCGCCGGCTCCTTCCCCAGCGCCGCCGCCCACGTCGTGGTCACCCCCGTCGCCGGCAAGGTCGCCCCGGGCCAGGCCACCACCGGCCGCCCCACCTTCAACGCCAACCCCGCCGCCCTGCTCGCCCTCCCCGACGGCGGCGCTCTGGTCGGCGGTGCCTTCACCGCCGCCCCCGCCTCCAACGTCCCCCAGGCCCACCTCATCCGCATCCGCGCCGACGGCTCCACCGACACCACCTTCACCATCACCCTCAACGGCACGGTAACCGCCTTGCTCCGCCAGCCCGACGGCAAGATCCTGGTCGGCGGCGCCTTCAACACCCTCGGCGGCTCGCCCCAGCGCGGCGTGCTCCGCCTCAACGCCGACCTCAGCCCCGACACCGCCTTCAACACCGCCGCCGCCACCGGCCTGACCACCGGCGAAGGATCCGTGTCCGACCTCGCCGTCGATTCCACCGGCCGCGTCTACGCCTCCACCGCCCCCGCCACCTTCCGCGCCGTTTACCGCTTCGCCGCCAACGGCACGCCCGACTCGACCTACGTCGTCTCCGCGATTGATCGCAGAGTCTCGGCGCAAATCAGAGCCATCGCCATCGCTTCCGACGATAAACTTATCTTAGCGGGCAGCTTCTTCTCGATTACCGCAAACTCCGATCCGGCCGTTTCCCAGAACCGCATCGCCCGCCTCTCGCCCTCCGGCGTGGTCGACGCCGCCTTCGCCCCCGCCGTCGGCAGCTTCAACTTCAACGATCTCCTGATCACCTCCGCCGGCCGCCTCTTCGCCGCCGGCTCCGAATCCAGCACCAGCCTGTTCGAGATCAACCCAGACGGCTCCTCCACCGTCTCCAGCCTCGCCTCAGGCAACCAGGTCTACGAGATCGCCTTCGGCCCCGACGGCCGCCTCGCCCTCGCCCGCGCTTCCATCAACGGCTCCGGCTCCATCTCCCGCCTCAACCTGCCCGCCAACTTCGGCAACACCCCCACCGCCGACACCACTTTCAACGTCGGCACCGGCCCCAACGGCGACGTCCACTCCCTCGCCTACGCCGCCGACGGCACGCTCTGGCTGGCCGGCGTGTTCACCAATTTCGACGGCTTCGCCTCCGGCGGCGTCGTCCGACTCCAGGGCTCCGTCGGCGACCCCGGCATCGTCAATCCCCCCGCCCGCGCCGACGCCAACGCCGGCGCCACCGCCCGCTTCGCCGTGGGCGCGACCGGCACCAACCTGACCTACCAGTGGTTCAAGAACGGCGCGCCCCTCGCCAACGACTCCCGTATCAGCGGCGTCACTACCGCTGTCCTCTCCATCTCCGGCCTCATCCCCGCCGACGCCGACAACTACACCGTCCAGGTCACCGGAGGCTCCCCGGCCACCACCGTCACCTCAGGCCCCGCCCGCCTCAACGTCCTCGGCACACCCGTCGTCGCCGCCTCGCCCGCCTCCGTCAGCCCCGCCCTCGGCTCCACCCTCACCCTCGCCGCCGACGTGCTTGCCGCCAGCCCCGCGACCTACGTCTGGCGTCGCGACGGCGTGCTCATCATCGACGGCGGCCGCTACTCCGGCGCCACCACCGGCATGCTCGTCATCACCGGGACCAACGCGTCCGACAACGGCGCCTACACCCTCACCGTCACCAACGGCCTCGGCACCGCATCCACCACCCCGGCGACCATCACCGTCGCCCAGGTCGCCACCGACCGCGACCCCGCCACCACCGCCCTCAGCGCCACCAGCCGCGCCTACACCTTCCTTCATCTCGGCGACGGCCGCACCCTCGTCGGCTCCCAGGGCCAGGTGACCGGCGCCGCCTCGACCAGCACCACCACCAAGCTCTCGATCATCGAGGCCGACGGCCGCGTCACCGCTTCCGCCCTCGGCATTTTCAACAGCCAGGTCACCCGCCTCGTGCGCCAGCCCGACGGCAAGATCCTCGTCATGGGCGGCTTCACCGCCATCGGCTCAAATTCCGGCGCCGGCTTTACCCGCTTTGTCCGCCTCAACGCCGACCTCACCCGCGACACCGCCTTCGCCGCCTACCTGCCCAACGACGCCCCCACCAACGCAGTGGTGGACGCCCAGGGCCGCATCTACCTCGTCGGTCCTTTCGTGAACTACGAGGGTCGCAGCGGCCAAAACTTCCTCGTGCGCCTCAACCCCGACGGCACCCACGACCAGACCTTTATCCTGAATCTGAACAACTCCGTCCTCGACATCGCCCTCCAGCCCGACGGCAAGATCCTCGTCGCCGGCAATTTCACCAGCTACGGCGCCGCCAACACCCCCGCCAAAGGCCTCCTCCGCCTCAACGCCGACGGCACCGTGGACACCGGCTTCGCCTCCGCCGCCATCCCCGCCGCCGCCATCGTCGGCAATATCACCGCCCTCGCGGTCGATTCCCAAAGCCGCATTCTCGTCGGCTACGGCTACTTCGTGAGCGGCTGGAACTACGGCGTCGCCCGCCTCCTGCCCTCCGGCGCGCTGGATAGCGCCTTCACCTTCAGCCAAACCTTGAACAACGCCCCGACCCTGCTCGTCCCCACCTCCGACGGCAAGACACTGGTCGCCGGCAACCTCTTCCCGCCCGGCCTCTACCGGCTAAACGCCGACGGCACCACCGACACCGCCTTCACCACCGCCCTCGGCGACAGCTTCGGGGTCTCCGCCGCCAACCTGCGCGCCATCGTTCCCGACGCCAACGGCCGCTTCTGGATCGGCGGCGATTTCACCACCTTCAAGGGCGCCTCGGCCCCCGGCATCCTCGTGCTCCAGGGCTCCGGCGCGCCCGCCATCGCGTTCACCGCTCCGCCCGCCGGCCGCACCACCGACCTCGGCGGCACCGCCACCTTCACCGCCGCCGCCACCGCCAACAACGGCTTCACCTTCCAGTGGCTCAAAAACGGCGCGCCCCTCGCCAACTCCTCCCGTATCAGCGGCGTCACGACCGCCACGCTGACCATCTCCGGCCTGCTCGCCTCCGACGCCGCCGCCTACACCGTCCGCGTCTCCACCCCCGCCTCCTCCCTGGTCAGCCCCGCCGCCACCCTCGCCGTCCTCGACGCGCCCGAGATCCTGACCAGCCCCGCCGCCCTCACCCGCGAACTCGGCGGCTCCGCCGCCTTCACCGCCACCGCCCGCGGCGCCGGCACCCTCGCCTACCGCTGGCTGCACGGCTCCACCGAGCTCTCCGATGGCACCGTGTCCGGCGTCACCATCGCCGGCGCGACCACGCCCAGCCTCACCGTGAGCGGCCTCACCTTCGCCCAGGCCGGCGAATACCGCCTGCGCGTCACCAACTCCCTCGGCAGCGCCACCACGCCGCCCGCCGTGCTCACCGTCGAGCGCCGCCCCGGCGGCCTCGCCCCCGGCGTGGCCGGCACCCTCTCCGCCAACAACCCGGTGCTCGCCATCCTTCGCCTCGCCGACGGCTCCATGCTCGTGGGCGGCCAGTTCACCAGCATCCTCGTGAACGGCGTCGGCCAGACGCGCAACCGCCTCGCCCGCTTCCTCTCCGACGGCACCCTCGACCCGGCCTTCACGCCCAACTTCAACGGTGACGTCCGCGCCCTCGCCCAAGATTCCGCCGGCCGTATCTTTGTCGGCGGTAATTTCACCAGCGTCACCTTCGGCTCCACCACCACCAACCGCACCCGCGTCGCCCGCCTGACCAGCGCCCTCGCGCTCGACACCGCCTTCGACACCTCCGCCGCCGGACCCAACGGCTCCATCAACGCCGTCGCCCCCACCAACGACGGCGGCGTCTACGTCGGCGGCGCCTTCGGCTTCAATCTCGTCGGCACCGCGACCGTCAATCGCGTCGCCCGCCTCTCCGCCACCGGCGCGCTCGACACCGGCTTCTCGGCACCCGCCAGCCCGGTCAACAACGAGGTCAAGGCCCTGCTCCGTCGCACCGACGGCAAACTCTACGTCGCCGGCACCTTCGGCACCACCCTGCTCTCCGCCGCCGGCGTGCGCGACACCGCCTTCAACGCCGAGGCCCCCTCGATCCTCGCCGTCCAGGGGCAGGCCCTGCTCCTGCTCGCCGACGGTTCCCTCCTGCTCGGC
>CAMCHD010000115.1 GCA_945874545.1 Akkermansia muciniphila | reverse complement strand
TCACCGCTACAAACGACACCAGCAGGATCGGCCACATGATCCAGCCTCCGTGCACAAATAGCTCCATCGGGGACTGGCCCATCACAAAGGCTAAGGGAAGATTCAGTTGCATAAGTTTGGTTTAGGTTGGAAAGGGAAAACGGGTTCGGGTCGGAAAGGTCGAGAACGGAAAACAGGATATTTCTCCGCTATGCAGGAACCGACCCACATGGATGTCGTTTCGTGAAAATACGCCAAAGCCGCGTCGAGTTTCCAAGTCCTTGACCAAAACACCACGGAGAGACCAAGGCGCCCGCAGCCCCCACGCCACCCGCACCGCGTCGTTCAAGGCGCGAGCGACCGGTTCGCTGCAGCGCGGAAAAATTCGCTTGCACGGCCCGAACGCCGGCGCAGGGTCACCGCTCGGTCACGTCCCTATCGTCTAGTCTGGCCTAGGACACTACCCTTTCACGGTAAGAACCGGGGTTCGAATCCCCGTGGGGACGCCATCTATAAGAGAGAAAACCAGCCGAGCCCGCTTTGGGT
Organism: Akkermansia muciniphila; assembly: GCA_945874545.1. Classification (GTDB taxonomy): domain Bacteria; phylum Verrucomicrobiota; class Verrucomicrobiia; order Opitutales; family Opitutaceae; genus IMCC26134_A. Next base: position 10,615 of record CAMCHD010000115.1, on the reverse strand, counting down.
CTGCCGGGAACCGGTCGATGCTCTAGACCGAGGTGGGCCGCTTGGCACTGCCGCCGGGCGCTTGGACGCCGAGTCCGTCGCCACGAACCGCCTCGACCCACCGCCCGGGCACCAAAACATGGTGAGGATCCGTCGGGAGACCGGTCTCGCCCCGGTGCAGCATGCCCACGACCATGTCGACGGCCAGCGAGCCCAGTATGCCCGGATCAAGATGAATGCCGGAAAAACCCTGCTGCAGCTTATCGTTGATCAACAGAAGCAACTCCACCGCGCTTGGGAGAGTGGGGCGCTTGCGGGCGAGGAATCCGACGATCGGCTCGGCATGGGTGGCCAGGATCACGTCCGGTCGGTAAGTGTCGAACCAGCGCGAAAAGTGGTCGCCGAACTCCTCCGGCGGGCGGTAGTCGCAGTGGGGAATTCGGTTTTCCGGCGCCAAACGGAACTGTAGGCGCGCAAACGCCCCGAGCCAGCGATCGCCCATGTTGGGACTGTCGTCCGGCTCGGACATGACAAACCCGATACGTTTGTATCCCCGCGCGATACACCGTTGCATCGCATCGGTGGCCGACGCGAAGGCATCCTCGGAGACCCGGTGCAAATCGGGCCGGTTCAGCGTGAGCCCCAAGGCGACCGCCGAGAAATGTTCCCAGGGCAAATCGATCTGGCTCATGCCCGGCGGCAAACGCCCTATGAGCAATCCGTTGATGCCCCTGCTGATCAATATCTGGGCAAAACGCGCGGACGTCATTCCGGGCTCGCCGAGCCAAAAATCCTCCAACTTATAGCCCAGCTCGGCCGCCCGTGCCGCCGCGCCCGGAAAGTAGTCGGGACGGTCGTGATGAGGCGGCCGCCAACCGTAACGCGTGGGGTGGTTGGTCACGTAGGCCAGCACCACATGCTTCGCCGCCTGGTGGGTCCGGCGCGACCGCATGAGCGCCGTGACGAGGGGATTGGTGCGATAGTCGAGGTCGCGCGCGATGCGCTGCACGCGGTCGCGCACCTCGCGGGAGATGCGGGCGTTGTTGCGAAGGGCGAGGGATACGGTCGAGCGATGGACGCCGGCCTTGTCGGCGACATCCTGCAGCGTCGCGGGTTGGGGCATGGGGTGGGGTGCTGCGCGGTAAGACGACAATACCGACCGGTTCAGTCAACGATAAGAACGGACGCGCGCCGCGTATCGGGCGCAAGCGCGCACCGGTTCGGTCGCCGGCAGGAGACGCAAACGAACAAATCAGGCCCTCGGCATTCAACAATGCGCCCTCGGCCCCGATTGAGTTATCCACCGCCGACGGAAGCCTGCCGACGTCCGCCTTTCTTTACCCACCCCATGAAAACCACCACCAAACTCGTGGCTGCGGTCGCTTGCGCCCTGCTCGCCACCTCCGCCCTGACCGCCCAAAGCAGCGTTTCCACCGCCATCGGGAACGGCGCCGACGTTCAACTCACCGCAGCGTCCGTCGCCCTCGCGACTCCCACCGACGCCAGCAGCAACGGAGAACAAATGAACTCCCGCTTCAACTACAGCGCGACCGGGACGTCGAACAACGACATCATCGCGCTCCGTTTTGATCTGACGGGATTCAACCTCTCGACCGCATCCAACGCCTCGCTCAGCCTTTTCAGCTACCGGGATGACGGCAGCAACCGTGCCATCGAGGTCTACGGAGTGACCCCCTTTGCCGCCGGCAAAGACAACAACGGAACGGTGGGGGGCTTCAACTCGACGAATTGGTCCGAGACCACGGTGAAGTTTTCCACCATGCCGGGCTTGGAATGGGATAACACGGTCACCGTCTCCGACTTCGATCTCGATACGGCCAACACCACCCTGCTGGCCAGCGCCACCCTGACAGGCGCGGAACTCGGCCTGGGCACCCTGCACACGGTGAGCGGCGCCGCGATCGCCACCTTCCTTCAATCCCACACCTCGACCAACCAAGTGACGCTCCTGATCCGCGCCGGCAACACCAGCAGCGGCCAGGCCCGCTTCGGCACCAAGGAATCCACCGGGTTGAACGGCATCACCGGAGCGGTCCCCGCCGGCACTTACGCCCCCTACCTGACCTTCACCGCTTCGGCGGCGGTGCCGGAACCTTCCACCTTCGCCGCCTTGGCGGGAGCGGCGGCCCTTGTATTCGCCACCTCGCGTCGCCGCCGGAGCTGAGCTCCTACCCACGCCCCGCCCTCGTCACCCCCTTGGGGCGCGCCGTTCGGCGCGCCCCTTTTTTTAGCCAAAACCCTGAACGCGGTCACCGCCCCCGCCCGACCGGCCTTTTAAAGGCGAAATCTCCGAGGAGGGCCGTGCGAAAATCATCAGCCGCACCCCGGCCTCGCCGCGCCACTCGCGCCAGATCGTGCCACGTTCCTGCACTCCCTGCCACGCCCACCCCCGACCTTCCCGGACCGACGATGATTGCCCTACCCTGCCTCCGCCGACTCAGCGCAGTCTGCGCCGTGGCTGCATCCATTCTGGCCGGACTACCCGCCGGCGAACTGAAGGTGGACATCAACCGGGACGGCAAAAACTCCGCCTCTACCACCGCCACCGGCTACACCCAGTGGACCACCGCCGCGTCGGGCGGCACCGCTAGCACCGGCACCGCCGCCATCACCCAGAACTTCACCACCGCCACGGGCGAGGCCGTGGCCGTGTCGCTCTCGATGACGTCCGCCGCCCAGACCGCCGGCGGCACCGGCCTGACCTTCACCTACTACGCGACCGGCACCACCACCACCGGCCAGAAACTCGTCAGCGACGGCGTGACCGTCGCACCCGCCGTCGCCAACGCCGGCGGCCAGCTGCAGATGACCCTCACCGGCCTCGCCCCCGGCCCGCACACCCTCCTCACCTACCACAACGCCGGCGACTCCGCCGCCCTCCCCAACGGCCTCGGCACGATGGCGCCCATCAAGGTCTACCTCAACGGCACCCTCGCCACCACGCTGACCCCGTCGATCCGCTCGACCGACATCGCCACGCCCATCGCCTACCTCGAGTTCACCGTCGCCTCGACCGCCAGCGTCACGACCGTGCTCTTCGCGGCCGACACCACCGCGACCGCCAACACCAAAAACGTGGTCCTGAACGGCTTCGAGATCGACACCCCCAACTCCACCCGCATCGCCAACACGCCTTCGCCGGCCGACGCCGACGAACACGTGGACGCCGACGCCGGTTCCGCCACCCTCTCCTGGTCCCCCGCCCTGGCCGGCACCGTCGCCTCCCACGATGTCTATTTCGGCACCAGCCTTTCCGCCGTCAAAACCGCCACCCGCGCCTCGGCCGCCTACCTCGGCAACCAGACCACCCTCACCCGCTCCGTTCCGGTCACCGATTCCTTCGCGACCTACTACTGGCGAATCGACGAGATCGACGCGCTGGGCAACGCCACCGCCGGCACCGTCTGGTATTTCCGCCCCCGCCACCTCGCCTTCCCCGGCGCCGAGGGCTACGGCCGCTTCGCCCGCGGCGGTCGCGGCGGCCGCGTCGTTCACGTCACCTCGCTGGCCGACTACGCGGTCGGCGCCACCCCCGTCCCCGGCACGCTCCGCCACGCCATCGAGGTCGAGACCGGCCCGCGCGTCATCGTGTTCGACGTCGGCGGTCTGATCACCGTCGACCACCGCCTCACCCTCGCCGCGCCCTACGTGACCGTCGCCGGCCAGACCGCCCCGGGCAAAGGCATCTGCCTCCGCGGTTGGGCCCTCGGCATGAGCGGCGCGCGCGACGCGGTCGTCCGCTACATCCGCAACCGCCCCGGCAACCTCAGCGGCCAGACCATCGACGGCGGCGGCCTCGCCGGCAGCGACCACTCGATCATGGACCACTGCTCCATCAGCTGGTCCCTCGACGAGGCCTTCAGCTCCCGCAGCGCCAAAAACATCACCCTGCAAAACACCCTCATCTCCGAGGCGCTTAACATCGCCGGCCACCAAAACTACCCCGCCGGCACCGCCCACGGCTACGCCGCCACCGTCGGCGGCGACATCGCCAGCCTCCACCACAACCTCCTCGCCCACTGCGAGGGCCGCAACTGGTCCCTCGGCGGCGGCCTCGACCCCGCCGGCTTCTTCGCCGGCCGCCTCGATATCCGCAACAACGTGGTCTACAACTGGGGCGGCCGCACCACCGACGGCGGCGCGCACCAGGTGAATTTCGTCAACAACTACTACAAGCCGGGCGCCGCCAAACGGAAGAACACCGTCCTCAACCCGACCTACGATAACTTCCCCGGCACCCAACAGTATTACATGGCCGGCAACGTCATGCCCGGTTTTTTCAACGAGTCCAACCAGGCCGCCGGCCGCACCGTCGCCGGGTCGAACGGCGGCAGCGTGCCCACCACCTACCCCGTCTGGGTGGATACGCCGTTCTTCCCCCATCACGTCACCACCCAGACCGCCACCGGCGCCTACAAACGCGTGCTCTCCGACGTCGGCGCGAACCGTCCGCTCGACGACCACGACGCCCGCGTGATCCGCGAAACTCGCGACGGCACCTACACCTACTCCGGCACCGGTCCCTACGGCGGCTACCCCGGGCTGCCCAATTCCCAGGATGATGTCGGCGGCTGGGAGGATTACCCGACCGTCTCGCGCCCCGCCGGTTTCGACACCGACGCCGACGGCCTGCCGGATTGGTGGGAAACCCTCCACGGCACCAACCCCGCCTCGCCCGCGAACGATTTTTCCGACCCCAACGCCGATCCCGACGCGGACGGCTACACCCGCCTCGACGACTACCTCGCCTGGCTCGCCCTGCCCCGCCTCGAAACCACCCCGGCCACGCCGGTCGAGTTCGACCTGTCCACGCTCACCACCGGCTACACCAGCTCGCCCGTCCGCTCGGTCCAGCTCACCCCCGCGTCCGCCTCCGCCGGCCTCGTGCAACTCCTCCCCGACGGCAAAACCGTCCGCTTCACCCCCTCCGGCGGTTACACCGGCCTCGCCCGCTTCACCCACACCGTGACCGACTCCGCCGGCGACTCGCTCTCCGCCGAAGTCGGCGTGCGCGTCACGCCCGCCACCGTCACCATCGCGCCGACGCTCGCGATCACCCACGACACCGGCACCCTCACCCTGCTGTTCACCGGCACCGCGGGGCTCGATTACACGCTGCAACACGCGACCGATTTTTCGGACTGGACGAATTTTCAAGTCATTGCGGCCACGGGCACGGTGCAGAGCATCCCTGTGCCCCCTGAACTCTTCCCCGCACCGCGCCGTTTTTTCCGGGCCGTGCGTTGAACAACGCCGCCCCATGTCCCGCCGCCCCTCGTCCGTCCGTTCTCGCCTGCTCACCGCCCTCGCCGCCCTCGCCCTGCTCGCCGCCGGCGCGCCTCTCGCGCTGCGCGCGCAGATCCCCGCGTTCCCCGGCGCGCAGGGCTTCGGCGCCTACGCCACCGGCGGCCGCGGCGGCGACGTTTACACCGTCACCAACCTCAACGGCACCGGCGCCGGCTCGCTCCGCTACGGCGTCGAGAACGCCCCCGCCGCCGGCCGCACCATCGTCTTCGCCGTCTCCGGCTACATCGCGATCGCGAACAACTCCGACACCGGCAACAAGACCATCCGCCTGGTCAAAAGCAAAATCACCATCGCCGGCCAGACCGCCCCCGGCGACGGCATCGGCCTGAAAGACGGACGCCTCCTCCTCACCGGCAACAACCAGGTCGTTCGCCACCTTCGCGTGCGCCATGGCAAATACGGGAGCTCCGGCGACTGCATCAACCTCGATAGCAGCGCGCACACCAGCATCATCGACCACGTCTCCTTGATGTTCAGCACGGACGAGAACATCTCCTTTTTCAACAGCACCCTCGACAACTTCACCCTCCAGCACTCCGTCAGCGCCTGGGGCATGGAGCGCCACAACGCCGGCGGCCTTTGGGACCTTCAGGACGGCTCCTGCCACCACACCCTCTGGGCCCACCACCGCACGCGCAACCCCAAGGCCCGCCCCTACGGCCTCCTCGAGTGGATCAACAACGTCACTTTCCACTGGCGCAACGAGGGTTTCATCATGGGCGACTCCCAGTCCAACGTGAGCTGGAAGGCCAACGTCCGCGGCAACTACTTCCTCTCCATCCCCGACCACCAGGTCGGAGTGGACAACACCGCCCTTTCCAAGGCCCGCGTCGGCGCCAACGGCCTGGCCAACTTTTCCCTCTACCTCGACAACTGCCTCCACGACTCGAACAACAACGGCCTGCTCGACGGAACCGACAAGGGTTACTCCATCGTCGCCGGCCAGCCCTACCCCAACGCCGGCACCACCCCCGGCACCGTCAGCTACAACCAGTCCGCCACCCCCTTCGCCGGCTCCTCCGGTTCCGCCGCCGTCGTCATCGACCCGCCGCGCACCGCCTACAAAAAAGTCGTCTCCGCCTCCGGCCCGCTCCGCCTCGACGCCTCCTTCACCGGCCCCCTTCGCGACGAGCTCGACACCCTGCTTATCAACAGCGTGCTCAACCAGCAGAGCATCCTCGTCGCCAAGGACTCCCCGCTCGACGCCAACGACACCCCGTCCAACGGCGAGGCCCTCCTCGCCCAGTCGCCCTACAATATAACCAACGGCGGCTTCGGCACCCTCAACTCCACCGCCGCCCCCACCGACACCGACGGCGACGGCATGCCCGACTACTGGGAAGGCGCCCTCGGCTGGGCCACCGCCACCCAGGATCACAACACCGCCCTCCCCAGCTCCGGCGGTATCCTGACCGGCACTACGCTCATGCCGGCCAACACCCCCGCCGGCTACACCCGCCTCGAGGAGTATCTCCACTTCAAGGCCAGCCCCCACGCCGTCGTCAGCCGCAACACCCCCGCCGCGCCCTCCTCCCTCTCCGTCGACCTCTCGCGCTACACCCTCGGCTTCAACTCCCTCTCTCCCGTCTTCACCCTCGCCAACGTCGTCGGCGGCTCCGTCGCCCAGTCCGGCGCGGGCGGCCGCCTCGTCACCTTCACGCCCACGCTCAACGCCTCCGGCCGCGCCCGCTTCGAGTTCACCGTCACCGACTCGCAGGGCGACACCTGGACCCAGTCGTTCCTGATCATGGTCGCCAACCAGAGCGTCCCCCGCTCCCTCGTCTGGCAGGGCGACGGCTCCGCCAACGCCTGGGACACCACCGCGCCCAATTGGATACACGGCGACGACCCCGTCGCCTTCGCCGTGAACGACACCGCCCTCTTCGACGACCGCGGCTCCGCCAGCCCGGCCATCAGCCTCCCCGCCAACGTCGCCGCCGGCGCCGTCACCTTCGACACCACCCGGAACTACACCCTTTCCGGCGCCGGCGCCCTCGCCGTCGGAGGGCAGCTCGTGAAGCGCGGCACCGGCACCCTCACCCTTTCCAACGCCTCCGCCAACAGCTTCGGCTCCGTCGTCCACGAAGCCGGCGGCCTCACGCTCACCAACTACACCGCCGGTAGCTCCACCAAGCTCCAACTCAACGGCGGCACCCTCACCCTCTCCCCCGGCGGCGCCGCCAGCAACATCACCAATCCCCTCGAGTTCAACGCCCCCACCGTCGTCAACGTCACCACCCAGCACAACGCCACCGGCAATTGGACCGGCTCCGGCGACGTCACCGTGAACACCTCCGCGCTCTGGACCATCGCCGGCACCTGGAGCGGCTACTCCGGACGCATCACCCTCGGCCCCGCCGGCACCCCCCGCCTGCGCCTGAACCAGACCAGCAACACGAACTTCGGCTCCGCCAACCTCGCCATCGATCTCGGCCGGGGCTCCGGCCAGTTCATGAACCGCAACGGCGGCACCACCGCCTACGCCATCGGCACCCTCACCGGCGGCCCGAACACCCAGCTGCAAGGCACGCAGACGCCGAACGGAACCAATTCGAACACCAGCCTCTACAGCATCGGCGCGCGCAATGAAAACGCCGTCTTCGAGGGCGTCATCACCAACGGCGGCACGGGCGGCGGCGTCGCCACCCTGGTGAACAAGGTCGGCTCCGGCGCGTGGACCCTGACCGGCGCCTCCACGCACACCGGCCTCACCACCGTATCCGCCGGCACCTTACGCCTGAACGGCTCCTTCATCACCGCGCCGATCACCGTCGCCTCCGGCGGCACCCTCGCCGGCACCGGCACGACCGGCGGCCTCGTGACCGTCTCCTCGGGCGGCAAACTCAACCCGGGCGCGACCGATGCCGCCGCCGGCACCTTCACCGCCTCCGCGGGTCTCAACGCCGCCAGCGGCTCGACCCTGGTCTTCGACCTCGGCCCCACCCCCGCCGCCGCCTCGGACAAAATCACCGTCTCGGGCGGCACCTTCACGCTCGGCGCGACCGTCAACGCCCAGATCAACTTCCTCGACCTCACCGCCGGCCTCGCGCCCGGCACCTACCCGCTGGTCGACGGCGCCTCCACCCTGTCCGCGTCCGGCAGCACCGTCGTCCCGATCCTTCCCGCCGCCACCGGCACCACCCGCCAGACCTTCTCCATCGCCCGCGCCGCCTCCGGCAGCCCGACCTTCCTGAACCTGGTGGTCGCCGGCTCCGCCGCCCCGCTCGTCTGGTCCGGGGCCTCGGGCGGCCTCTGGGACCTGAACACCACGTCCGGCAACTTCACCGGCGGCTCCCCCGCCGTGTTCTACAACCTCGACCGCGTCACCTTCGACGACACCGGCGCCGGCGGCTCCATCGTGCTCGCCGGCACGCTCCAGCCCTCCGTCGTGACGGTAAACAACGCCACCCGCGACTACTCCTTCGTTGGCGCGGGCGTGCTCGGCGGCGCCGCCCGGCTCGTGAAATCCGGCGCCGGCACGCTCACCCTGGCCAACAGCGCCGCAAACCCCTTCACCGGCGGCGTGCGCATCGAGGCCGGCACCCTCGCCGTCGGCAACGCCAGCACCTCCCTCGGCACCGGACTCGTCACGCTTGCCGGCGGCACCCTGGCCCTGCCCAACGCCACCGTCTTCCTGAACAACTCCGTCGTCGTCTCCGGCGCCTCCGCCATCACATCCGCCTACACCGGCAATTCCACCCTCGCGAACTCGACCGCGAGCACGTTCTCCAGCTCCGGCCCCGCCACTCTCGACCTGTCCGGCGTCGCCGGCATCCTGAGCATCAACGGCGCGATGTCCGGCTTCTCCGGCACGATCAATTTTGGCGCTGGCTCGGGCATGCTCCGCCTGAATTCGAATTCCGTCGGCAGCAGCGACGTGAACCTCGGTTCCGCCTCCACCCACTTCGCCGTCGGCTCCGGCTCCGGCACCCTGACCAACCGCAACGGCGACATCACCATTGAGCTCGGCGCCGTTTCCGGCGGCCCCTCCACCCGGCTCTCGGGCCGCCAATCCGGAAGCGGCGAGACCACCACCACCTACCGCGTCGGCGGCGCCAACCTCGACACCACTTTCGCCGGCCAGATCATGCAGGGCGGCGACCTCGCCGGCCTCCGTGTCGTCAAGATCGGCACGGCCGGCTGGACCCTTTCCGGCGCGTCCACCTTTGGCGGCTCCGTCGGCGTGGAGGCCGGCCGCCTCGTCCTCTCCGGCTCGCTCGTCCTGACCGGCAAGACCGAAGTCGGCCCCCACGCCACCCTCGAACTCGCCGACGGCACCTTCGCCGGCCAGGCCCTCGACCTCGCCCCCGGAGCCGTGCTCACCGGCCGCGGCACGATCTCCGGCGACGTCAACAACCAGGGCGAGATCGGCCTGCGCGGCGCCGTCCGCCTGACCGTGACGGGCGACATCCTGAACGACGGCGTCATGCGTCTCGCCGACGGCGCCGAGCTCGTCGTCTCCGGCGCTTTCGTCAACAACGGCGTCCTCGATCTCATGACCGCTGGCGGCAGCCTCCCGCCCAACCTGGTGAACAACGGCACCGTCCTCGATGCCTCCGCCGTGAAGCTCTCCTCCTGGTCGCGCGAGGGCACCGCCTTCACCCTGACCATCGCCTCCTACGCCGGCCACACCTACACCCTCCAGACCACGGAGGACGTAGCCGGCGTCTGGACCGACCTGGAGACACGCGAAGGCGCCACCGGCCAGAACCTCGTTTTCACCCACGACGCCGGCGCCTCGCCTCGCCGCTTTTACCGCGTCAAAGTCCTCTGATGCCCCCGCTCCGCACCAGCGCCGCCGCGCTATTCCTCGTCTTGTCCGCCGGACTTTTCGCCGAGGACGCGCTGCCCCCGTCCTCATCCGCCGTTGTCGCCTTCTCCGCCGACCGCCCGCGCGAACTCGAACGCCCGCTGCGCTACACGCCCGACGCCGGCGACTTCGTGATCGAGAACGGCCGCGAATTCTTCAACCGCCCGCTCTACGGCACCCACACCGCCTTCCGCGTCGACGGCGGCGACCGTCCCGAATGGTCGCTCTACCTGCCCGGCCGCGGCGGCAACCTCCGCCTCGGCCTCGTCGCCACCGACGGCGCCGTGCGCTGGCTGCATGACGCCGCCCACACCGTCACCCGCTACCGCCCCGGCGCCCTCCGCCACGAGATCACCGACCCCGCCCTCGGACCCGACGGCGCCCTCGTCGTGGACTCCATCCCCAGCGCCGAGGCCGAGGCCCTGATCGTGCGCGTCGAGGCCCGCGGACTCTCCACCCCACTCGTCCTCGGCTGGGCCTACGGCGGTGCCAGCGGCC
>CAMCHD010000114.1 GCA_945874545.1 Akkermansia muciniphila | reverse complement strand
CCATGCACCAAATCCCCCCCGCCCGCTGGGCCGCCATCAAACTCTTCGCCATGGATGTCGACGGCATCCTGACCGACGGCACCGTCCACATCTCCTCCGACGGCACCGAGACCAAGCAGTTCTCCGTGCTCGACGGCATGGGCCTCGTCCGCCTCGCGAAACACGGTGTCGCCACCGCGTGGATCAGCGGCCGCGCCTCCGGTGCCACCACCGTGCGCGCCACCGAACTCAAAATCCCCCACCTCGTGCAGGGCCGCACCGATAAACTCGACGCCCTCCAGGAGCTCGCCGCCGAACTCGATCTTCCCCACGACGCGATCGTCTACATGGGCGACGACGATATCGACGCCGCCGCCATCCTCTGGGCCGGCATCGGCGTGACCGTGCCCGACGCCATGCCCGCCGCGCTGGACGCCGCCGACTACCTCACCGCCCGCCCCGCCGGCCGCGGCGCGGTGCGAGAAATCTGCGAACATATCCTCCACGCCCAGGGTCACACCCATCCCCCCGCCTAACCCACCGTCCTCCTAATCGTTCTCCTAATCGTTCTCCTTCTCGTTCTCCTTCTCCCTCCGCCCTGCCCGCCCCCTTGCCCCACCTCCCCTCCAGCCCTATCCGCCTCGCCGCCGCCGTGCTCCTCGCCGCCGGATTGACCGCCGCGCCCAAGCCGCCCCCCGCCAAACCCGCCGCGCAACTGGCCCCGAGCGCTCCGGTGAAAAATTTTCGCCTGCCGACCTTCACCGACGAGGGTTTCCGCCGCACCATGCTCCGCGCCGGCGAGGCCCGCCTGCCCGACCCCGCCCGGATCGAGTTGGTGGAGATGGAACTGACCCTCTTCACCGGCCTGTCCGACGAAGGCATCGACTCCATGCTCGCCGCCCCGGCCGCCACTTTCCTGCCCGAAAAACTCTTCGCCTCCGGCCCCTCGACCGTGCGCCTCGAACGCCTCGACCTCACCGTCACCGGCGCCGACTGGAGCTACGACCACCCCGCCCGCCGTCTGGTGATCAACCGCGACGCCCACGTCATCCTTCGCGCCCCCATCGGCGACATCCTCAAATGAGCCCACTCCACCCCCGCCTAGCCGCCCTCGCCCTCGCGACATTGGTCATTGGTTCTTGGTCCTTGGTCATTCCCGCGCGGGCCCAGCCCGCCCCGGCCGAGACCGCCCCCGTGCCCACCGAGCTGCGCAGCGAAAAACTCCGCATGACCTCGACCGACGACGAGACCACCGCCGTCGCCACCGGGAACGTCATCCTCACCGGCACCAACCTGCGCATCACCTGCGACCAGCTCACCCTGGTCGCGAGCCGTATCGGCGACAAGGACGCCACGCTCGGCGCGGTCGAGAAGTTCAAATACATCCTCGCCACCGGCGACGTGCGCATCGTCCAGGGCGACCGCGAGTCCACCTCCCAGCGCGCCGAGGTCTTCCCCCGCGAGGACAAGGTGGTGCTGAGCGAGGATCCCGTGATCATCGACCACAGCAGCGGCTTCGCCGGCGCCGGCGAAAAGATCACCCTTTTCCGCGGCAAACGCGAGGTGTTGATCGACCAGCCCCGCTTCACCGGCCCCCCGGTCGGCGACCTCGGGGCCACCGCCAAACCCCGGACACCCGCCGCCGCGCCCGCCCCCGCGCCCACCACCGGCGTCACCTTCCCCAAGCCCGCCGCCAAATAAGTCCTCCTCCTTTTGCGCCTTCTGTGCCTTCTGGGGCCATCCCTTCCGCCGCCGTGACCGCCGCCTCCCCCTCCGCCCCCGCCGAGATCTCCACCCGCGGCCTGGTCAAGACCTACGGCCAGCGCACCGTCGTCTCCGGCGTGGATATCACCGCCCGCGCCGGCGAGATCGTCGGCTTCCTCGGACCCAACGGCGCGGGCAAGACCACCACGTTCTACCTGATCGTCGGCCTCGTGCCCGCCACCGCCGGCACCGTTTCCCTGGATGGCCGGGATATCACCCGCCTTCGCATGCACGAACGCGCCCGCCTCGGGCTCGGCTACCTGCCGCAGGAGCCTTCGACCTTCCGCAAACTCACCGTGGAGCAAAACCTGCTCGCCATCATCGAGGCCATCGGCGTGCCCCGCGCCCAGCGCCGCGCCCGCGCCGAGGAACACCTGACCGAGCTCAACCTCACCCACGTCGCCCGCCAAAAGGCCTACACCCTGTCGGGCGGCGAGCGCCGCCGCCTCGAGATCGCGCGCGCCCTCGTCACCCGGCCGAAGTTCCTCCTCCTCGACGAACCCTTCGCCGCCATCGACCCCATCTCCGTCGCCGAGGTCCAGAAGATCGTCGTCGATCTCCGCGCCCGCGGTATCGGCGTGGTCATCACCGACCACAACGTCCGCGAAACCCTCAAGATCGTCGACCGCGCCTACCTCATCCGCGAGGGCCGCGTCTTCAAGGAGGGCTCCGCCGACGCCCTCGTCAACGACCCCGAGGCCCGCCAGTTCTACCTCGGCGAGGATTTTAACCTGTGAGGTGGAGGCCGCCCTCTTATTGAATGTGGAAAGCTGGAAACCAGGAAAGCCCTCGCACCCGCCGCTCCGTTTCCACCCCTTCCAGCCTTCCATATTCTCATCCCTAGCCGGACGCCTCGAATCATCCTTCCCGCCTTCCCCTTTTAACCTCAACCCGCCCCTCGCATGCCCCTCCCCAAGGCCATCCACGGCATCACCGTCGCGCACTTCCACGAGACCTATCGCGAGAAGCTGAAACTCGAACTGCTCACCGGCCCCGACGGCCTCCACCGCCTCATCCGCGAAGGCTCCATCAACCGCCCCTCGCTCGCGTTGACCGGCTTCTTCAAGTATTTCGCGAACAAACGTATCCAGGTGATGGGCGCGGCCGAGATGACCTATTTCCGCACCCTCCACTCCACCGAGCAGACCCGCATCCTCGGGGAGATGATAGACCGGCAGGTGCCCTGCCTCGTGCTGACCCGCAACTACCAGCCCACCCCCGCCATGCTGGCCGTGTCGATCGAGCGCAAACTCCCCATCTTCCGCACCGCGATGATCACGATGCACTGGGTGAACCTCGCCACCCTCTGCATCGACAACGAGTTCGCCCCCGCCACCACCGTGCACGCCACCACCCTCGATATCCGCGGCATGGGCGTGATGCTGCGCGGCGAGGCCGGCGCCGGCAAATCCGAGTGCGCCCTCGCCCTGATCGAGCGCGGCCACTCCCTCGTCGCCGACGACCTCACGGTGGTGAAGCTGATCGACGAGCGCGACCTGCTCGCCTCCGCCCGCCCGCTGAACCGCGGCTACATGGAGTGCCGCGGCATCGGCATCATCAACATCTCCGACATGTTCGGCGTCCACGCCGTGCGCCTCGACAAACGCCTGGACCTCGTCGTCACCCTCCGCGAGTGGACCCCCGAGGTCGTCGAGGAGCGCACCGGACTGGAGGAAAACTTCCACGAGATCCTCGGCCTCCAGGTTCCCCACTTCGAACTCTTCGTGCGCCCCGGCCGCGACATGGCCCGCCTGGTCGAGGTCGCGGCCATGGTCCAGGCCCTCCGCCGCATGGGCCACGACCCGGCGCACACCTTCAACGAACGTCTCATCGCCCACATGGCGGCCCAGGCCCCGCGCGAGCCGGAACGCGTCATCCGCCCCGTCACCCGCCCACCTATTCCCTCCGGCACCCGCACGCCCTTCACCCCACCACCCGCGCCCGAAGGCACCTGACGGACCGGGTCAGTCCCCGAACCACGCCAGCGCCGCCTCGCGGTCGCGCGCGATTTGCGCCTTCAACTCTTCCAATCCGGCGAAGCGTTGCTCGGGCCGCAAAAACGCCAGCCACTCGACCCGCAGCCGGTCGCCCGTCGTATACGGACACTCGTGCAAAAGGTGCGCCTCGATCAGCGGCTCGAGACTCGTCTCCACCGTCGGACGCAGGCCGTAGTTGGCCACCCCGCGCCGGGGCACATCGGAACCGTCCGCCCGCGCCACCGCGACCACGTAGACCCCGAGCCGCGGCCGCAGGTCGGGCGCCCAGGAAAGGTTCAAGGTGGGAAACCCGATCGTGCGCCCCAACCGCTTGCCCCCGGCGACCACCCCCTCGCTGGCGTAGGCCGAGCCGAGCAACACGTTCGCCGCGTCGATCCGGCCCTCGGTCAACAAGGCGCGGATGCGCGTGCTGCTGATCGGCTCGCCGTCGCCGTTGATGCGCGGCGCGCTGACCACGTGCAGCCCGAGCTTTTTCGCCTCGGCGACGAGCAGCGCCACATCCCCGCGCCGCCCCCGCCCGAAGCGCCAGTTTTCGCCGACGTAGACGGTATGGAGATTGGGCAAACACGAACGCAGGCGCGGCAAAAACGCCTCCGCCTCGATCCCGGCGAAATCCGCGTCGAAGGGCTGCACGACCACCGCCGCCACCCCGAGCGCGAGCAAGGCGGCCACCCGCCGTTCCCGGTCCATGATGAGACGAACCGGGTCCTCGGGCCGGAAAAACCGGCTCGGATGCGGATCAAAGGTCAACACCGCCGCCGACCCGCCGCTGCGCCGCGCCGACCGCGTCGCCGCCTCGATCACCGCCCGATGCCCGAGGTGCACACCGTCGAACATGCCGATGGCGAGGTGCAGAGGCCGCCGCCCGGCGAGCCGCCCGACGTCGGCAAGACTGTTGAAAACCTTATCCACGGAAATCGAAGGAATGGCCCACGAAACACACGAAATGACACGAAAATCGAACCACGCCAGAGGGTATTCTTTTCGTGCTTTTTCGTGTGTTTCGTGGGCCAAAAATTTCAGCCCAGCGCCACCGCCGGCGCCGCCTCATAGCCGGGCACCAGCGCTGCCTGCACCTCGGCGGGCGTCATCTTTTGCAGCGCCTCCAGCGTGACCGCACGGTCCACGTGGAGCGCGCCGGAGGAGATGCGCCGCAGGGCGCTCAGGTGCGCGCCGCAGCCGAGCTTTTGCCCGAGGTCATGCGCCAGGGTGCGCACGTAGGTGCCCTTCGTGCAATCGACCACAAAATCCAGCGTGTCCGGCGGGGCCCAGCGGCTGAGCTCGAAGCGTTTCACCCGGATGAAGCGCGCCTCGCGCTCGATCTCCTCGCCCGCCCGGGCGCTTTTGTAGAGCGGCACGCCCTTGATCTTGATCGCGGAGAACATCGGCGGCGTCTGGTATTGGTCGCCGACCATGCCGCGCAGGGCCGCGCGCGCCGCGTCCTCGGTCAGCTCCGGCACCGGGCGCGTCTCCAGCACGTCGCCCTCGGCGTCCTGGGTGTTGGTGACCTGGCCGAGCTTGACCGAGCCCGCGTAGGTCTTGTCCACGCTCATGAGATATTGGGAGAGCTTGGTCGCCTTGCCGAGGAGCAGGACAAGCAGGCCGGTCGCCATCGGATCGAGCGTGCCGGCGTGGCCGACGCGCTTCATGCGCAGGATGCCGCGCACCCGGGCGACGACGTCGTGCGAGGTGTGGGCGGACGGCTTGTCGATCAGCAGGACGCCATCGTATTCGGCCAGGGCGGTGCGGATCATGGGCGGGCGGCGGCGACGGCCGCGATCTGGGTCTCCAGCGCGGCGCGGAGGCGGGGCAAAAAATGTTCGAGGGTCTCGCCCTTCACGTTGAGGCCGGCCGCGCAGGCGTGGCCGCCGCCGCCGAATTGTCCGGCGAGCTTATCCACCCGGTAGGCCGCGTCTTTGGACCGCAGGCTGGCCTTGATCGCGCCGCCGCGCACCTCGACCAACACGCCGATCTCCACCCCCTCGATTGAGCGCGCGTAGTCGACCAGCCCCTCGGTATCCTCGACCGAGGTGCCGGTCTCGGCGTAGATGCCGTCGGGCAACAGGCCGAGACAGACCCGGCCGTCGGCGAAGGTCTGCAGCGAGGCGAGGAAACGCTGCAAGAGCTGCATCTTGCCGAAGGTCTCGCGCTCGTAGAGCTGGAGGCCCATCGCCGCGGGGTCCGCGCCGGCCTCGACCAGGTCCGCCGAGAGCCGGAAGGTCCGCGCGGTGGTGGCGGAAAAGCGGAACTGGCCGGTGTCGGTCGCGATGCCGGTGAGCAACGCGTTCGCGGTCGCGGCGTCGGTCGCCAGCCCGGCGTCCCGGGCCAGCCCGGCGAGGATCTCGGCGGTGGCCGCGCTTGCCGTGTCGACGAGGTTGATCTCGGCGAAACCGGGATTGGAGAGGTGGTGGTCGATGTTGCCCAGCGGCGCGGGGAAGGCCGCGGCGAAGGCCTCGGTCGCGCGGTTGCGGTCGGCGCAGTCCACGAAGATCGCGACGCGCCCCTCGGCCACCGCGGTCGCCAGCGGGACAAAAGGCGTGTCGGTGACGATGAATTCCAGCCGGCGCGGCACCGCGTCGGGGTTGCAGCAGACGGCGTCGATCCCGCGCGCCCGGAGCAGGCGGCAGAGGGCCACCTGCGAGCCGATGCAATCGCCGTCCGGCCGGGCGTGTCCGACCACGACCACGCGCCGGCCCGCGCAGGCCGCGAGCAGGCGGTCGAAGGCGTCGCGGAGATGCGGATACAGCGCTGGCATGCGGAGGAGTTCGCTCAGGGGGCCGGCGGCGGCTCGGCGGCGGGCGCGGTTTTCTTTTCCTTCACCGCGATCTCATCGAGCAGGCCGAGGATGCGGTTGCCCCGGTCGGTCACGGTGTCGAGTTCGAAGGTGAAGACCGGCATGTGCTTGAGGATGATGATGTCGCCGAGAGCGAAGCGTAGCTCCTGGTTGTGTTTGCGCAGCCACTTCATCCGGTCGGCGGCCTGCTCGTCGTCGCCGGTCACGGACACGAAGACCTTGCCCTCGCGCACGTCGGGCGTGACCTCCACCGCCGTGATGGTGATGGCGGCGGCCTCCGCGTTGTATTTGCGGCGCAACAACGCGCTCAGCTCGCGCTGGAGCAGTTCGTTTACGCGCAGGGTTCGGGTGGACATGAGAGCGGGGGGCGAGGAGCGGGGAGAAATGAGCTGGAGTCGAGAACGGGGCGATTCCGGAGGATTAAACTCCCTGCTCCCCGCTCCCGGCTCAGAGCGACGCCCTGACCTTTTGGATTTCGTAGACCTCGATGACGTCGCCGATCTCGTAACCGTTGAACTCGCCCAGCTTGATGCCGCATTCGAGGCCGGCGCGGACCTCGTTGGCGTCGTCCTTGAAGCGTTTGAGCGTGCTGACCTTGCCCTCGGCCACGACTTCCTTCTTGCGGCGGATGCGGGCGTTGGCGTTGCGGGTGATCTTGCCCTCGGTGACGAGGCAGCCCGCCACAAAACCCTTGGCCAGCGGGAAGGTCGCGCGGACCTCGGCGGCGCCGAGCTTGATCTCCTTCAGGTCGGGCTCGAGCAGGTCGGCCATCATCTCCTTCACCTTGTCGGCGAGTTCGTAGATGATGCCGTAGGTCTCGATGCGCACGCCATGGTGCTTGGCCAGCGGGGTGACGCCGTTTTCCAGCTTGGTGTTGAAACCGATGATGACGGCGCCGCCGGTGCCGGCCATGAGCACGTCGTTCTTGGTCACGAGGCCCACCTCGGTGGACACGATATCGAGCTCGACCTTGGTGGTCTTGATGCCCTCGAGCACATGGCGGACCGCCTCGGTCGAGCCGAAGACGTCGGTCTTGATGATAAGCTTGAGCACCTTCGACTGGGTGGCGGCGATGTCGGCGAAGAGCTGGTCGACCGACACGTTCTTGGGCACGGAGGCGGCGGAGGTCTCCTCCTTCTTGATGCGGTTCTGCTCCTCCTCGGCCATGTCCTCGGCGGTGCGGGCGTTCTTCACCACCTTGAACTGCACGCCGCTGTCGGGCGCGCCGGACCAACCGATCACCCGCACCGGCGCGGAGGGCGGCGCCTCCTTGAGGTTCGCCCCCTTGTCGTCGAACATCGCGCGAACCTTGCACCAGTGGGGGCCGCAGACCACGGAGTCACCGACCTTCAGCGTGCCGCGCTGGATCAACAGGGTGGCGAGCGGGCCGCGGCCGACGTCCACCTGGGACTCGATCACGATGCCGCTGGCCTCGGCCTTCGGGTTGGCCTTCAGCTCCAGCACGTCGGCCTGGAGGATGATCATGTCGAGCAAGTCGGCCAGGCCGGTGCCCTTCAGGGCCGAGACCGGCACGGTCACGGTTTCCCCGCCCCAATCCTCGGGGGCGATGTTGCGCTCCTGCATCTGCTGCTTCACGCGATCCAGGTTGGCGCCCTTCACGTCCATCTTGTTCACCGCGACCATGGTGGTGACGGCGGCGGTCTGGGCGTGTTTCAGCGCCTCGTCGGTCTGCGGCATGAAGCCGTCGTCCGCCGCGACCACCAGGATGGCGACGTCGGTGACCGAAGCACCGCGGGCGCGCATCTTGTTGAACGCCGCGTGACCGGGCGTATCCAGAAAGGTGATCTTCCGGCCGGAGTGCTCGATCTGGTAGGCGCCGATGTGCTGGGTGATGCCGCCCGCCTCGCCGCCCGCCACGTTGGCTTTGCGAATGGCGTCGAGCAGCGACGTTTTGCCGTGGTCGACGTGCCCCAGGATGCAGACCACCGGGGGACGGGGAACGAGATTCTTGACCTCGTCCTCCTCGAGTTGCTTGGCCTTGGCGGCCTCCTTTTCCTTCTTCGAAACCTGGGGCGGCGGGCTCTCGCCGCGGTGTTTGATCTCGAGGAGGTAACCGTGCTTTTCGGCGACCTTGGCCGCCACCTGCTCGTCGATCGACTGGTTGATCGAGGCGAAGATGCCCGCCTCCATCAGCTCGGAGATCAGCTTGAAGGGCTTCAGGCCCAGGGTCGTCGCGAAGTCACGGACGATGATGGGCGGCTTGAGATGGATGATCTTGATACCGCCCTCCTCGGTGATGGTGGCCGCGGCGGCCGGCGCGATGACCGTGGAGGCAAAGCCCGGGGGACGCGGCGCGGCGGCCGGGAACGCCGGCAGGGCGCGCGGCGCGCCCGCGGACGGCATGCTGGGAACGGTCGGCGGACCGGCGGGGCGCGGCGGAGCCGAGACGGGAGGCACGGCCGGGGGCGCGGCGGGGGCATTGGGCGCGGGGGCCGCGATACGGGGCCGCAACGGAGGCGGGGTGGAGGGCGCGGGAGCGGGCGCGGCGGCGACCGGCGCGGGCGGACGCAGACCGGGGGTGGCAAAACCCGGCGTCGGCCGGGGCGCGGAGACCGACGGCGTGGCGGCCGGGCTCGACACCACGGGACGAGGTGCGCTGACCGGGGGCGTGATCGCCGGCGGACGGGAAAAAGGCGGGGGCGGCGGGGCGCTCACCGGGCGAGGCGCGCTCACCGGCGCGGGCGCCGACACCACGGCGGGCGGGGGCGGCGGGGCGACCGGGGTGGGCGCGGGACCGGACACGGCGGCGGGCGCGGTGACCTGGGCGGCGGCCGCGCGGGCCGTCGCCGCCTCGTCGGCGAGACGCGCGGCGGCCTCGGCGCGTTCCCGCACGACTTCATCCATCGACTTCACCATCGGCACCTTGGGAGCAGAGGCAGGAGCGGCCGGAGCGGCGACCTCGACCGGCGCGGCCGGAGGAGCCTTGGCCGCCATGTATTTCTCGAACTCCTCCATGTAGATCGAGCTCAGCGTGCTGGAGACGGACCTGGTGTCGGCCGAGACGAACTTAAGCTCCTTGAGCAAGGCCAGCATGTCCTTGCCCTCCATGTTGTAGCGTTTGGCGAATTCGTGGATGCGGATGCTCATTCGGTCGGCGGGCGTTGGGGAGATAAAAGAGTGTAAGACGTTCCGGATCAGGCGCCGGCCACGGTTTGCATCACGGCGGCGGCCTCCTCGGCGGAGAAGCCGGCCTCGACCAGCGCGTCGGCGTCGACGCCTTCAAAGGCGGCCGGCGAGTTGATCCCGACCGCGACGAGGCGCTCGGCGAGTGCTTTTTCCAAACCGAAGGCCACGACGAGCGATTTGACCGCCTGGGCGCGGGGATCGACGACCTCGTTGCGGTGTTCCTCGATGTCGATGCGCCAACCGATGAGGCGGGAGGTCAGGCGGGCGTTCTGCCCCTTTTTGCCGATCGCGATGGCGAGATCGTCGGTCGCGACGCGCAGAAGGATGCGCTTGCCGCGCTCATCCAGCACGATGTCACGCGGCACGGCGGGCTTGAGCGCCTCGAGCACCATCTGCTTGGGGTCGGCGAACCAGTTGATGATATCGACTTTCTCGCCGTTGAGCTCGCGCACGATGGTCTTCACCCGGGCGCCGCGGGCGCCGACGCAGGCGCCGACCGGGTCGACCTTGGGATCGGTGCTGGTGACGGCGATCTTGGTGCGATAACCGGGTTCGCGAGCAAAGGCCTCGATCTTCACCGTGCCGTCGGCGATCTCGCCGACCTCGACCTCAAAAAGGCGCCGCACAAACTTCGGGCTGCCGCGGGAAAGAATCAGCTCCGGACCACGGGGCGTGCTCTCGATGGCGAGCAACAAGGCGCGGATGCGGTCACCCGGCTGGTATTCCTCGCCCGGCACCTGCTCGCGGCCGGGGAGCACGGCCTCGGATTTGCCGAGGTCGATGTAGATGTCGTTACGCTCCTTACGCCGCACCGTGCCGGTCACGATGTTGCCGACGCTGTCTTTGTAGTCGTCGTAAATACGGTCTTTCTCGAACTGCCGAAGCTTCTGCATCACGGCCTGGCGGGCGGTCTGGGCGGCGATGCGGCCGAGCTCGGCGGGATTGATCTCCCGCTCCACCGTCTCGCCGATCTGGGCGCCGGCCCGGATAGCCTGGGCTTTTTCGACCGGGATCTCCTGGCGGGGATCGCTGACCGAATCGACCACCTTCAACACCGCCCAGGCCTTGAGCTGCCCGTTCTTGGGGCTGATTTCGATTTTCAACTCCTGGCCGGAATTCACGCCCTTCAAGGCGGCGGCTTTGATGGCGTTGACGATCGCCGCGATCATGTCGGCGCGCGCGATGCCCCGTTCCTTCTCCATGTATTCGAGGACGGCGAGGATTTCTTGGCTCATGTGGATCGAGTGTTAAGGGGAAAAAAAAAGCGGGCCGAGAGGCCCACTTCTTGGAAAGTGAACTGTGATTGAATCAAGTAGTAAGCGAACCGGATAAATCACTGTCAAGCCCCGCGCCCGTCCGCCTCCGCGAGTCGCGCCAACCAGCCCAGCAAACCTTGCAAATGCCCCTGCCCCAAGGGCGCGTCCGGTGTGCCCGCGACCGCGAATTCCCGCGCCAGGCGCAGGAGTTCCTCGGGCGCGTCACCCGGAGGCCAGGCCCGCCAGCGCGCCGCCCAACCCG
>CAMCHD010000113.1 GCA_945874545.1 Akkermansia muciniphila | reverse complement strand
GTCGCGGGCGAGCAGTTCGCGGCGGAGGCGGAGCGGGTAATCGAGCGGGTGGCCGACGCGGAACATCCACTGGTTGCCGCGGACCTTGCGCACGGTTTTCTGGACCTGGGCGGCGAGGGTTTTGAAGGCGAGGCCGTGGTAGGCGGCGGCGAAGGCGCTGGAGAGGGCGTCGCCGGGGCCGTGGGTTTGGCGGTGCTGGTGGTAAACGGTGAGGGCCTCCTCGAAGCGGCGGGCGAGGGCGAGTTTGTGACCGGCGTAGGGGACGAGGCCGGCGGCGGTGGCGGGGAAGTGGGGCGGCAGGTAGTAGCGATGGATGGCGGCGAGGAAAAAGATGGCGCGCACGCCGTGGTAAAAGTTGGCGGTGGCGCGGCGGAAGTCCTCGAGTTGTCCGCAGGTGGTTTCGAGGGTGGCGGCGTCGGCGGCGCGGCAGAGGGAGTCGAAGGTGGCGTCGGCGGCGGGCGCGGGCGGTGTGCGGCCTTCGACGAGGGCGAGGAGCGTGGGAGACATGGAGCTGGGAGCAGGGAGCCTGGAGCTGGGAGCGCGGAGCGTGAGAGTCTAAAGTCGAAGGTCTTGGGGTCTAAGGTCGAGTGCGGCGCGGCCGGGGCCGCGCGGGGGGCGAGGTTACTTCCGTAGGGTGGCGTCGAGGGCGAGTTCTTCGGCGAGCACGGCGAGGATGGCGTCGCGGGAGGGGCCGTGGAGGCCGAGGGCGAGTTGGGCGCGGAAGACGCCGAGGCGGGCTTCGAGGTCGGCGCGGCGGCCGGAGAGGCGGGCGGCGAGGTATTTTTCGCGGGAGGCGAGGGTGGCGAGGGCGGGGGAGAGGCCGAGTTTATCGGCGGGGGCGGCGGCTTGGGCGGCGCTTAGGAGATCGAAGATGGTCGGGGTGAGCACGTGCATGCCGAAGAAGCACAGGTAGTGGCCGAGGCGGAGGCCGGGGACGACGCAGGTCTGTTCGGCGACGGTGGGGGTGGGTTTTTCGATGACGTTTTCGACCTGGTAAAGATCGGGGCGGCCGGGGGCGACGGAGCCGGCGATGGTGCCGTAGTGGCAGATCTGGCTTTCGGGGGTGGGCTGGACGGCGGAGACGGCGCAGCCCTCGGAGCGGGCGAGCTCGAGCAGCTGGGCGGTGCAGGATTTTTCGCCACCACCGACGTAAAGGTGGTCGCTGACCTGGAGGAGGAAGGGGTGGGGGCCGACGAAGTCGCGGCCGCGGAGCACGGCGTGGCCGTAGCCGAGGGGCGCGGCTTGTTCGACGAGGGCGACGCGCTGGCCGTAGGGGGCGAGCACGGTTTCGTAGGCGGGGCGATCGGCGGGGCGGATGATCACGCCGACCCGTTCGACGCCGGCGTCGAGGATCTCGTCGATCTGGATGACGATGACGGGTTTCCAGTCGCCGTGGCGGTCGGTGAGGTTTTGCAGGGGCAGGCGGCGCTCGTCGGCGCCGGCGGCGGTGATCAGGGCGTGTTTGACGGGGAGGGACATGGGGAGAAGAAAAATGCCGAATGACGAAATCCGAATGCCGAATGACGAAGGGTGAAGGGGAAAAAATTTGGAACGCTGGAAACGGGCGGGAAGCTAGGAACCGGCGAGGCGGGCGACGAGAGCGGGAAGTTCGCGCAGGGAGGCGAGGGTAAAAAAGCGGCCGGGGGCCTCGGGCGGGGTGGCGAGGCGTTCGTGTTCCCAAGTCAGGGGGTAGGGGATGTGGGCGGCGAAGCCGCCGAGGCGGAGGATGGGGGCGATGTCGGATTTCAGGGAGTTGCCGATCATGAGGAAACGCGTCGGATCGATGCCGTGGCGGGCGAGCACGCGGCGGTAGGTGGCGTCGTCTTTTTCGGATACGACCTCGGTGGCGAGGAAGTGGGGGGCGAGGCCGGATTCGGAGATTTTGCGTTCCTGGTGCTGGAGGTCGCCCTTGGTGATGAGGATCATGCGGTGGCCGGCGTCGGCCAGATCGGCGAGGACGTCGGGCACGGCGTCGAGCAGTTCGACCGGGTGGGCGAGAATATCGCGCCCGAGGGCGATGAGTTCGCGGAGTTCGGCGGGCGAGACACGGCCGGCGGTCAGTTCGATGGCGGTCTCGATGGCGGAGAGGGTGAAGCCCTTGGCGCCGTAGCCGTAAAGGGGGAGGTTGCGCAGCTCGGTGGCGTAGAGGGCGCGGTCGACGGTGGCGGCGTCGTGATGGGCGGCGAGGAGGGCGTGGAACTTCGCGTGGGCGGCGGAGAAGAGCCCCTCGTTGTGCCAGAGGGTGTCGTCGGCGTCGAAGCCGAGGGCGAGGGGCGCGGTTGGAGCGGCGGTGGGCATTTCCGGAGAATCACCCACGAAAAGACACAAAAGGGCACGAAAAGAAAATCCGGGAGGGGTGGCGGGCTGGGGAAACAAGAAAGATCCACGAAACCGAGGAAAAAACGGTCAGGTATCGCCTTGTTTGCGTCGAAGGGGTAACGACATCCTTCAGTCACCCCAGTCACCCCATGATTGTCTTCAACCCTGTGGTCTCGCCCTCGCCTCGGCTCGAGGTGCGCGGACTTTTTATCGAGGCTTTTCGCGGGCAGATCGCCGCGCTAGAGCGAAACACCGCCACCTTTCGTGTGCCGCAGACGCGTCATCTTTACGAACGGCATCTTGGAATGGCCTATCATTTTAAGCCGGAGCTTTTTATTCAGCGGCAAGGCGCGACCGATTTTAGTTTCCCGGACCGAAGCTTTCGGCTGGGAGCGGGCGAAATCTGCATCATGCCCAAGGGCGTGCCGCACGGGGAGGTGGCGCGCAGCGAGGGTCGTTCCTTCGAGAACGTCGTCGTCTGCTACTACAACGAGACCGTGGCCATCCATGTGGCCCATGCCGACCCCGAAGGTCGGCCCTACGTCGAGGACATCCATTTCTACACCACGCCCTTTTTCTCGGACCTGGTGGAATACCTGAACCGAATCTGCGAACTTCGGTTTACCCGCACCCCGGCCTGCGACACGGCGATCAAGGGCCTGATGCTGGCCGAACTGGCCTTGCTGCTGGCGATCGTGGAGGGAAGCGCGTCGGGCCGTTTTTCGGAAACGGAGCGGGTTTTCCGCTGCCAGTGGCTGATCCGCAACAACATCGCCGACGCCGAGCTGGGCGTGGACGAACTCGCCGCCCAGCTGCACTGCTCGCCCAACCACCTCTCCAAGCTCTTTCACGAGCAGACCGGCGAACGTATCGTCGAATACATTACGCGGGTGAGGATCGGCAACGCGCTGGACGCGCTCCGGCATACCAACCTGAGCGTGAAGGAAATCGCGGTCGCGAGCGGCTTCAACGATCCGAACTACTTCGCGCGGGTGTTCCGCAAGAGCACGGGGCGCTCACCGGTGGAGTTTCGCCACGACCTCGCGCGGGTGGCCTGCGTGCGCGAGCAGGAGCCGAAGGCGGTGTATTTCGACCGCGAGGAACACGATTTTGGTCTTCGGCCCGAGGTCATGGCGCGCGCCGAGTCGGCGTTGTGAGCGGGACGCGGGTCAGGCGATGAGGCCGGGCACGTCGCCGGGAGCGTAGTCGGGCTGGGCGCCGTGGTGGCTGGCGACAAAGGCACCAAGCGCGCAGGCGCGTTCGAGCAGCGCGGGCCAGACGGGCTCGGACGTGCCGGCCGAGAGCAGGCCGTCGAGCAAGGCGGCGGTGAAGGCGTCACCGGCGCCGATGGTGTCCTGCACCACCACCGGCGGCGCGGGAGCGCGGACCACGCCGCCCGGGTGGCGCAGCAGGGCGCCCTCGGCCCCGAGGGTGATGCAGACCAGGCGGCAGGCGTGGCGGGCGGCGATGTAGTCGGCCTGGCGCGCGGGGTCTTCCGCGACCAGACCTGGCGGGACGAGGCGCGCGGCCTCTTCGGCGTTGAGCTTGAGCAGGTCGACGCCGTGGAAAAACTCCTCCAGCGCGGCGAGGTCGTCGTGCGGGGCGCGGAGGTTGAGGTCACAAACACGCAGGCCGGGGCGCGTCGCGATCCAAGTGCGTAGGATGGCGCGGTTGGCCGCACCGCGCAGGGCGAGGGAGCCGTGAACGAGCGCGGAGGGCGGGGCCTCGCCAGGCGGCGGGGTGGCGGTGATGGCGTCCCACGCCACGGGTAACGCGATGCGGTAGGCGGCCTGGCCGGTGGCGTCGAGCGTCACGGTCACGGTGCCGGTGGCGAGATCGGGAGTTTGGTTGACCAGGCGGTTGTCGATGCCGGCGCGGGTCAGCGCGGCCAGGGTTTCCCCGCCAGGTGCGTCCGTGCCCACCGCAGAGACCAAGCGTGGGTCACGTCCGAGCCGGCGCAGGTGGTAGGCGAGGTTGAGGGGGGCTCCGCCGAGGAAGCGGCCGCGGGGCAAGAGATCCCACAGCACCTCGCCGAAACAAACCGGAGCGGAAAAGGGCATCACGAAGCGGTTTGGTAATCGTCGGCGTCGCGGTCGGCGAGCACGCGCCGGGCGGGGGCGAAGCGCCAGTTCCAGACCAGCCCGATCGCGAGCAGGGCGGCGAAAACGGTGGCGAGTAGAAACCCGTGTCGAGCTCCGCCAAAGGCGTCTCCTACCGCGCCCATGGCCAGGGGGCCGATGGCCGCGCCGAGGCAGGACAGGAAAAGATTCAGGCCGGCGGCGGCGCCGTGCCGGGCCTTCGGCACGCAGCTGATGCCCTTGGAATTGAGGGTCGGGTAGATCACCGACATAAACAGACCGGAGAGCGGGAGCAGGTAGATCGCGGCCTCGATGCCGCCGAGCACGCCGCCGAGAAAACAGAGGAAAATCGCCCCGCCGAAGAGCGCGAGCACGGCCGCCCAGTCCCAGCGGCGCAGCAACCACGCGCCGAGAAAACGTCCGGCCGCGCGCAGGACAAAGAACGCGGGCAGGGCGTAGCCGACGAGACTCTTGGCGGAGCCGGAGTAGTCGGCCAGCAGGGTGGGCATCCAGACGTAGATCGCGCACTCGACCGCGACGTAGAGTCCGAGTCCCCAGGCGAAGAGGCTCGCGTGGGGATCGGCCAGCAGGCGCAGCGAGGCGACCAGATCGAGTTTTTCCTCCTTGGCGCGTTTTTCGCGCACGGGGTAGCGGGTGAAGGCGGCGATGAGGAGCAGAACCAGGCTCAGGCCGGCGGCGAAGACGTAGAGTAATTTCCACGAGGCACCTTGCGCGAGCAACAACGCAACCAGCGCGGGCCCGAGGATGGCGCCGACCCCGAAAAAGCCCTCCACCGCGTTCATGGTGGCGGTGTGGTCGCGGGTGTCGCGCGAGATGTCGCCGATCAGGGCGAGCGCGCCGGTTTTGAACACTCCGATGGCCAGCCCGGAGGCGATGAGCAGC
The DNA here is from genome assembly GCA_945874545.1 of Akkermansia muciniphila. Lineage (GTDB taxonomy): Bacteria > Verrucomicrobiota > Verrucomicrobiia > Opitutales > Opitutaceae > IMCC26134_A. The sequence continues at coordinate 5,943 of CAMCHD010000113.1, read as the reverse complement.
ACGAGGAAAAACCCGAACGAGTTTCCCACCGCGAACAAGCCCGACGCCACCGAGAAGCAGCCGAGGCCGAGGATGATGGTCAGGCGCGGGCCGAGCCGGTCGGCGAGGAAGCCGAGCAACACGCCCGAGATCGCGATCGCGATCATCGAGGCGTAGTGGAACGAGCCGGCGGCGGTGAGGCTGAGGCCGAATTCCTTGATGACCTCCGGGATGATGACGCCGACCGAATCGGTGGTCATCGCGAACATCATGAACATCAGGTAGGTCAGCCAGCGGATGACCCGGTTCGAGGCCGGCGGGGCGGGGTGCGGGGAGGCCATGGGGTGGGGGCTCAGGCCGGGGTGGTCTGGCGGCAGTGGGCGGCGAAGTCGAAGCTTTGCTCCACCCCGTCCTCGGTGAACATCAGCTCGACGGCGAGGCCCGCGCCCAGATCGACGACCAGCCGGGAGCATTCGCCGGCGTGGGACCATTCCAGCCCGATCACGTGATCGGCGGTGGGCAGGACGCGCAGTTCGCCTTGGAAGGCCGGGTGGCGATTGCGCAGGCGGACGAGCTCGATCAGGTCCTTCACGACCGGGCGCGCCAGGGCGGCGTTGATCTCCTCCGGCGTGTAGTGGTGGCGGTTGATGTCGCGCCCCACCTGGGTGCGGGCAAGCAGGTCGAGGTCGTTGGTCCCGGCGAGCAGGCCGACGTAGTAAACCTGGGGCACGCCGGGGGCGAAAAACTGCAGCGCGCGGGCGGCGAGATAGGCGAGATCGTCGCGGCCCAGCGCGTCGTAGTAGGTGCAGTTGACCTGGTAGAGATCGAGGTTGGAGGCGGCGGCGCCGGTGGCCAGGCGGCTCTGCCCGGAGCTTTTCGCGTGGATGGTCTCGACCAATCGGTCGATGGCGGCGGGAGGCAGGAGGCCGGCGCGTCCGGTGGCGGCGTCGGCCCCGACGTCGATCACCCCGATGCCGTCGTGGGTATCGAGCACGGTGATACAGTTCCGCGGGGCGATCGCGAGCCAGGCCTTCAGCGGGGCGGCGTCGGCCTGGTGCAGGGCGTGGAGCACGAGCGGAGGCAGGGCGAAGTCGTAGACCCGGTCGACGCGGCGCGCGATTTCGATCTGCTCGCGGTAGTAGCTGTGGATCTCCACCAGCACCTCGATGCCGAGAGCCCGGGCCTCGCGGGTGAGGCCGGCGATAAACTCGTAGGTCTCCGGAATCATGAAACATGAGGTGCCGCGGCGCTTGATCGCGTAGCCGGCGGCGTCGAGGCGGATGATGCCGACACCGCCCGCCTTAAAGGCCTTGAGGATCCCGCTCAGGTAGGCGCGGCCCTCGGGGTGGGTGACGTCGATGTCGACCTGTTTGCCCGTGAAGGTGGTCCAGAGGATGCGGCGTTCCCCGTTTTGCAGGGTGACGCAGGTGAAAGGGAGGCCCGGGCGGGGGCGATAGATCTGCAGCAGCTCCGCCTCGGTCGCGCCGCCCGGGAAGACGCGATCGAGGTTCAGGAACAGGCCGGCGAAGGGCGAATCCGCCCCGCGCCGGGAAAAGTCCTGGAACTGCGGCGAGTCCGCCGAAACGTGATTCACGATCAAGTCCGCCATCACCTCCACGCGGTCCGCGAGGGACCGCACCCCGCGCCAGTCCCCGAGACGGGGATCGACGAGGGCGTGGTCGATGGGGTCGAAGCCGGCGTCGGCCCCGTCGATGGGGTGGAAAAACGGCAGCAGGTGAACGCCGCCGAAGACCCCGTCGAGCGGGCCGGCGAGGAGGGCGTCGAGCTCGGCGAGCCCGCCGCCGCCCAGGCGGTCGACGTAGGTGATGAGTTGGACTTGGTTGCGCACGGGGATGGTTTTTTAGAAGTCGTATTTCAGCGACACGGCGACAGAGCGACCGGTGAGCCCGCGGGCGCGGATGATGCCGCTGGCGGGGATGGAGCCCTCCTCGGCTTCGCTCAGGCCGAAGGTATCGAAGAGGTTGTTCACGTTCAGCGACGCGGTCAGTGCCTTGGTCACGCGCCAGGCGGCGAAACCGTTCACGTAGGCGTAGGAGGGGAACACGAGCTGGTTGTCATCCTGCGCGTAGGCCTCGGTGGTGCCGATCACGCTGCCGCCGATGGTGAAGCGGCTCCACGAGTAGGTCGGTGAAACGTGATAGGTGAAGTCGGCCTGGCGGCGAGGGGTGTTGCCCACCAGCGCGGCGTTCTCGGCCGAATCGATCTCGGCGTCGGTGAAGGTGGCGCCGACGCGCAGGTCGAAGCCCTCGTAGACGTAGACGGCCTCGAGCTCCAAGCCCTGGGCCTGGTAGACGCGGCTGGTGAACTTCTGGCTGGTGAGCTCGTAGTTGCTCTCGGTGGTCTCGGCGTGGAAGAGGGTGCCGAAAAGGCCGAGGGTGCCGGGGACGAGCTGGTTGGTCTGATACTTCACGCCGAGCTCGGTTTGCTTCAGCACGTTGAACACGGCCTCGTCGCCGGGGACGGAGCCATCGGCGAGGATGCTCGAACCGAACAGGATGCGGTCGGCGCTGGCGCTGGCGCCCTCGCTGTAGCGGATGAAGGAGGCCAGCTTCTTGGTGAAGGCGTAGTTGGCGCCGAGGGAGAAGGAGGTGTGGCTGGCGTCGTAGTTGACGATCTGGCGACTAGACTCGTCCACGCGTTCGGTGCCCGCGGCGTCGGCGGTGCCGGAGGCGTAGCTGCCCTGGCCCTCGACCATGTCCTGGCGCACGCTGGCGTCGAGGGACAGGCTGCCCAGGGTCACGCCGGCGGAGGCGAAGGGCGCGGACGTGTCGTAGCTCACGTCGTAGTTGCGGTGCAGAGTGCTGCCCCACGCCGGGGTGCCGAGGGCGACATTGCCGTCGCCGCCGGCGGTGTCGACCAGCGCGCCGTCCTTGGTGGCCTCCATGCGGTAGCTGGACCACAGCCAGTCCATGTCGATCTCCTGGCGGGAGCGGTAGTAGCCGCCGGTCACCTCGGCGGTGTGTTCGCCGAGGGTGAACTCCTTGCTCAGGCGCAGGTCGTTGATCGCGTTGTCGAAGTTGTTCAGCCGGGTATTGAAGATATGGATATCGGCGATGTAGGCCGAATCGGCCACGGCCTGGCCGGCGCGGCGGCCGTTCACGTAGACGAGATCGTCGGCGCTGGCGGAGGCCTGGTAGACGTTGGCCGGGAAGGGGGCGACGAACTCGCCGCTGTTTTTTGCGATGCGGGCCTTGTCGGTCAGGGTCCAGCCGTCGCCGAGATCGAACGACGCTTCGACGCCGAACGAGTTGGATTTGCTGTGCACGCCGGTGTCCATGTCGCCGGTGCGTTCGGAGCCGTCGGTGTCACTGTAGCGGAAACGGCGGAAGTTGGCCGAATTCAGGGTGCCGGTGAGTTTGTCGAAGCCGGGCAGGGAGGAGAAGCTCGGGTCGCCGTTGCTGCCGGACACGCGCATCGGGATGGGCAGGTAGGTGGCGACGTGGTCGTCGAGGCTCTTGGCGGAGACGCGGATGTAGCCATTGGAAAGGGTCTTGGTGACGTTGAGTTTCAGCTGGCCGCCATCGTTGATGTCGATACCGGCGTCGCGTGGACCCTCGCCGATGCGATAGAAGCCGCCGAGTTGGAAGCGATAGCCGTCGCCGAGCGGCGAGCCGTAAGCGAAGTCGGCGCGGCTGGAATCGTAATCGAGGCCTTGGGTGAAGCCGATGCTGCCGCCGGCGGTCTCGCCGGTCTTGCTGATGAAGTTGATCACGCCGCCCGGCGAATTGCTGGCGAAGGTGGACGCCGAACCGCCGCGGATGGCCTCGATCTGGTTCACGGTGTAGTCGGCGCGCAGGAAGCTGTCCGACGTGGCAAAGGCGATGTCGCCGAATTGCAGCAGGGGCAGGCCGTCTTCCTGGAGTTGCAGGTAGCGCGAGCCGCCGGCGGAGATGGGGGCGCCGCGAACGGTGATGTTGGCGTTGGCGTCGCCGGAGGTGGCTTCGGAGCGGATGCCGGGAATGGTGCGGAAAGCCTCGGCGGTCGAGCGGGGGGCCGACACGGCGATCTGTTCGGCGGAGAGGCCGCTGATCGACACGCTGGAATTCAGCTTCGTGGTGCCGGGGCGGGCGACGGCGGTGACGACGAGGGCGTCGAGTTCGAGCACGTCGTCCTCGGCGGCTTTCGCAGCGGGGGCGGTGGGGGCGGCGGGTGCGCTTTCCTGGGCGTGGCCGGGGAGGCTGGCCAAAGCGGCGAGCAACAGGGCGGAAGCGACGGGGTGGCGGAGGAGTTTTCCGGAGGTGGGGGAGGTAGGCATGGGGGTTGGTCGGTTGGGTAGACGCCGCACCCCGGACAAACGGACCGTCGGGGTGAACGGTGAACGTCCAAACTCAACAAGCGGATGCGGCCCCGACCACCGCCAAGCCTAGCATGAAAGCGGCATCTGCGGGAAAAAACCATGACGCGTAGGCTCCAGGACCTTTTCGCGCATGTCGCCGGCGCGCCCGCGCATCACAGCCCGAAATCGGCGTAGGTTTTGAAAAAGCCGGCGTTTTCCGGGGCCTCGGTCGGCATCGCCACCGGCTGGTAGTCGAGGCGGAAAAAAACGCGGCCGCCGACCGGAAGAGGAGTTTGATGGAAGGCAGCGGCGCCCGTGCCGTCGGTCCAGGCGGTGGCCGGGATCCAGTCGTCGGGCGCGAGGGTTTCGCTGCGCGCCAGGCGATAGGCGAGGCGGGGGCGGGTGGGCCAGGTCGCCTCGACGTGGGTGGCGGGGTTGTTGGCGTCGGGCGCGAGGGCGAGGACTGGGGCGGGTTGCAGTTTAAAATCGAGCCAGCGCAGGACCTCGTCGCGAGCGAGGCGGCGGGCTTTTTGGTTCGGGCTTTCGGCGGCGGTGTCCCAGTCGCCCTGGGCGGCGAGAGTCACGGAGCCGAGGTCGAAGGAGTGGCCGACCCGCTGGCCTGGCGTCTGGATGGCGGTGCGGTCGAGCAGGTAGTGGCGCACGATGGGATTGGGCAGGCCGAGGGTCGCGGCCTGGGCGGCGGAGGCGAGGACCTGTTTGATCGGGAAAACGCTACCGGTGATGGGAGAGGCGTTGAGGTGGGTGATGCCCATCAGCGAGTCGCCGAGGCCGTGAAAGAGGATGGCGGTGGTGCGTCGGTCGAGCATGTAGCGGCCGGCGGCGGTGGAGGCCTGGCCGTGGTAGCCGTTGTGGCCGCCGCCGCCGTAGTAGAAGGCGCAGAACTTCGGGATGGGCAGGTGGGCGGGGATGCGGATCGGCGGCGGCACGGTTTTTTTGATCTTTTGCTCGATGAATTGCCCGGGGTTCTGTGGATCGGGCACGAGGTCGGTGTAGTCCACCTGGTAGGTGCCGAGGTCGACGGAAGCGTCCAGCAGGGCGTTCATGCCGGTCTGGGCGCCCTGGGAAAACGCGATCAGGGCGATGCGCTCGCGGTCGATGTCGGCGCGGCCGGCGAGGTATTCGAGCGAGGCGACGACGTCCTTCGGGCGCTCGTAGTTGGGCGAGCAGAGGTCGTCGTCCTGGGTGGGGTCGTAGTGGGGCACGCGGCCCTCGAAGTTACAGGGAATGCCGCGGGCGTTGTAGCTGTCGGGGAACAGGCAGGCGTAGCCGAGTGACACCAGCAGGTTGCCCCAGTCGCGGAATTGGGAGGCGGGGGCGTTGGCGGGCGTGATGGGATTGGGGATGGTGTCGTTCGACCAGAAGCCGCCCGAGCCGTGGATAAACAGCACCGTCGGGTAGGGGCCGGGGCCGTGGATAGCGGGATCGGGCAGGTAGAGGCGGGCGATGAGCGTGAGGCGAGAGGGGTCGTTGGGATAGCCGGGAACGGCGAGCAGTTGCGCGGTCGGCGTCGGGATGACGGCGGGCAGCAGGTTCTCCGGCACGTCGTAGAACACGGTCTGGATGACGGGTTGGGCGCGGGCGAGGTGGGCACCGGCGTGGAGCAAGGCGGCGAGCGAGATAATAACCGCGATGGCGGACGAGGAGAA
>CAMCHD010000112.1 GCA_945874545.1 Akkermansia muciniphila | reverse complement strand
GACTATAAAACACACAGCTTATGAAAAACCGAAAGCACCGGGCGTTTACCCTGGTCGAGTTGCTGATCGTCATCGCGGTCATCGGCATCCTCGCCGGCTCCCTCGCGGCCGTGCTGCGCACCGGGGATAAGGGACCAGCCCTGCAAGCCGCGCAAGCCACGCTTTCCGGCTTTGTATCCGCCGCCCGGGCCCAGGCCGCACTGGGCAACACCAATGCTACGCTGGTGATCTGGGCCAACCGCGACGACCCCGAAACCTACCTTCGTCGCGCGGCCGTGGCGGTGCGAGTGGATACAAATGATGACGGCGAGTTTGACGACTATGCGATCCAAGGGGATATTCAGGATCTTCCTCGGGGTATCTTTTTTGTTCCAGAAGATGCCGGAATCAACCTACCCGCAAAATTGGAACCGTTAGTCGACTGGCGCACGCCAGTTACACTCGTTTATACCGAATCTCAGGCATCTGGAAACGGCACAACCAGTTCGAGCACCTCGGGGAAAGGATTTAAGCGGTTTGAGGAAGGCTCGACGCCTCAATGGCAAAACGATCCAGACGCTCCGACCAGCTACTATGAAAGCATATCTTTCGACCCGTATGGGAGTTTGGCGACACCTACGGTAAACTATATGGCGGTGGCACCTGGCGATATTGCAGTCGGACCCAGTTCGTCGGATCGAGGTGTTATCTTTCGCGCGTCAGACAATGTGCGAGGTCTGAAGCTGAGTGCCTACGGCCTACCGATTCAGTTAAATGAAAAGGCCGCCTTTGAACCCTAAGCGCCCGCTCTTCATGATGAATCGCTTTCCAGTGTGCTCGTCGCTACGCGATCGGGCCTTTTCCTTGATCGAGGTGGTGGTCGCTGTCGGCATTTTTGCCGTAGCCGTTATCTCGATCATCGGATTGCTGCTTCCGAACACCCAAGCCGTCACGGAGCAGATCGAAAGCGATGTCGCCCGTCGGTTGATGGAAAATGTTCAGGCCGAGTTGCAGCGACACGCCCGCTCGGTGACGGCGGCCCAACCTTCCACCCGCAAGGGCTTAGATGACTTTGATAATCTTTTCTTCGCCGGAGCGCCGGCCGGTCGAACAAACTCGATTTACCTTGTCGCCACCCGGGACGGTTCGCGGGTGCTGCTGACCGGCGAGGATCCTTATCGCGCTTGGAACGACACCTATAACAATCCCTATCAACCCGACGCTTCCGGCAATTATTCTATCGTCCCCGTCAGTGATCAATTGGCCGCGGAGAATAACCTCATCACCAACACCACCCCTGGAAATCCCCCGGGGATCGCATTTCGCGACCGCTACTATCTGATCGAGGTGTATCTGCTCAGGTCACCCGCTTACCCGACGACCGAGCCGACCGCCGACACCGCGGGTTTGGCCTTCATTCCGGTCGGGGTAAAAGTGGTCTGGCCTTATCGGCTACCCGACGGGCCGTCCAACCCGAATTCTACCTCCGATTATAACTCCCGGGGCACCCCGACCGCGCCCGAACTGCCATGGCTAGTGGTTTCGCCCGACAAGCATTCGGTTTTGAACTTCAATCTTACGATTTCTCCATGAGCCCGGCTCCCGACAAGTTTGCAAAGAAGAGAATCCGGACTCCGCTGCACCGTTGCGGGGGATTTACCATCGTGGAGTTGTTGATCGCGAGCGCTATCACTCTAGTGGTCCTTGGTCTGATGGTCCAGATCACCTTCTCGACTCTTCAGACGTTTGATAAAGTAACCGGCACCTTAAATACGAAAAATCAAGCGCAGTTTATTTTCGATTATCTAAGGCGTGATTTTGGCTCAATAGTGTGGAGGCAGGATGGGAATGTTTGGCTTTTGGCCACGGTTCAACCCGACCAGAATGCGAGTAACGGGGGGCGCGGTGATACCAATATGAGCGACGCCGACTGGTCGGCGGGCGCGCTTGGCACCTACAAACCCGGAATCAACACCGCAGGCAGCACCGACTCCTCGTTACGTTTGGAAAAGCCAGGCGGGAGCGGAACGGACCGCTGGATTGATCTGTCGGAGTATCGGTTTGGGCAAGCTGGGGTCTGGTTGCGGTTTTTCACGAATCAAATCACCGATTCGGTTTCCTCGGCAGCGCCGGTCGCCGTGTCCTACCAAATCGTTCGCAATTTTCCCCAGCCCAATCAAACCAACGACCGGGAAAGACGTTATTTGCTTTTCCGGTCCGTGGTGAGGCCTGGTCCAGTTGGCGTAGCGACAGCGAGCCAGCAATCGTCGGTCCTGAATTCCGGTTACGACCTAACTGATCCCACCTATAATGAGATTCCCGCCACGGCGACCAATGGGCTTCCCGCCAGTGTGCGTAAACCGGATCGGGAAGTCATGCTGGCGCTAAACGTCGTCGATTTTGGTGTGCGCTTCTGGCGGCGAGATCCGGTCACCGGGCGCAATATCCTGATTTTTCCGGCCAGCGGAAACGGCACGAACAATCTGCCGAGCAACCTCAATCGGGGCTACGCGGTCACGGGCGACCAGCCGAGTGGTGTTAATCACGACGGGAACCCCTCTAGTAGCATTCTTCGCTTCACCGGCACGACTCATGGTGCGGATTTTTCTGCGGCCAATTTTCAGACCGCAGGTGAGACCCAAGGGGGCTATCCGGATTATGTGGAGGTGATGATTCGCATACTCACCGACGAAGGAGCGCGCATCATCGCCGCCTATGAAAATGGCGATCAATTGGCTCCCGATGCCACCACCCAAGCCGAGCGGGACGCCTACTGGTGGACCCTCGCCGAGCAACATAGCACCGTCTTCATCGATACGATCCCCCTTCCCGCCCGCCCCTTCTGAGATGCCTGCCATGCCTTTGCGCCCCCGATTTTTACCGCGAACGAACCCCCAACGGGGTATCGCTTTGCTCGTCACCATCATCTTGCTGTCCTTTCTGGTGCTCTTGATGGTCGCGATGAGTTCTCTGGTGCGCGTCGAGACCAAGGTCGCCGCCAATAACGACACCGTGGCCCAAGCGCGGCAAAATGCGCTTCTCGGCTTAAATGTGGCGTTGGGCAAACTTCAGGAAACTGCAGGGCCAGACCAAAGAATCACGGCCACTTCGGACCTCGTGCTTACCAATCCTGACCAGAAGAATCTTACTGGTGTATGGGTGCCTGGAAACGCCAACCCAATTACTTGGCTTGTGAATGGCAATGAGGACCTTAGAGGCCAAACACCCACAATTTCGCCAAACAGTGCTTCCGTCGACAAGACGTTATCCACCACAAGGATTTTCGACGTGGCAGACGAAACAAATACCGCGACTGGTCATCCTATACATTCTCCGGCGGGCCTGCGGCGGTATGATGACTCTTTACCTCCGGCCGAAATCTTTGCGCCGGGAGGCGCTGGAATATTCAGGTTTGGTGACGGCCATGTGTATTTGCTAGGCAACGGCTCTTTAGATATCGATCCCTCGCCGGCGGCACCGAACTACCCAACCGGGAGCGTGGCTGGTAATTCTTACAAGCATGCTATCGATGAACGGGTGATTGTCCGAAAAAGCCCGATTATCGTGGACGGAGCAAAACTGCCCGGTCGAGATCCCGGCCCGACGGCTACTCCGACGCCTTACACGGTCGGTCATTACGCTTACTGGGTCGGAGACGCCGGGGTAAAAGCATCGCTCTCGGCAGCCAATCGGTATGACCAGGTAAATCATGATGACAGCACTGCGGCGGGCGACGGGGGCGACTACGAGGTGGCCGCCGGAGCGGGTGCGTTGACCCCTGATTATGTTGCGCGCAAATTACTCAACGGAATGCAATTACAGGGTAATCGGTATGATCTTCTCTTTCGCCCCGAACCGGGTGCTGACGATATTTTCGTGAGCGGACAACACCCTTTGTTCCTTCGTGATAAAGCAAATGGAACTGTTTCGAATTCTAACAGGCTCCTTGCCTATGGAATAGTGGTGCATCCGGATGGCCGCGATTATATTCAGCGCCTTGAAAGTCCCTCACAGTTTCCATACTTATCGCAATTAAACTATGCGAGCCCTGTGCTTGCATTGCCAAATCGTGAAGATTACGAAGCTGTTATCGGCCATCGCCTCAAACAGCTCTTTCACGACGTCACGCCTCAGACCTATGGTGTTTTGACCAATATGCGATTGGGCGGTCTGCGTTATGATCTGAGTTATCTAGGTCGATCAAAGTATAAAACACCGGCGGACTTTAACAGTGCGGTCACGGACATCACTGCGTCGTCTAGCATAGCATCGGCCGACATTAACAACCTAGTAAGCGGCCTTGAGACATTTGCGAATATCTGGCGTCCCTCGAAAGTTCCTCCGCTCTCACCTACTGCATTTGGGTCCGAGCCATTGGGTGCTTCAAAGCCCGACCTTCTGCGCTTACAAGTCCCCTTGGTTCCTCCGCGCGCCTCCGAGTTAATCCCTGCCGCCGGGGCAACCTCTTTTCCTCTGGTGCCCGTTATTTCGGAGTTTTCGTTGATCGGTGCATTTGCCGCTGCCGATTCATCCGGATCAACCCCGGGTCAGCTGAACTTGACCATAACTGGGGAGATAGAACTCTGGAACCCATATAATGCGCGCCTCTACTTCCCAGCTACGCAGAGCCTTAGGATTTCGTTAACCGCAGTCGACACAGATCCGGTTTTGCAGGGCCTTACCGTGCTGGAGACGGCTACCGCCGTTTCGTCGGACGTTAGCATCGCGCGATCTTTGGGCTGGAACGGCACCGATGCGGTCTATGCCCGGGTGGTGCCTTTGAACGCCGCAGGTGGTAGCGCCGGGGCCGCGAATCGGGAGTGGACTCCGGGTGCCATTACCAAGTGGACCTTCACGTTGACTGTTCCAGCGCTTAACGCGGGCGGCTCGAATCTTACAGGCTACACCCCGGGGACGACGACTTTCTCCGTCAATACTCCCGCCAATCCGAATACGGTGCTTTCGCTGGATTTGTTGCTACGCGACGGCGCAAACGAGAATCCCCTTTACCGTGTAACCGGCGTGAACCTCGGCACCGGGGCCACGCCGATAAACGTAAACCGCTTTCAATATTATTTTAGGTTGAACGAGGATGATGATTATGCAACAGCCACCCCAGCATTAGCTTGGCTTACGCAACTAAATCCGTTGGGACCAACATTGGCCTCGCGCGCCGGCGGCGGAGGCACGGTTGCTACCTACTCTATAAAATCCATTGTCGACAGTGGCACACCGGCAGCACCAAGTCTCGATTCGCCGACCACGAACCTCCTTTTACTGAATGACACTACTGCCGGGGCAACACCGGTGATCATCGCGGATGTCCCTAGGCAGGAGATAGTTGGAATTGGCGCACTGAGGCATTTGGTGGTTAATCCGGCCAACGCCACCCGCACGAATGCCTTCGCGGCGAAAGGTGCCGGTAATCCCAATAATATCTTCGAAGACTTTTTTGTTTCCACTGTTCCCGGGGATCAGAATGCGTGGGGGCTCAAATCGGGAGACCCGCTGCCCAATAGTTCAATGGTCGTTTTTGACCCTACCCCCGGTGGGAACACTCCATTAGCTGATCTTTGGCGCGACACTACGCCTCCGCCCAATACATCTCTAAAGGGCCTCCAGAGCGAAGCCTCAGCGCAGTATTTATTGGTTAAAGACGCCTTCAATATCAACTCAACCTCCGTGCCCGCTTGGCGCGCGCTGCTCGGTGGTGTGTTACCGACGCTCGCCGACGCTTCGGACGCGGCTCCCGACGGTGATGACTACGTATGGAACTCTCCCGATTTGTCGGCCAACTGGCGGTATTTCGACGGCACGGTTACCGATAAAACGATCCCCTTGCGAAATGTATTTTTTCGTTTTCCCCAGACTGCAGCTGACTTAGGGATTCTTTATGCGACGTGGAAGACGGATCTAAGTGATGCGTCTGCAGCGGTTCGCCGTCGTGCCAGTTATCGAGGTGGCGTGCGCGAACTCACAAACGCGCAAATAGATAGTCTAGCAGTAGATGTCGTGGCGACACTTAAAGCCAGAGGGCGCCCATTCGAGTCCGTAAAGGATTTTATTGAAGCCGGGGTATTGCAGGATGCGATAGATGCCGTCCCGGGCATCAATGCTCCCGTGCTCGGCCGCACATTGCGCGAAGGTTCAGCGTCCTACCTTAGCCAAGGCGATATTCTTGAGCTAATCGGCCATCGTCTATTCGCCCGGTCGGATACCTTTATTATTCGGGTCTATGGCGACGTGACCGAACCGACGGTGTTTACTCGCGGGAGCGACGCAGCTCATGAGGTGCCCAAAGTCACTTCGCGTGTCTGGCTAGAGGCCACGGTGCAGCGCACGCCGATCAAGCATCCGACGGCGGATGATCCGGACGACAACATGACCCCGACCAATCCCGCCGGCGCTCCTTTGCAGGTGGGCAACTTCGGGCGGCAGTTCCGAATACTAAACATCCGCTGGCTACGCCCTGACGAGGTGTAAACAAGGTAGGCAGCTTGGCTTCCTGCCTTTGTAGTTCGCACCTGGTCGGGAGACGACACGGATGGTTATGTTTTGCCCGCGGAGACACGAAGGCGCGGAGTTTCGGGTGGATTCCGGAGATAGAAATACGCTTTCATCCGACCTTATCGTCTTGGCGTCTTTGCGCTTCCATCTGCTTCTGGAAAGGCCTCAAGATTATGTTGTTCAGCTGTTCAGGAACCGGGCGCCCTGTGGCGGGAATCCCTTAAACCCGGATACCGCGTTTATCCCGGCGGAGTATCGCGCAAGGTGTTGAGCCGAGGGGTCGGTGCGGAATCCCCGGCCTGCACCGGGAAGGTGCTGGTCGCGGGTGACGCGGCGAGCCGGCGGCCAACAGGTTGCGAGAGACGACCCGCGATAATCGCGGTATCCGGGTTAAACGGGTGGGGTTATTCATTCTTGGCACGGAGGTGACGGAAGACTTGAGTATCGGCATGGAGTTTTCCCACCTCGAACAAATCTTCGGCGCGCTGAACGAGGCGCGGGTCCGGTATTTGGTCGTGGGCGGTCTGGCGGTGATTGCTCACGGTTATGTGCGCTACACCAACGATATCGACTTGGTTCTTCATTTGGAGGAAACGAATGTGGTGCGGGCGATGGAGGTGCTAAAGGGATTGGGTTACCGCGCCAAGGTGCCGGTCGACCCCTCCGCCTTCGCCAATCCGCAGACCCGTGCGATATGGATACGAGATAAACAGATGATGGTTTTTCAGCTGGTGAGCGAACGCTTCGCGAGGGAGCCCATCGATATCTTCGTCCGCGAGCCTTTCGATACGGAGGCGGAGTGGGCGGCTTGCGAGTGGCTGGCGCTCGGTCCCACCATCAGGGTCCCTGTGGTTTCCCGACAAAAACTGCTGGCCATGAAGCGAGAGGCGGGACGCCCCCAGGACGCGCTTGATATCAGCAAGCTGGAACAACTTCCCTGATATTCGCATGCAAACCAACGACTCCGAGGATTGGAAGTGTGGGGGCTGGGCGGACCAGGAACGCGGGCAGCTCCTGGCCGGGGCGGCGATGAGTTTTCGAGAGCGGGTGCTTTGGCTCCAAGAAGCGGACCGGCTGGTCGCGGCCTTGGAAAGCCAGCGGGCCTGGATCGATAAAGACGGCGTGGTGCACAGTCCGCGCAAGCCGTTAAGTGGTTAAATCATTAAAGATTCGTGGGTTAACCACGAAGGCGCGAAGGACGGAAAGTAGGGTGAAGGTAAGTGGCTTGGCTCCGCGCCTTCGTGTCTTCGTAGTCCGCCTCTTCAGGAGGTGACGCGGATTTATTTTGAAGCGCGAAGCCGCGAAGGCGCTAAGTTCGGAGGAAGAATGAGGGATAGGAGGGACACGATATAAGGCTTAAGTCCGTGCTTCGCGTCTTGTCGTCTTTGCGCTTCTCTCCTGAACTGGTGCCTTCGTGTTTCGTTTGGGCCTAGGCGGCGCCGTAGCGGACGTGGCGGACGTAGAGTTGTTCGACCTTGGCGCGGGCCCAGGGGGTTTTGCGCAGGAAAACGAGGCTCGATTTGACGCTGGGATCGTGGGTGAAGCAGCGGATGGGGATCAGGCCGCCGAGCTCTTCCCAGCCGTGGTGCTCCACCAGGGTGGTGACGATGTGCTCAAGCGTTTTGCCGTGCAGCGGGTCGCGGTCGGTTTGGTCCATTGTGAAAGGAGAGGGGAGGGAAGAAGGATTGGCCCACGAAACACACGAAATACACGAAAGGGTCGATCCCTAGGAGACCATGCACCGAAGTTTAACCACGGATGGCACGGATGGGCGCGGATTGTTTAAGGCTTGGATCATAATGAAATCTCAGTGCGGACGTTTTGGTTTATCTTTCCATGTATGCCGCGGGTTCCCTGGGCGAAATTCAGCCGGACGTCGGGTCTCCGACCAATTTCGTGTCATTTCGTGTGTTTCGTGGGCATCCCTTCCGTGGTCTGGGCTCAACCGGCGTCCATGAGGGTGTTGAGGGTGTTTATATAATTCATAAAGAACCGGATCACGACGTAGGCGACCATCAGGGCGACGGTGCCGAAGAGCAGGCCGGGGTAGAGCATCGAGGCGGCGGCGAGGCGCTGGTTGGCCCGGATCTGGTAGTCGGCGGCGATGAGCAGCAGGGCGTTTTCCAGGCCGCCGATGGATTCTCCGGTTTGGTAGCGGGCGACAAAATCCGCCGGGAAGACGCGGTGGTCTTTCAGGTGGGCGCCGGGGGCGAGGCCACCCTGGATTCGCCCCTCGATCTGCCGGGAGGCGGCGAGGATGCGGGGGGAGCGGGCGATGCGACCGGAATCGCGCCAAGCCTGGCCTATGGGGGCGCCGGCCTCGAGCAGGTTGCCCAGGGCGAAGGCAAAATCGGCCAGGGCCTGGTTTTTGCGGTAGCCGCCGATGGCGGGCAGCAGGTCGAGCAGGCGCAGGGCGAGGGGATTTTCGCGGCGGACCAGATAAAACAGCAGCGCGGCGCCGCTCCAGACGGGCACGAGGATCGTGAGCACGCCGGTGACGTAGCTCTCCGCGTCGCCGTGAAAGCCGCGCTCGAAGTCGATCATGCGCAGGAAGGGCACGATCAGCGCGGCGAAATGGAAAACGCCCACCGGGTAGAGGCTGGCGTAGAGCGCCCGGCGGCGGGTGGCGCCGAGCTGCTCGTGGCGTTTGGAGAGGTTTTCCAGGACGAGGGGCAGGCGGCCCGAGCCGGCGGCGGCGAGGATAAAGGGGCGGTCGGACCGGGGCAGCCAGTCGCCGGCGGCGCCGATGACTTCGGGCATGGACGCGCCGGCCTCGATCAACGCGGCGAGGCGGTAACAATCCGCGCCCGGGGCGGGGGAGGGCGAGCGGAGCGCCTGCGCTAGGGTCACACCCGCGCCGAGCAGCTGGGCGAGGTTGTGGTAGACAATGGCGAGCTTATCGGAGGCGAGGGGCACGGGGAGGACGCTGCGCGTCGAGTTGAAGGGGGAAGTTTAAGGGGAAGGGGCCGGAGCGAGGAGCGGGGAGGGCGGGCGACGGGGCGCTACGGGCGGGGGGTGGGGGCGAGGAGCTCGGCGACGACGGCGGGCAGGACTTCGTCGAGGTTGGTGGATTTGGCGATGTGGCGCTGGCGGGTGGCGGAGGCGTAGGGGTGGAGTTCCCCCGGATCGTGCAGGCTCAGGCGGAGGTAGACCATGTGCTCGCCAAAATCCCAGGCCCAGCGGTCCTGGTAATGGACGACGGCCTCGGCGGTTTTCGGCAGGAGGGTGAGCGGGCCGCTTTCGGCGCGCAGGCCCCGGGCGCGGAAGGCGACGGCGAGGCGACGGCCGAGGCCGTGGTTGTCGTTGAGGTTGGTGGCGACAAAAACCTCGCGCAGCGCGGAGGGATCGCGGCCGGGGGTGACGGTGCGGTCCAGGCTGGTGCAGGCGGCGAGGGTAAACGCGAGGGCGACGGCGAGCAGCGGAAGGAGGCGGAGGCGTTTCACGAGGGGGAGAGGGCGGGGACGGCGGCGCAGTGCGGGCAGGAGACGTCGGGAACGTAGCGCGGATCCTGTTGTTCGGCCAGGGTCAGGGGCATTTGGCAGGCGAAGCAGAGCACGGCGTCGCTCTCCTGGAGGGCGGAATCGACGCCCACGCGGCGGTCGAAGACGAAGCACTCGCCGGTGTAGTGCTCGCCGCCGCAGAGCTCGAAGTATTTCAGGATGCCGCCGTCGAGCTGGTAGACCTCGGCGAAGCCCTCGCGGCGAAGGAAGGGCGCGGCCTTTTCGCAGCGGATGCCGCCGGTGCAGAAGGTGACGATGGGGGTGGGTTTCAGGGTTTCGGGCAGGCGGCGCACGGCGGCGGGAAAATCGCGGAAATGATCGATGCCGGGCACGATCGCGCCGGCGAAGGTGCCGAGGCGGATCTCGTAGTCGTTGCGGGTGTCGAGCAGGGTGACGGGGCGGCCCTCGTCGAGCCACTGTTTGAGGGTGCGCGGGTCGAGGCGCGGGGCGGGGGCGCGGGCGGGATCGATGCCCTCCACGCCGAACGCGATGATCTCTTTTTTGATCTTCACCAGCATGCGATTGAACGGGCGCTCGTCGGAGGGGCTCTCCTTGGGGGTGAGGTCGGCGAGGCCGGGGACGGCGCGGAGTTCGGCCAGGAGGACGTCGGTCGCGGCGCGGGGGCCGGCGACGAAGAGATTGATGCCCTCGGTGCTGAGCAGGATGGTGCCGCGCAGGTCGAGCTCGCGGGTCAGCACGCGCAGGCGATCGCGCAGCGGCACGAGGTCCTCGGCGGCGAAGGGCGTGAAGCGGTAGGCGGAGAGATTCAGGACGGCGGACATGGCGGCGCGGCGGGAGCGCGGTGGTTCAAACGGCAAAAGCCATTGGCCCACGAAACACACGAAAGGACACGAAAAAATCGAACTCGGACACAGATGAATACCGTATGGCCCACGGAAGGCACGGATGGGCACGGGAGTGGATCCGAGTTTGGTCTAAATCGTTTTTGAAGCGCGAAGACGAGAAGACGCCAAGTTAGGCCCAGAGAACCGACGTGAAAGTAATCCCTTGAGTGTGAACTTCGCGACTTTGCGTCTTTGCGCTTAATTCCTGTTTAAACACGAAAGGGTCTCTCTTACGGAGACAGCAGGCGGGTTTATTGGGCCTGTTTGGCGACTTTGTATTCCTTGGGCTTTTCGCCCTTGGGCAGGGCGAGGAGGTCGTAGTCGCGGGCGCCGGTGATGAGCACGTCGGCGAACTCGCCGACCGGGAGGGTGCGGGGCACGTAGACGCGGCCGTCGATGTCGGGCGCGTCGGCCTCGCCGCGGGCGACGCCGGGCTCCTCGACCAGGACGCGGAGGGTTTTGCCCACGAAGCGTTCGCTCACCTCGGCGGCGATCTCGCGTTG
>CAMCHD010000111.1 GCA_945874545.1 Akkermansia muciniphila | reverse complement strand
TTCACCGGCAGGCAATCGCGGATAAACTCCTTTTCGAGGGTGACGGCCTCGCGCATGGTCTCGCGGAGCTCCTGTTTAAACTCGGCGGTCCAGATCTCGTGGTTCTCCTCCACGAGGTCCATGAACAGATTACGGAACACCTCGATGTGGTTGCTCTCGTCGCGCAGGGTGTAGCGGAACATCTCGCCGATGCCGCGAAATTTATTCTGGCGGTAGAGCGACAGGACCATGCCGAAGAGGCCGTAGAACTGGGTGCCCTCCATGCACTGGCCGAAGACAAAGATGTTCTTCGCGAGCAGTTTTTTGTTTTCGGGCCGGGTCAGGTCGAGGTCGCGGCGGAGATCGCGTGAGATCTTGGTCACGAACGCGTTTTTGCGGACGATGGTGGGGACGTCCTCGAACATGGCCTCGCACTCGTGGGGGTTGATGCCGAGGGAGCTGATCATGTAGAGCAGCGAGTCGGCGTGGATGTTTTCCTCGTGGGCGTGGCGGCCGAGCACCAGTTTCAGTTCGGGCGCGGTGACGAGTTCGCGGACCACGTGTTGGATGTTGTCCCCCACGATGCCTTCGGCGGCGGAGAAGTAGCCGATGCCCATGCGGATGATCCAGCGTTCGGCATCGGAAACCAGGGTGGTATCGCGCCACTGCTCGATGTCCTTGCCCATGGGGATATCCTCCGGCTCCCAGTGGTTCGCCTTCATCTTTCGATAAAGGTCGTAGGCCCACTGGTATTTCAGCGGGAGGAGGTTAAAGCACATGGTCTGGTGACCGTTGATGACTTTTTTGCCGGCGAAGGCGGCCTCGGCCTTGTCTTGGTCGAGGGTGAAGGTTTTGGAACCGACGGTGAAGGATTTTTGCATGGTGGCGCGGGTGAAGGAGGGAAAGGAGACGGCGGCGTGGGGGGGCCGGGCAGAGACTAAGCGGGGGGCGAAGAAAGCGAAAAACGAAGACGTGACGAATCGGTGAAATCCAAGCGACGACAGGGACAGAGGAGAAAAGCGGCGGGCAACTCCGAGTTACCGCAACTTATTGACACGTCATTCACCACAACAGGTTGTGGGGACAGACAGCCAAGCCCACTACGGATGGGAAAACACAGGAGGCCCGTCAAATCGTTTGGCTCAAATAGCGCGAAAAAAAGTTCAAGATTTTAGCTTGCGTGCCGATGCGGCGGAGCGCGTCGAGGGAAAAGCCGATTCCGGCGTGCGTGCGTGCGCCAAGACGCGGTCATCCCGGCGTTCCCAGACACACCCTAAGTCGGGCTCCAGCAGTTGTTCGGACCGCATCGAGGCGAACGGGTGGCACCTTTCGGTGGCATCCTCGAATAGAGATACGCTCCGAGTATGCCTTCGCTCGGTCCGCACCGAAATCCGCTCGCCATTTCACCCCGCGGCTGCGAGGCCCAACGGCAAGGGTCCTACTAAGTGCCTGATTTTATTGGATTAAGCTAAAGGGGTGGCGAAGCCGGCCCGGGTCTTGGTCGATTCTTTGGGGGGCGTGGGGACTCCGCTCAATTCCCGCCGCGGCCGCCGCCGCCCCAGTTGCCGCGACCGCCGCCGGCCTCTTCGCGCAGGGCGCGCATTTTTTCCTCCACCACGATCTGGGCCTGTTGCTCGGTTTGAAGTTGTTTTAGTTCTTCGACTTGGGTGTTGGAGAGCAGGCCGGTGGCGCGGGTGATGGTGGCTTCGGTGACCAGCACGGTGCGGCCGGAGGGTTTGCCGGTTTCGGTCAGGATCTGGGTGAGTTGCTGCGACTGCGCGGGGGTGAGCGGAGCGCCGGCGTTGTTTAATTTGCCCGCGAAGGTGTTGACCGTATTGCGTTGCGGTCCGGCTGCTTGATAGGCGTCGAGGGTGCTGGTCATGGACTCGCCGAAAGTGGCCTCGATGTTGGCGTTGACCTCGTCGCGGAGGTCGTCGGAGAGCTTGCGCAGTTCTTCGCGATTGGCGGGATCGCGCGGGTCCAGGCCGGAGGCGGCGGCGGTGGCGAAGACTTCGCGCCCGGCGTTTTCGCGTTCGATCAGCAGGGCTTTGAGGGCGGCCAGTTTTTCGGGGGGGAGGTTGAGTTGTTTAAACAGGGCGCCGTAACGCTCCTCGATGCGGGCCTCCTGCTGGATTTTCCATGCCTCGGCGAAATCCGGATCCTTCATCAACTCGCTCATGCGAGCGGCGAAACGCGCGCCGCGGCCGCCGCCCGGTCCGCCGGGGCCGGTGTTCTCGGGCGAGGCGGGGGGGGCGTCAACGGCGTCGTCGGGGGGGCTCGGGCGGGCGGGGGCGGGTGCGGCCTCGGCGGGGGGCAGCGGGGCGGGGGCGGCCGGGGCTTGGAAATCGCTGCGGGTGACTTGAAGCGAGGGGGCGTTGCGGGCGTCGGCCAGCTGCTGGCGGGTGTGGACGAGCATCGCGCCGGTGCCGAGGCTGGTGCAGAGCAGGAAACCGAGGGCGAGGTTCTTTTTGTCGACGGAAGGCATGGGGCGAGGGGAGCGGGCGCGAGGTTGGACCGAAGGGGGAGTAGCGTAACCAGACGCCGGCCTCCTGCGCCCGGTTACGCAAGGCGGGAAAAATCCGGCGCGGCGGCGTCTCCGGCGCGGCGCGGCGGCGCCGGCCGGCTCCTGATCGTAATGAAGGTGAACCTTGGGTGTCGTGCCGGCTATTCCCTTGCCCGCCGGTGTGCGCCCGAGGTTGCTCGGCGATGTCGCCGATTCCGGCGCCGGCCTGCCTTCGGGGCGTGGGTGATGTGTGGGTTAACTTCTACGGATCAACCACAAGTGACGGAATCTCGACACGATCCGCTCCACACCAAACCACTCGACCCTATTTCCGTCATGGGCAAGCCACGCACCTCCCAGCTCCGACCGGCTCGCGCCGTTGTCGCGTCCTCCTCCTCCACTCCCGGCCCCGCGTCTGAAGTCGCCGCAGTCTCTCCGACGCCGGTTCCGGAAGAAAACTTCGTGCAGGCCGGCGGCGAACGCCTCCTGCCGCGTCGCGCCTTTCTGGCCACCACGGCCAAAACCGCCGCGTTTCTCGCCGCCTTTCAGGTCCTGGGCGGCCGCCAGGAAGCGCGGGCCCAGGCCGGCGGCTTCGATCCCTTCTGCTATGGCGTGGCCTCCGGCGACCCCTTGCCCGACCGCATCATCATCTGGACCCGCGTCACTCCCGCCGCCAACGCGTTGCCGGGGTCCGGGCTTGGCGCGGCCACCCGCTGCGCCTGGGAGGTGGCCCGCGACGCCGCGTTTAAACAAAAGGTGCGCTCCGGTCTTGTCACCACCCGCGCGGCCACCGACCACACGGTCAAGGTCGACGTCGCCGGCCTCCAGCCCGCCACCGCCTACTATTACCGTTTCTACGCGCTCGGCGCCTACTCGCCGGTCGGCCGCATGCTGACCGCCCAGGCGGCGGGCTCGAGCCCCGCCGGCGTGCGTTTCGCCGCCGTATCCTGTTCCAACTACGAGGCGGGTTATTTCACCGCCTACCGGGAGCTGGCCGGGCGCGACGACCTCGATTTTATCCTCCATCTCGGCGACTACATCTACGAGTATGCCCAGGGTGCCTACGGCCCTCCCGGCTTCGCCGGCGTCGCCCGCGCCCACCAACCCGCCACCGAGATCCTGTCCCTCGCCGACTACCGCCAGCGGCACGCCCAATATAAGGCCGATCCCGACCTGCGCGCCCTGCATGAGCGCCATCCTTTCATCGCCACCTGGGACGACCATGAGACGGCCAACAACGCCTGGCGCGACGGCGCCGAGAACCACACGCCCGGCACCGAGGGCGCGTGGTCGGCCCGCAAGGCCGCGGGCATCCAGGCCTACTTCGAATGGATGCCCGTGCGCGTCCAGGCCGCCACCGGCGACGTCGGCGAGGTCCGCCGCATCTACCGGAGTTTCCGCTTCGGGCGCCTGATGGAGCTCAACATGCTCGACCTGCGTTCCTACCGCACCGTGCAGCCGGGCGCCTCGGACGACGTCGCGACCATCAACTCCCCGACCGCCACCATGCTCGGGGCGGCCCAGACCGCGTGGACCGTCGGCCAACTGGTCGCCAGCCTCAGCGTGCCCACCACCTGGCGCTTTTTCGGCAACTCGGTGCAAATCGCCCCGGTGCAGGTCAACAACGCCCTGGTCAACAGCATCGATCCCAACGCCGCCGGGCTGATCCAGGGGCTCTACGGAATCTCCGTGACGGACAATAATTTCCGCCCGCTGAACGTCGACTCGTGGGACGGCTACAACATCCCGCGCAACACCGTGCTGGGGGTCATCGCCGGCGCGCCCGGCGCGCCAAACGCGGGCACGCCCATCCCCAACTGCGTGTTCCTCACCGGCGACATCCATTCCTCCTTCGCCTCCGAGATCCCGGCCAATCCCGTCGCCTACGGCGCGGAGGTCCAGGCCGGCGGCACCAACCCCGCCGCCCTGGCCAGCCTCGGGGTCGAGTTTGTCTGCACCTCGGTCACCTCGGACAACGTCAACGAGTTGATCTCCGGGGCCGCCATCGGCGCGCCCAGCCTGCCCTACGTGCCGGAGCGCATCTCCGACGGCATGGGCGGCTACGTGCGCAACCCCGCCACCCCGCCGTTTGAAGGGCTGATCACCAGCCTGAATCCCTGGATCAAGGACGTGAACCTGGACTTCCACGGCTTCTCCATCGTCGACGTCACCAGCGCGCGCACCCAGGTCGACCACTGGGTCCTGCGCTCGGACGCGAACGCGTTTTTCGCCGCCGATCCGCGCATCGATCCCAACGCCGACGTCGTCTACCGCAACTCGGTGCAGACCGCGGTCAACACCCAGAAAATCACCGTCGGCACCATGCCGCTCGGCCCGCGTTGATCCCGCGCTTCTCCGGCCCCGTCCGTCGTGCCCCGCGCGGCGGACGGGTCCGGTTTCTTCTTCCACCCTCCCTGCCAAACGTCCCGTCCCCCGCATCGTATGAAACTCAACTCCCTCCGCCTCGCCGCCGCCTTCGCCGCCGCCGCCGTATCCGCCCAAGCCTACACCGAAACCTGGTCCGTCGACGGCGACTCCGCCGGTTGGTCCGCCTTCGCTATCGCCACGACCTCCGCCGTGCAGCAGAACTTTCAAGGCGGCCTCGCACTCACCGCCGAGGACTATTCCCGCTATGATGCCATCGCCGACGCCGCGGCCTCGGGCGGCGCCTTCGTCGGCTCCTACGCCGGCTACGCGTCCTTCAACTTCGACCTCACGATCGATGCCGCCGCGACGGTCAATGGGCTGGCCGTCCGCCTCTACGACTCCGTCTCCGGCCACGAGTGGACCTACGCTCTCGCCTACACCCTCGGGGTCCCGGCCTCCTTCACCGTCCCGCTCGACGCGGCCGGCGCGGGCTGGACGCAGCAGGCCGGACCGGCCGAGAGCTTCTCCGTGATCCTCGGCGCGGTGGAGGAAATCTCCCTGGTCTTCACCGCCGACGACGTGGTCGGCGCGGAAAACCTCAGCGCGACCCTCGACAACGCCACCCTCGTCGCCATCCCCGAGCCGGGCTCGGCGGCGGCGCTGGCCGGTGTCGCGGTCCTGGTCTTTGGGCTGGGCCGCCGGCGCCGCGCCTAATCCGCCTCGGGCGGCGGCAGGTTTTTGTCCGCCCAGGCCTTAAAAATGGCCCCGGCGACGGGCGCGGCGTAGCGGCCGCCGGCCACGTCCTCGCCCGGGGTGTCGCCCTCCACGATCACCGCCACCGCGATCCGCGGGTTAACCACCGGCACGAAGCCCACGAACCACGCGAAATTCAGCGTGCCCTGGGCGGTGGCCTTTTGCGCGGTGCCGGTCTTGCCCGCCAGGCGCAGGCCCGGCACGCGGAAACGCGGGGTTTGCAGGATGCGGCCGGTGCCGGTGTTGGTCACGGCCTCCATGCCGGCGAAAACCGCCGCGCGGGCGGCCGGGGGCAGGCCGTCGGGCGGCTGCGCCTGCGCCACCGGCGGGTCCCGGTGAAGCAGGGTGGGCCGGGTCAGGGTTTCGCCCCGCGCCAGCGAGGCGACCAGGCAGGCCATTTGCAGCGGGGTGAGCGCGAGGTCGCCCTGGCCGATCGACACGTTGGCGGTGTCGCCGGGAAACCAGCGGTCGCCGCGGCGGCTTTGTTTCCACGCGGGGTCGGGGATCAGCATGTGGCGGGCCTCGTGGGGCAGGTCCAGGCCGGTGGGTTGGTCGAGGCCATGCAGGCGCGCCTCGGCCGCGATGGCCTCGATGCCGGTTTGCAGGCCAAAATGATAAAAAAACGTGTTGCAGCTCTTCTCGATCGCCTGGGGCAGGGTGATGACGCCGCGATCGCGGTGATTGTTGCAGACGAACACCCGCCCTCCGACCTGGTAGGACCCGGTGCATTCCACCTCGGAGTCGGGCAGGATGTGACCCGAGCGCAGGCCGGCCAGGGCGGTCACCAGCTTAAACGTCGAGCCGGGCGGGTAAAGGCCCTGGGTGGCGCGGTTCAACCAGGCGCCGCGGGCGTTGATCTCGGCGGCGGTGGCCTCGGTCAGGCGCGGGGTGAACGAGTTCAGATCGTAGTCCGGATGGCTGGCCAGGACCAGGACCTCGCCGGTCGTCACGTCGAGGGCCACGGCGGCGCCGGCCAGGCCGTTCTCCGCCATCTGGGCCTCGGCGGCGCGTTGCAGGTCGAGATCGAGGCTCGTCACCACGTCGCCGCCCTGCACCGGCCGGCGTTTTTCCAACGCGGGTTGCAGGCGGTAGCCGGCGGGATCGACCCGGTAGATCGCCCCGCCGGCCTGGCCCTGGAGGCGGGCGTCCAGGGCCGCCTCGAGGCCCTGGCGGCCCACCGAACCGCGCATCTTGAACGTGGTCAGATCGGCGCCGGGCAGGTTCTCGTCGACCGCGAGGTCGTCGTCCGACGCGGTGTAGCCCAGGGTGTGGGCGGCGAGCCGGCCATGCGGGTAGAAGCGGGTAGAGGCGGTGTAGACCTGGAGCGGGGAGTTGACCGGCAACTGCTCCAGCAGGCGGGCGTAGGCCTCGGGCGCGATGTCCTCGAGCAACACAAAGGGCAGGATGCGGGCCTGGCGGTAGTGGCGTTCCAGCGCCTGCGCGTCGACCCGCTCGCGTCCGCCGAGGATACGATTCACCGTCTGGAGGTGGCCTTGGACCACCGACACCCGGGCGAGGCGCTCGAGCTGACCGGCGGTGGGCAGGTCCTTGTCGCCCGTCTCGCGGTAGTTCCGGCGCACGCGCAGGTATTCGCGGCGGAACTCGGTGCGCAGCTCGTCGAGGTTCAGGGTCACGGCGAAGCGGGGGCGGTTGCCCACCAGCAGGCGGCCCTCGCGGTCGAACAGATTGCCCCGCGGCCCCGGCACCACCACGCGGCGCTGGCTCTGCACCGTCTCGCGTTCGCGGTGCTGCTCGGCGCGCCCCAGCTGCTGGTAGGCCAGTCCGCCGGCCAGGACGGCGAGCATCAGGGCCAGCAGGCCGTAAAACAACCACAGGCGCGGATCGTAGCCGCGGTGGGACTCGACCATGGAGCCGGGGCGATCCGGCGCGGAGGTGCGCGGGGCGTAGGCCATGGTCAGGCGGGGCGGCGCGCGCCGGCGGGCGGCGGGACGCCGGCGAGGTCCAGCGCGGCGCGTTGCAGGGCGAGAAACCAGGGGCCGACCAGGGTGGTGAAGACCTGAGACACGATCAGATCGGCCAGCAGGCGCAGGGCGCCGGACGGGGTGTCGGGCAGGGAGCCGAGATCCACCACCGCCAGCACCACGAACAGGGCCAGGTTCACGAACAGGGCGGACACGACCCCGACCAGCGTCTCCTCGCGCGGCAGGCGCCGGGCGGCGTTGTGCAGAAAACAAAAGGCCAGCCCGAGCAGCGCGGCCTGCCGGCCGAAGGGCGTCGGGGCGGCGGCGTCGAGCCACAGACCGGTGCAGAAAACGACCGCCAGCCCGGTGCCGGCCGGCAGGCGGAGGGCGGCGAAGGCGACCAGCAATCCGGGCGCGGAGACGGTGAGCGCGAGCGGCGCGAGGGCGTGGTTGAGCTGGCCCAGCACGGCGGCGAGCACGCCGGCGCAGGCCAGCAGGGCGAGGACCTGGCGCGTGTCGCGGAACATCACGGCGCGGGGTCGACGGGCACCAGCACGGTCACCTCGGTGAGCCGCCCGAGGCGGGGATCGAGCACCGCGCGGCCGGTCTTGAACAAGCCGTCCGTGCTCGCCTCGAGGGAGCGGACCTCGCCCACGTAGAGGCCGGGTGGATACACGCCGCCCAGGCCGGAGGTCACCAGCCGGCGCGGCGAGGCGGGGGTGGCGAAGACGTCGAGCGGCACGTATTCGAGCAGGGCCTCGGCGGGGCGCAGGGGCGGGTTCGAGCCGCCCTGGAAACTCACCGGCCGGTCGTCGCCGTCGAAAACCGCGGCGAGGCGCACGGCGGGATCGCTGATCAGCTCCACCACCGCGGTGTGGGCGTGGACCTCGGCGACGCGCCCCACCAGGCCGCCGCCGTGGATGACGGGCGAGCCGACCCGCAGGCCGTGGTTGGAGCCCTTGCGCACCACGAGCCGCTGCCACCAGGCGGAAAAATCCCGCCGCACCACGCGGGCGGGCTCGGCCCGGAATTCACCGTAGGACGGGAGCCGGAGCAGCTCCTCCAGCCGTGCGATCTCCGCCCGCAGGCGGGCGTCGTCCTGCAGGCGGAGCTCGTAGGATGCGTTCAGCCGGGCGAGGTCCCGCGCGGCCTCGATCACCTCGTTTTTCGTGCGGGTTTTTTGCGACCAGAACTCCTGCAGGTCGCGGGCGTAGGAGGCGGCGACATCGGTCGGGGCCTGGAACTCGTAGAAACTCAGGCGTGCGACCCGTTTCACGGCGGCGGGCAGGACGAGCCAGGCCAGCAAGACGATCCCGAGGGTGAGGAAGGGGCGGGCCTGGTCGAAGCGCGGCACGGAGCGGGGGCGGAGTTCCGAGGAGGGGAGGGGAGGCGGCGCCGGCCCGGGCCGGCGCCGGGCGGGCGGGCGTGGTCAGACGTTTTGCAGGACCCAGTTCAGGTCGTCCAGGACGGCTCCGGTGCCGTTCGCGACGGCGGAAAGGGGGTCGTCGGCCACGATCACGGGCAGGCCGGTTTTTTCCGAAAGCAGGCGGTCGATGCCGCGGATCAGGGCGCCGCCGCCGGCCATCACAAAACCGCGGTCCACCAGGTCGGCCGACAGCTCGGGCGGGCAGCGTTCGAGGGTGGAGCGGACGGCGTCGACGATCGACGAGATCGGGTCGCTCAGGGCCTCGCGGATTTCCTGGGAAGTGATGTGGATGGTCTTGGGCAGGCCGGCCACGGAATCGCGGCCCTTCACCTCCATGGTCAGCTCCTCGTCGAGCGGGTAGGCGGAGCCGACGCGCACCTTGATCTCCTCGGCCGTGCGTTCGCCGATCAGCAGGTTGTAGGCGCGCTTCATGTAGTTCACGATCGCGCTGTCCAGCTCGTCGCCGGCGACGCGGATGGACTTGCTGAACACGATGCCGGAAAGGGAGATGATCGCGATCTCGGTCGTGCCACCGCCGATGTCGACGATCATGTTCGCGGCCGGTTCGTCGATCGGCAGGCCCACGCCGATGGCGGCGGCCATGGGCTCGGGGATGGTGATCACGTCACGTGCGCCGGCGTGGGTGGCGGAGTCTTTCACCGCGCGTTTTTCCACCTCGGTGATGCCGGACGGGATGGCGATGACCACGCGCGGATTCACCCGCAGGGCGTTGTTGTGCACCTTGCGGATAAAATAGCGCAACATCGCCTCGGTGACGTCGAAGTCGGCGATCACGCCGTCTTTCATCGGGCGTATGGCGGTGATATTGCCCGGGGTGCGGCCAAGCATCTTCTTGGCCTCGTCGCCGACCGCGCGCACTTTGCGTGTTTGCGTATCCAGCGCCACCACCGAGGGTTCGCGCAGGACGATACCCTTGTCCTTTACGTAGACGAGGGTGTTGGCGGTGCCGAGGTCGATGCCGATGTCGTTGGAAAAGTAGCCGAGGAAAGAGGACATGGGGACGGTTTGGGGGGAGCGGCGGGCGCGGATATTTCTGGGCGTCATGCAATTGGCATGCCCGGGGGTGTCAAAAGGTAAAACCCCCGTAGTTCGCCTCCGGTGTCGTCCTGGGCGGGTCATTGTTACGATCCGGCGGCGGCGGCCTCCCGCATGAATGCATTTTTTGGAGGTCTGGCATGGTGTATGCGTAGATTGGAAGGGACCTTATGAACGCAACGACGAGCTACATTCCCACCATGTCCAACTCACCCGTGCAGCAAATCATGCAGTCGCCGAACGTCCTGGGCTATGTGCAATGTTCCGATGCCGGAGACGTGATCGTGCAGGAGGGCAACGAAGTCGATGTCCTCGCCAATGTCCTGGTCTACTTCCAGCAGGTCGCCACCTTGATCGGCGACTCGTTCGGGCTGGAGGACTTCCAGGAGGCGCAGATCCAGGGTAAATCGCTCACCGTGATTTGTGTGCCGCACAAGGGCGGGGCCGTCGGGGTGATCCTCAACTCCCGGGCCCGGGTGAATGAAACTGTCGCGGTGGTGCGGCAGGCTCTGGCCGCGATGTAACCTCAACCGTTTAACGCCATGGAAATCTCCAAACTTTTTGACAACATTCTGGACCTGCCCGGCATCGAGGGCGTCTGCCTCTTCAGCACGGAAGGCCGCATGTATTTAAATCGTCTGCCCTCGTTTTACTCCACCGAGCTCTTTGCCGACGCCCAGCGGCGCATCGTCGCGATGTATGAGACGATGGATGAGAACTTCCTGCCCTGCGACGACTACATGCTGAAGTTTAGCGAGCGTTGGCTGCTGCTGCGCCGGACCGATAAACACGTCATGGTGATTCTCGGCGGCGAAAAGGCCAATCTGGCCTCCACCCGCATGGTCACCAACATGACCCTGAAGCACCTCACCCCGGCGGTCATCGCCCAGCTGGACAACGTCGCGCGCGCGGCGGCGCCGGCGGCGGCGCCTTCGAATCCTCCCGCGCCGGTGACCGTCGCCGCCCCGGTCGCGGCGTCCACGGTCAAATATCCGTTGCCGCCGGCCCCGGCGCCGGCCCCGGTCCCCGTGGCGACCGCGCCGGCGGTGGTCGCCGCCCCGCCCGAGGCCGTCCCGTCGGGAACAAAACCCTCGGTGCGGATGTATCGGGGCCGAGCCTACTGATTGCCTCAGCCTATTTACCGAGCCCTGGGTGGGGCTCGGTAACCAATGCCTAAGTTGCGTTTACACTTTTTTAGCAGATTTGATTTTTTATGATTCCGAACGTCATCGTCTGCATCCCGGAGCCCCGGTTGCGCAGTTTGTTTTCGCTTTTGCTGACCGATGCGGGGGCTTTGGTGGTGGCGTGTCCGGACACCGAGGAGGCGCTCCGG
>CAMCHD010000110.1 GCA_945874545.1 Akkermansia muciniphila | reverse complement strand
TGGCGGCGAGGGCGAGCACGCCGAGGCCGGCGAGGGCGACGAAGCTGGAGGGCTCGGGAATGGCGGCGAGGACGAGCAGGGAGCCGGTGCCAGAGAACACGCTGCCGCCGAAGAGGGTGTTGAGCTGGGCGGCGCTGTAGGTGGCCGGTGCGGCGTAGGAACCGCCAATGGAGGCCAGCATGTTTACCGTTTCGGTGCCCGAGAAGTTCAGGTTGATGGTTGAAGTGCTGCCGAAGAACAGGGTGGAGGTGTCCTGCAGGCCGGCGACATTGCCAAGCGTGAGGGTGGCACCATTGGCGACGGTGACGTCGCCGGTGCCGAGGACTCCGGTGCCGCTGACGGAAATGGTGCCGGCGCTGACGGTGGTCTTGCCGAAGGTGTTGGAAGCATGGGAGATCGTCATCAAGGATGTGGTGCTGTTTTGGACGATCTCAGTGACGTTGCTCAGGACTTTGCCTGTGATGTTCAAGCCAGCGGCACCGGTGGAACTCTGATTGATGATCTTGCCGTTCATGTTTATGCTACCGGCTCCGGAAAAACTCCCACCACCGAGAATCACCGCGCCCGTGGCGTTCGCGAGAGTGGTGTCGATGATCACGTTACCGGTGCCCGTTAGGACGCTGCCAGATGCTATGTTGAGGTTTTGCGCAGTTCCGGTCGTCCGTTGACGCAAAACAAGATCCCGCTCCAAAGTGATAGTTCCTTGGTAGATACTTTGGCCACCGGTGCCGAGACGCTCGATGATCACGTTGTTCGCGTTGGAAGCTGCGATGGTAAAGTTGTTGGTGAGGGTAACTCCTGAGCCCGTAGTGAAGCTGATGTCACCCGAGGGGGTGGTATTGTCACCGAGGACGACGGTGCCCGTGCCGATGGACAAGGCGCTATTGCGCCCGATCGATACGGACCCTTCGCGAACGAGCAGGCCGCCAGTCAGGCCCTGGGTTCCGGTAGACTTGCCGTTAATCTGCCAAAAACCAGCGCCTTCCTTGACGAGTCGGAGAGTGCTGTCGGTATCTTGGCTGAGGCGCATCGACATCAGGTTCGATCCTGTGCTGGTGCCGCCCAGAACCAAATCGACGGCGCCGAGACCTGTCCCGGTCGTCACCGTATTGGCCGAGGTGCCCCCGCTATTGCCGAACTGAAAGATGCTGGTGCTGAAGTTATTTATGATGGAGGCTTTGCCGCTGAGCACCATATTGGCGTCGAGGCCATGGGTGCTATTGGTCGAGCCGCTGCCGGTGACCAATATCTGAGCGTTCGGGGACAGAGTGAGCGTGCCGGTGGTGGCGCCACCAAAAGATGAGCCACCGATTTGATAGGCAAAACTGGAGGTGTTGTCGTTGTCCAACGTGATGCCGGCAAGATTCCGGGAAGAATCCAAGGTGACTAAACGGCTCGCCGTAATCGTGGAGCGGATAAAGGTGGCGACGTCCGAACTCGCGCTTCCGGAGGCGTCTCCCGGGACGCCGGCGCTCCAGTTGCCCGGAGTGGAAAAGGTTCCCGCACTGTTTTGCGACCACGTGGAATCGGCGGCCCATCCGGTCGGGAGGGCGGCGAACGCGGAAAGCAAGGCGGCTGTGAGTGCGGAGCGGAGATGTGGGGTAGGATTCATATGGGTGTGGAAGAGCGGAAAATTGCAATAGATGATTTATTACTAAATCATGCGGGAGCGACAACAAGTTTCGGCTAAGACAGAAATGCCATGTTAAGGGTAGACGAGGGGCAAAGCAGGGGGATTTTTTTGAGAAATTTAACAATAAATCAACTAAAAACGTTAGACATAGAGCGCTGAAATAAATGTAAATATCCATAAACTCCTGATGGAAAACGAATTTATGGACCGGTCTAAAGTGGGTTCTATCTGACGAAAGGACTTCACGCGGCTGTATCCGTGCGCGGTGAATCTAGTGCGCCGAGCCGGACAGGGTTTGCGGTTTAAGCAGGGTTTCGGGGGGCTCAGCCCTTCATGCCGGTGAGGGTGATGCCGCGGATGAAGTAGCGTTGGCCGAGGAAGAAGATGGCGATGACCGGGAGAGTCATGAGGAGGGAGCCGGCCATCATCATGGCCATGCTGTTGCCACCGTTGGCGGTGGCCTGCACGTTCAACGCGTAGAGGCCGAGGGAGAGCGGGTAGAGGCGCTGGTCCTGGAGGTAGATGAGCGGCCCCATGAAGTCGTTCCACACGCCCATGAAGGTGAAGATGCCGATGACGGTGAGGCTGGGGCGGATCATGGGCATCATGACGTGCCAGTAGATGCGGAGGACGCCGCAGCCATCGATGCGGGCGGCGTCTTCGAGGTCTCGCGGGATGCCGCGCATGAACTGGTAAAGCAGGAAAACATTAAAGGCGTTGGCGGTGAGGCTGGGGGCCCAGAGCGGCAGCAGTGTGTTATACCAACCGAGGTCGCGGATGATGAGGAACTGGGGGATCATGGTCACCTGCCCGGGGAGCATCATGGTGCCTAGCATGATCAGCAGGCACGCGCCACGTCCCGGCCAGCGCAGGCGGGAAAAACTGTAGGCGACGATCGAGCAACTGAAGAGGGTGCAGATGATTTGAAGGAAGACGAGGTAGAGGCTGGTGGCGACGTAGCGACCGAAGGGGATGTGCTCCATCACGATGAGGTAATTGCGGGTGATCTTGGCCCACCAGGCCGCGAGCACGCCGCGCTGCCGGACCTCGAGAGCGACGCGCAGGTGGCCCGGACGACTTTCGTAGCTCGGGTCGGCGCCGGACTCTCGCAGGAGGATCCAGTTTTTCTGCTGATTGGTGAGGTCGTCGGGGCCGGGCTCCTGCCAGGTTACGGTCATCCAGGTGGAGTCGAAAAGGGTGGCCGGGCGTTCGGCGCGGAAACGTTTGCCCTTCATTTCGACCACAAGATCGAGCGCGTGCCAGCTGTCGTCGGGTCTTAGGAAAAACTGCAGGCGGTGCAGTCGGCTGAGGTCGAGGGTGGTGGTGAGATCGGCGGCGAGGGTGAAGCGGTCGCCGGACGAGAAGTCGTAGGCGAGGGCGCGGCCCTCGGCGTGGCCGGCGGTCGCGGGGAGGAAACGGGCGCGGGCGGGACCGGTGATTTTCCACGCCCGCTCGAGGTCGGCGGGGGCGACCAGGATTTCCTCCTGCAAATCGTAGGACCGGGCGGCGACCCGGCCGATGACCAAGCCGCGGAGCAGCGCGGCCCGTTCGGACTCAAGCATCGAGGGTGTGACGAGACCGAGCAGGTTTTTTTCCAACTCGGCGGGAGGGAGTCGCCACCAGGCGGCGGGGGCGAGCCGGGCGGTGCGACGGAAAAGGGCAACGGCGAGGTGGGACACGGCTTCGCGCGCCTCGATACCCTCGGGCCAGGCGATTTCCCTGGTGTGCAGGTCGGCTTCAAGCAGCGGCCGCACGCGGGCGAGGTCGGGGTGCTCGAAATCGGCGAGGGCGCGGGTCTCGAGGTAGGGCGACTGGACGCGCGGGACGGGTTGCAGCGGGAGCAGGCCGCCGTCCTCGGAAAAGAGCTCGCGATCGAGTTTGATCGAGGCGGTCGCCATCCAGACGAAGGGCCACATGAACACCACGGAGCCCGTGACGAGCAGCGCGTAGATCCACAGGCTGCGCCAGAGGCTCTCGCCGCGCGCCCCGGCGAAGCGGGAGGAGGACGAGACGGGTTTAGTCGCCTTCATAGTGGACCCAGCGTTTGGAGAGTTTGAATTGGAGAACTGTCAGGGCGAGGACCACGAGCACGAGCACCCAGGCGAGGGCGGAGGCGTAGCCCATGTTGAGGAAGCGGAAGGCGTGGTTAAAAAGGTGGTAGGCGTAGAAAAGGGTGGAGTCCACCGGTCCGCCCTGGGTCATGATGAAGGCCTGGGAAAACACCTGGAGGGTGCCGATCACGCCCATGATGAGGTTGAAGAAAATGTAGGGCGAAAGCATGGGCAGGGTGATGCGGGTGAACTGCTGCCAGGTAGTGGCTCCGTCGATACGGGCGGCCTCGTAGTAGCTCTCGGAGATGCCCTTCAGGCCGGCGAGCCAGATCAACATGCCGCCGCCCGCGCCCCAGAGGCCCATGAGGATGAGGGCGGACTTGGCGGTCTGCGGGTCCTGGAGCCAGTTGGGACCGTGGATGCCGAAGGCGCCGAGGAAGTTGTTCAGCAGGCCGCTCTGGGGGTTGAAAATCCAGATCCAGAGGATGCTGGAGGCGACGGCGGGCACGATGGACGGCAGGTAGAAAAACGTTCGCCAGACGGCTACGCCCTTGATCTCGACGTTGAGCAGGAGGGCGATGCCCAGGCTGACCGCCATCCCGAGCGGGATGCCCAGCATCATGAAGGCGGTGTTGCCGATGGAGACGGCGAAGAGATCGTCGCCGGTGAACATACGCGTGTAGTTGGCCGCGCCGGCCCAGGTGGCGGGGCGAAGGATGTCGTAATCGGAAAAACTGATGATGATGGAGAACAGGATGGGGCCGCCGGTGAACACGATGAAACCGAGGATCCACGGGGTGGCGCAGAGGAAGCCGCCGAGCCACTGGCGGCGGAAAAACCCACCGCCCGCGCCCTCGAGCACGCCGCCCTGCTCGGCCGAACGGGACAGGCCGACGGCCGAGAGCAGACGGTGCATGCGCCCGCGCCAGTAGCCGGACGTATCCCAGGTGTAGAGCACCCAGGCGGTGGCGAGCAGCAGGGCGCCGTAGAGCCAGCCGAAGTAGTTCCAGTCGACCGGGCCGCCGCGCGGCGGGGCGAGGGCGCGGTCGAGCTCGCGCTGGCTGTTATTGGTGGCGCGGTCGAGGGCGGCTTGGGCGGAGAGCGTCTGGTAGTTGGCCGCGTCCTTGGCGCTCATGGCCTCGTTGAACAGCATCATCCCCACCGGGGTGGCGGGCCGAAAACGCGAGTCGGCCACCACGTCGTTGAAGGTTTTCACCGCAGCCTTGAGCTTTGGGCTTACGGCCGGGTTTTGGTAGATGTAGCGCTCGAAATTCGCCTCGTTGACGACGCGGTGGGCGGACTGGGCGGGCACGAAGGTGCGGCCCTGGCTCTCGGCGGTCAGGCGCTGGCTCTCGACCATGATTTGCCGGGCGCGGGGCGAGGCGAGGAAGCGGATGAGTTCCCAGGCGGGGCCGGGATGGGCGGCGGCGGCGGGGATGGCGTAGCACCAACCTCCGATCCAGCCGACGGACGGGCGGCCGGCGGCGAGGGCTGCGGCGGGCATGGGGGAGGGCGCGACGCCGTAGTCCACCCGGTCGCCGTATTGGGAGAGCGTCCACTGGATGGCCCAAAAGCCGTCGGACTTCATGGCGACGCGGCCGATGACCAAGGGATCCAGATCGCCGCCCTGGTCGGTGGTGATGAAGGCCTCGACGTTTTTCACCCCGCCGAGGCGTTCGAGAAAGCGGGTGGTCCAGTCGAGCGCCTCGACAAAGGGCGGGGTGTTCAGGGTGATCCGGCGCCCATCCGGACTGAGCAGGGAGCCGCCGTTTTGCCAGCCGTAGAGGTAGGGCATATCCGCGCCGATGTGGGGCGCGAAACCGAGGCGGCGGATACGGCCGGCCTCGTCGCGCTCGGTGAGGGCGAGGCCCATCTCCTCCAGTTCTTCCCAGGTGCGGGGCGGTCGGGCCTCGCCTCCGGCGTCCACATAACCGGCGCGTTTGAGCCAGTCCTTGTTGTAGATCAAGGCGCGCGACTCGAAGGCGTCGGGAATGCCGTAGACCCCGGTGCGGCCGGTGACGGGATGGGTGAAGACGCTCTCGTCCCAGGTGGGGGGGTAGTAGTCCTCGCGTTTGATGGCGTCGGGGTGGCCCTCGGCGAGGTCGCGGGCGAGGAGCGGGGCGAGGTCGGTGAAGGCGTCACGGGCGCTCCACTCGGCGACGGCGAACCGGTCGAAATAGATGACGTCCGGCGGGGTGCCTCCGGCGACGCTGAGAAGAAAACGCGTGGGGTCCTCGGTCATCGCGCGCGAGGCGTTCTGGCCGCTGATCACGCGATAGATCGGCTTGGACGGATCGGCGGCGTGGGCGGCGCGGCTCTCGGCCTCGAAGGCGCGGATGGCGTCGTCGAGGTAGCCGGAGACGGCGCCGTTCGGCCCCATGTAGGTGATCTCGACCACGCCGGCGGAACTTTTTTCGACCGAACGGGACGGGGAAAGCAGCCACAACAAGGTCAGGGCCAGCGCCGAAATCAGGGCGATCAGCAGAGGAGCGGGGAGGCGGCTAAGGAAACGAGGCACGGACGACGTGTTTGGGGGGCCTGGTGGGGGCGATGGAAAAGGCGGCAGTCGAGGCAGCGCGAGCTTCGCGGCGATCGAGCCGAACTTTCGACAGGGGATGCGAGGGGAGCGGGGAAGGACCGGAAAATCAAATTTGATTTATCATTAAATACAAGGGCGGAATTTTTTGTTTTGCGCGGCTGTTTGATTGCGGTGGAGGCGGGGGGACGGCGAGGGAGAGAAAACAAAAACGCGCTCCCGGTGGGGGAGCGCGCGAGGCGGGCGTGGGCTTGGGGCGCGCCTTTATTTGTCCTCGGTGAGGAAGTAGTATTCGCTGCTATCGCCCGCCATCGCGGGACGGGCGCTGAACGCGCTGCCTGGATGCCAACGCACCGCGCCGTCGATGTAGAGGTGGTTGCCCCCGATCGGGAAATTGTTGGAGCTGTGGTTGGTCCCACCGTCCCAGAGATCGTTGAATTTGCGGTTCAAATCCGCCCCGACCAGGCGGTAGGTGATTTTGGAGCCTTTGGTCTCCTTGTATTTCGAGAT
Organism: Akkermansia muciniphila; assembly: GCA_945874545.1. GTDB lineage: Bacteria > Verrucomicrobiota > Verrucomicrobiia > Opitutales > Opitutaceae > IMCC26134_A. The sequence goes on along the minus strand of CAMCHD010000110.1, from coordinate 4,767 downwards.
CACTGTGCGCCCGTATTGATCGGTGGCGTTGTAGGTGGTGCCGGGCAGGTAGATGTAGCCGATGGCGATGGTGTCGCCCGGGTTGTTGATCACCTTTAAGCGATTCGCCTCGGTCATCTGCGCGTCGCTGTAGGCCTGGTTGCCGCGACAGAAAAACATCTCCCAGGTCATGCCGTAGCGCATCAGATCGCCCGCCAGCGTGGTGCCGATCCACTGTAGGCGGGGGTTCGGGGTGGTGCCGTTGGGCAGGCGGTCCTTGTTGTCGTTCCGATACAAATTCAAAGCGGTGCCCATCTGGTGCAGATTGCTGGCGCATTGTGCCTTGATCGCGGTTTTTCGCACAGCACCGACCGTGGGAATGAGGATGGCGGCGAGAACGCCGATGATCGCGATGACGGTGAGGAGTTCAATCAGGGTGAACGCCAGATTACGGGTGGAACGATTGTGGTTCATGGCGGGAGCGGTGGATAAAAACGGGGGACCTCCAGGGGGGGCGGGTGGCTTTGGACGAAGGGGACGAGGCAAATGACCCGGCCGGCCTCGCGGCCGGCCGGGGTGAAGGGCGTTAGTTGGTGGTAACGCGGAGACGCAGGAAACTGCGGTTGCCGACCATCGGCACGGGGGCGGGCACCGTGACGGCGCCGGCGGTGCCGCTGCTGGTGTAGATCGAGGTCCAGGAATCCGGGGCCAGCGTGGAGCTCGCCTCGACGCTGTAGGTGATGCCGGCGTCGTCGATTCGAGTGAACGAGATCGAGAGAGGATTGCCGGCCGTGGTCGGGAGGATGGATCGGTCCGGGATGTTCGGGTTGCCGCCGAGGGCGTATTCGAGCAGGTTCACCACGCCGTCGCCGTCCTTGTCGAAAGTGTCCGCCGCGTCGCCGGTGTTTTCCGAGTCGCCGAGGTTGGTCAGGCGCCACTGTTGCAAGGGCGTCAGAGTAACCCCGTTTGCCACGGTGAGCGTAGCGGTGTTCTCGTCATAGGAATACGATAGCCCTAGGGCCGAGCCGGTCCAGACGCCACCGGGCGAAGAGCCGAGGCTGACCGAGTCCACCGTGACGGCGGTGAAACCCCGGGTGGTGCTTGCGGCGGTGGCGAAAGTGAACGACTGGCCGGCGGCAAAGGCGAAGCCGGTGTCGGCGTTGATCGCCAAGGTTCCTGCGTTCACGATCGCGCCGCTGACCGTGACGGCGGAACTGGTCGACGGGGAGTCGGTGGTCAGCAGGGTGGTGGCGGTGCCGGGGCCGAGGGTGAGGTTTCCGGTGACGGCCAGCGCGCCGGGGGTGAAGGTGACGCCGAGAGCGACGGTCTTCCCCGGGGCGTTGACGGTGCCGCTGCCGCCGAGGCCGCCGGAAAGGGTGAGCTCGCTGGCGCTCAGCGTGGCGAGATCGAGGGTGGCGCCGGTGGCGAGGGTGAGCGTGGTGGCCCCGAAACTGGCGGCGCCATCGGCGATCAGGGTGCCGGCGGAAATGAGCGTGGGGCCGGAGTAGGTGTTGGCCGCGTTCAGGGTCAGGCTGCCGGAGCCGAGTTTGGTCAGGCCGCCGGTGCCGGTCAGGGGAGCACCGGAGAAATCGACGCCCTGGACGACGGCGTTCGACCGGTTAAAGGCCAGGGTGCCCGCGTTCACGATGGCGCTCGCGGGGGCGAGGCCGCCGGTGGTGCCGCCGTTGCCCAGTTGCAGCGTGCCGGCCGAGATGGTGGTGGTGCCGGTGTAGAGCTGGTTGTTGGAAAGGATCTGGGTGCCGGTCCCGATCTTCTCGACGCTGGTGGTGGGGACCGAGGGGTCGCGTCCGTCAAAAATGCGGCCGGAAAAGTCGGCCGCGGTCGCATTGCCGGCGCCGAGCACCAGCGTCGAGGCGGCGGTGCCGGCGATGTTCTCCACGAAGCCGGTGCCGGACAGGCCGTTGATGGTCTCGGCGAAGCCGTTCAGGTCCAAGGTGGCTCCGGTGAGGACGACATTGCCGCGGCCCTCGCCGTCGGGGATCTGTTCGGCCGCCCCGAGTTTGAGGTAAACATTCGCGCCGGTGAACGTGGTGTTGCCGTTGTAGGCGTTCGGCGTGCCGGTGGTGTTGGCCAGGGTGACGATCAGCTGTTTGGTGGTGCTGACGTTGGCTTGGTTCGCCCGGAGACCGGCGGCGGGGGCGCTCTCGGCGGAGGTGATGGGGCCGTGGAAGGTGACCGCGCCGCCGGTGCCGCCGGAAAACTGGCCGTTGTGGGCGATGCTCAAGGAATCCTGATTCAGCAGAACGGATCCGTTGACCGTCGTATTCAAACCCTCGACACGAAGGGCGCTGCCGGTGTCGGAACCGAGCGCGGAGTTGATGATCAGATCGTTTCCGATCGTGGTGCCATCGACGTTGAAATAAATCTGGGCCTTGTCCGAGGGGTTTAGTCCGATGGCGATCGGTCCGGTGCCGAAGGGGCTGCTGGTCAGGGTGCTCCCGGTGTAGACCGGATTGCCCGCCACGGTGGGGCTGATGCGTGCGCCGGTGGCGATGCCTCCGCCTTGGGCGCCGAACAGGGTATAGCCGCCCGAGAACGTATTGTTCACGTTGCCGGGGATGTGTCCCACGCCGAGGGCGAGGGCGGTCTTGCGGGTGAGACCGTCGGTGATGAGCCCGGAGAAGCCGGCGGTCGGGGTCACGATGGTGAGCGTATCGGTTCCGATGCCCGCGCCGGTGTTGGTGATCGTCTGGGTGGTGGTGGGGGTGGCGGCGACGGTCAGGTTCACGACCCGGGCCGAGTGACCGTTGAGGTCGAAGGTCGTGGTGCCGGAGGGGGTGACGGCGGAGGTGCCGAGGACGATGGAACCGGTGCTTTGGAACGCGGTGGAGCTGCCGAGCGCCAGGGTGCCTTCGCTCACGGTGGTGAGACCGGTGCGGGTGTTGGTGCCGCCGAGGGTCAGGCGCCCGGCGCCGGTTTTGAGCAAGACGCCGCTGGTGAGTCCGAAGTCGGCGTTGGCGGAGATGACGAAGTCCTTGGTCGCGTTGTTCACCAAGATGTTCGTGGCCGCCACCGAGGCGTCCGAGATCAGCACGCCGGTCGTGGTCGCGGTGTCGTCGAACACGACGTCGTCGCCCGAGATGAACTGGGTGTCTACGCCGCCGGTCTGGGTGCGCCAGTTAAAGGGAGCGGCGATGGTCGAGGTGGTCCAATCCGGGCCGGCGGCGCCGGTCCACACGGCTTTGTCGCCGCTGACCGTGAGGGTGATCAGCCCGCCCTCGTCGGCGAGGGTCGCGGCCTGGCGGGCGCTGAACGCGGGGGAGGGCGTGCCGACGACAAAATCGGAAAGGGTGCCGTTCAGGCTGCCGTAGCTCAGGACCTTGTAGGTGGTGCTGCCGTCCAGCCAAGCGCCGCCGGGGGCGACCGGATTGATCGAGACCTTGCCGGCGGCGGGCGTGGTGGTGACGGTGCCCGTGACGCTCAGCGGAAGGGCGACGGGGTCGGTGCTGAGCGCGGGTGCCAGGGTGGCCGCGCCCTGGAAAGTGACGTTCGCGATGGTCAGCGGCGCGGTCGAGGTGCTCAGGTTCGCGATGGTGTTGGCCGCGAGATTGGTGACGGTGAGGTCGGTCAGATTCCCGTAGCCCTCGACCCGACCGCCTTGCAGCGTGACCGGGGTGGTCAGGGCGTCGTTGAAATTCATCTGGCGGAAGATGCCCGCGTTCACGAACACGCCGCTTGAGGTATTGATCGAACCGGTCTCGGTCACGGTCAGGCGGCCGCCGATCACGTTGGTCTCGCCGGTGTAGGTGTTGACCGCCGCCAGGTTCAAGGTGCCGGCGCCCACGTGGGTGAGGTGGGAGGCGTTGCCGGGATTATCCACGACCGGGACGTTGAAGTTGATCGTGCCCAGACCGGTGGTAAAAAGTTCGTTGCCGGAGTTGATCTGGATGGTGCCGCCGCCGGTGGTGTTAAAATTGGTGGCGGTGTTGTTGGGGATCGCCATGAACGCACCGATGGAGACGGTGTTCGCCCCGAGATTGTATGTGGATGCTCCGTTGCTTTGGATGCCGAGGGCGGTGACCGGGCCGACCAGATTTTGAGTGCCCGTGACGGTGTAGACGGAGGCCGGGTTGGTGACGCTGGCCATGTTCGTGCCGCCGCTGAGACCGTTGACCAAGAGAATCTGGCCATTTGCATCGGCATAGGCGAAGCGGGGCGAGTTAGTGACGTTATCGCCCGAGAAAGCCCAAGGCGCCAGCCAGCCCGCAGTGGTGCCGGAGACGTAAAGTTTCTCCAGGGTGGAAGCGGTGGTGCCGAAGCCGCCGGTGGCGGTGTTGAGGCGAACGACGGACCCGGGCCCCGAGCGGGTGATCACGCCGAGGTTCAGTGAAGTGACGGAGCCGGCGGCCGCTCCGGCGGGGTTGCCTACGCGGATCTGGGTGTTGCCTTTGGTGAGGACGGTGTTGGCGAAGGTCTGGGAGCCGACCTCACCGCTCTTGCCCGTGACGGTGAAGGTGCCGGCTCCGACCGTGAGTGTATTGGTCGCGGGAAAGAGGTCGGTGGGGGTGGCGAGGTTGGCGAGGCTAAGCAACAGCGTGCCGGCGTTGACAGTGATTCCCCCCGTCAAAGCCTGGCCGATCGAGCTGTTCACCGTCACGGTGCCGGCGCCGGTTTTCAGCAGGCCCGCCGATCCGGCCAGTTGAAAAGGAGTGTTGTTGCCGAGGGTGACGGCCACGCCCGAGGCGACGTTGATGGCCGGCGCGGTTCCGTTCAGGGTCAGCACCTGCGCGCCGTCGAGGACATAACCCGTGGTGGAGAATCCGAGGG
>CAMCHD010000109.1 GCA_945874545.1 Akkermansia muciniphila | reverse complement strand
ACGCGAGCGGCGGCGGTGGCGAGGTCGAGTTCGCGGCGGTAGTCGGACGGGGTTTCCTCGTGGTTAGCGAAGGCAAGGTCGAGGAAGCCGAGGGTTTGGAAGTTGCCGAAGTAGTCCATGACCTCGGGGCCCCACTTGCAGACGAGTTTTTGGCGGATGAGGGCGTCGGCCTCGGCGTAGCGGCCGGCAAAGAGCAGGCGGCGGGACTCGGCCAGGCCGGAGAGGGCGGCGGGATTGTCGAAATCGTGCGGGCCGCCGGACCAGACGGTTTGTTCGCTGAGGGCGATGCGCTCGCGGGCGACGCCGCCGGCGACGAGCGCGCCGAGGCGGCCGTTGCCCACCGGGAGGGCTTCCATGAGAGTGGGTGCGCCCGGGGTTCGATACCAGAGGGTGAGGGCGGTGGGCGGGAGATGACTCAGCGAAGTCATGCGGAGCGCGGGGCGGGTCAGCGGAGGCTCGTGGTGTAGGCGAGGCGGGCTGCGCGGAGGCGAGCGAGCACGTCCTGGTGGGTGGGGTCGGCGGCGAGATTGCGGGTCTGGAGCGGGTCGGCGGCGAGGTCGTAGAGTTCTTCCAGTTCGGGGTTGGGGGCGAGCCAGCGGAGGTAGGCCCAGCGGGTGGTGCGGACGCCCTCGCTCGGCGGGATGATCTCGGGCGCGAAATGGTGCTCGAAGAAGAACTCGTCGCGCCAGTCGGCGGGCGCGGTGGCGGAGGCGATGAGCGGTCGGAGGCTGCGGCCCTGCATGGCGGGCGGGGCGGGGATGCCGGCGTAGTCGAGCAGGGTGGGCGCGAGGTCGAGGTTGAGCGACATGGACTCGACGCGGGTGCCGCGCAGGGCGGCGGGCGTGCGGGGATCGAGGATGATGAGCGGGGCGCGGATGCTCTCGTCATACATGAGCCATTTGTCGGCGAGACCGCGGTCACCGAGACTGAAGCCGTTGTCGGAAGTGAAAATGATGACGGTGTTGTCCAGTTGGCCGAGGCGTTCGAGTTCGGCCACGAGGCGGCCGACCTCTCGGTCCATTCCGGTGACGAGACGGTAGTAGTCGCGCAGGGTGGCTTGAAACTGGTCCTCGGTGGAGAAGCGGGAAGTCCAGCGGCGGCGGCCTTCGGAAGTCTGGACGAAGGAGGGGAGGGCGCGGAAAAACTCGTCGGACGCGGTGGCGGGGCGGCGGAAGGTGACGTCGCGGTAAAGGGACTCGTCGCGGCGGTCGGGCTCGAATTCGCGGGGTTGGCCGTCGCGGGCGTGGGGGGCCATGAAACTGATCGAAAGACAGAAGGGACGGTCGGCGGGGGCGGTGCGCAGAAACTCGAGAGACTGATCGCCCTGGCGGGCGGTGGCGTGGGTCTTGGTGGCGTCGTTTGGCGTGATAAAGTGTTCGCCGCCCTGGCCGGTGAGGCCGCGCCAGAAGTCGTAGTCGGCGGCGCGGGCTTGGATGGCGGGGCGACCGCCGACGCCGAATTTGCCGATGAAGCCGGTGTGGTAACCGGCGGCACGGAGCAGGAGCGGGTAGGTCTCGGCCCAGCGGGCGGGAGGGAGGGTGCGCTTAAAATCGCCGATGCCGTGGCGGCGGAGGTATTGGCCGGTGAAGATGGAGGTGCGGCTGACGGAGCAGATCGGGGTGGTGACGAAGTGGTTTTGGAAAAGGCGGCCGCGCGCGGCGAGGGTGTCGAGATGCGGCGTTTGCAGGGCGGGGTCTCCGACGCAACCGAGGGCGTCCCAGCGCTGGTCGTCGGAGAGGATGAAGAGGAGATTGGGACGCGCGGGCGCGGCGGCCACGGCGGGCTCGCCGAAGAGCGCGGACACGTGGACCAACGCGAGGGAGAGCGACAGCAGAAATCTACGGGTGGAGGCCATGCGATGGGACGGTGAGAACGCGGGGTTGCTGATCGCGGATAACGTGGACGAGGACACCGGGCGCGGGGGCGGGCGCGCCGAGAAGGTCGTCGAGCGTGACGATCGGTCGTTCCCCGACGCGTTGGACGAGGTCGCCCGGGCGGAGGCCCAGCCGCGCGCCCGGCGAGCCGGGGGGAACGGAAAGCACGTGCACGCCGCCGGATTCGCGGCTTACGCCGAAGGCGGAAAACTCCTCCCCGCTCAAAGCGCGCACGGAGGCGTCAAGCCAGACGGCGCGGCGCTCCGACGGGGCGGCGGCCGCGGCGGCGGGGGCCGGAGGCGCGATCAGCGCGGGAATGACTGGGGTGCGGGCGATGGCGCGGAGCGAAGGCTTCTTCACGCCGAAGCGATCCATCGGAAAATTCTCGAAGCCGAGGGCGAGCGCGGGGGAATTCTCCGCGACGCGGAAATCTCCGGCGGCCGGGTCGAGGAAGCGCGGATCGCCGACGATGGAGCGGAGGTCGGCGCCGGAGGCGCGGTGCTTTTCGAGGTCGGCCGGGGAGTCGAAGAGATTGCGGTCCACGCCGACGCCCCACCCCTTCGGCAAGCGCACCGGGGCATGGGAGGCCATGACGATGTTCGCGTAGAAGCGGTCATCGGCCCCATCGAACCATACGTGGGGATGGAGGCCGTTGTTGACGATGACGTTGTTCCAGGCGCGGCGGCGGTAGCCTTCGCGGAGCTTGAGGCCGCCGGCGAGCAGGAGGTTGTGGTGGATGTCGTAGTTGGACGAACCGTCGTCGAGGTCGATGGCCCAGCCGTGGTCGCAGCGCCACCGGCTGTAGCGGATGACGGTGGTCTCGACGGCGTCGAGAAACGGGAGCGCGGGGTCGGCTTTGACGGCAGGTTCGGAGATCTCGCGGTGCTTGGAGGACCAGTAGCGGTCGCGGCCCCAGGAGTTGAAGGAGCCATGGTCGTGGGTTTCGAGAACGGTATCGAACACGTCGCAGCCTTCGATCACGTGCCCGCCCCAGGTGCCGTCGCCGATGTTGAGGCCGGCGCGGGAGCAATCGTAGATCGACGTGTCGGCGACGCGGATGCGCGCGGACATCGAGATCTGGACCCCGGCGGCCTGGCGCTCGACCCGGCCTACGCCGGTGATGAGGCAATCTTCCACGGCGGAATCAGACGGATAATCGTCCGAACGCGGACCCGGCGTGCGGTCGATCTTTGCCAGATCCTGCGTCTGCTTGTATTCGAAGAGCGGATCGCGGACGGCGGAGGGAAGACCGACAAACACCACACCGCTGGCTCCGGGATCGCGGATGTGGCAGCCGCGGACGAGCACGCGGCGCGCGTAGCCGCTGAAGACGACGGCATTGCCGCCGGGCTGGTCGAAGAGGCAGTCGAGGAGGCGGAAGTCCTCCACGCCTTCGGCCGTGACCGCGCCACCGCGATAGATCGTCCAATCCGACCGCAGGAGCGGCTCTCGATTGTCCATGAAGGTGCGGGCGGCGTGGCGAAAGACGAAGCCTTCGAAAGCGACATGGCTCACGGGCGCACGGGCGGAACCGCGCAGCTCGACGAGGTGGCGCAGGCGCACCGCTTCGACCACGGCGCCGGCGGCGTCAAAGCCCGGCGGCGGCATGAAGTAGAGCACGGACGCGGCGGCGTCGTGGAACCATTCGCCGGGCGCGTCGAGCTCCTCGCGGATGTTTTCCACCATGCGGAACCGCGCGTGCATGCCCATCTGGCGGTTGTTCTGCCAGCCGCCTTCGTAGGCGACGGAGCCGTCGGGATTTTTGCCGGTGATGCGGTAGTGGTAACCGCCCCAACGGGCCGAGTGCATCGCGTGGATGAAGCCACCGGCGGGGTCGGACCAGCGCGCGGCACGCTCGGGCGAAAACGCGTCGGCCGCGAAACCCTGGTAGGCGGCGGTGGTCTGGGCCGGATCAAAATCCGGGTAACGCGCCATGATCTGCCGCTCGCCATTCACGAAGAGCTGGTCGAGGGCGAGCCCCGCCGGCGTGGAGGCCTGTAGGATGCCGTCTCGAAAAGGACGCCAGCGGAGGTCGAGCCGCAGGCCGCCGCTGAGGATGGCGCGGCCTTCGTTATCCGCCCGATAAACGACGGGAGCCACCGGACCGCCCGAGTCCTCCGGGCCGAAGACAAGCGTGCTCGGCAGGTAGTAGACTCCGTCCGCGACCCGGACGGTGACCGGCTGGCGACCGGCAAAGCGGCGGGCGGCATCGCGCGCGGCGCCGAGGGTGGCAAATGGCCGCAAGCTCGTGCCGGGAGCGCGGTCATCGCCGGAAGGAGCTACGTGGAAATGGACCGCGCCCGCCGCGTCGGGAGGTCGCGTGGGCGTGGGCGCGGCGAAAAGCGCGGAGGCCGGTATCAGCGCGACGGCGATGACGAGGAGACGGGATACGAAAGGGATGGTCATGGCGCGGTGAGAATCAGGCGGATCGGGGACGCGGCGGAGAGGTCGAGCCAGACGATGAGATCGGTGCCGGAGGGTGTCGAACGGTGGCCGATACGGAAATCGCGGTCGGCAACGAGGGGGGCGCCATCGCGAGTGATGGCGCAGGAGGCGTCGCCCCAGTTGCGGATGACGAGGCCGGGGCGGGCCAGCGGGTGGTCGGCGGAGGCGGCGACGTTGAGGACAAGCGGCGCGGCGGGCGTGGGGTCGGAACCGGTGCGGGAGACGAGGTAGGCGCGCTCGGCGACGGACCACTCGGCGTTGGAGTAGCCGGGCGTGGCGACGCTAAGCGACGGAGGCTGGCGCCATGAGCGGGCGAGCGGGGCGAGGGCGGAGGCGCTTTGCTCGGTCATGCCGTGGAGGGCGAAGCGGGTGACGGAGGTGTCGGTGAGCACGACGGCGGCGGGCTTGTAGTCGCCGTAGCCCCAACCCTGCGTGAGGCAGGAACTCTTGGGGCGGCCGTTTTCGACAAAGGTGATGGAGCCGTCGGACTCGATCAGCTGCGCGGTGGGCCAGTGGTGCCAGCAGGGGAGGAACCAGGGCCAGGATTGGTCGTTGGTGACGACGCCGCCGAAGACCTCGCCGGGAGGGGCGATCATGAACGGTTTCCAGCGGGTGCGGAAACGGTGGAGCTGGATGACGGCGGGGCCGGCGAAGGCGGGGTCGGCGGGGCCGTGGTGGCCCTGGCCCATGGTCATGATGGTTTCCTGGCCGGTGAGGTTGGCGACGGTGAGCGGTTCGCGTTCGTAGATATCCCACGGCATGAGGCCGGGCTGGAGGACGGAGTTGTCCTGGGCGTAGGAGTGATTGGATACGGGCTTGGAGGAGTGCAGGGTGGTGCGGCGGGCGATGACGGCGTCGGGGTAGATGGTGTAGAAATCGTCCACCCAGTCGCCCCAGCCGGTGGCGGGATCGGGATTGGCGGGGCGGCCGCGAACAGAGACGAGGGCGTGACGCCAATGGAGGACGACACGGGCGGGAGTGTTTTCCACGATCCGCCACGAGGAATGGCGGTTCTGGCGATCCATCATGGCCTCGTGGCAACCGTCTTTACTCCAGGTTTCAAAGGCCTCGAACTGCTGGCCGATGTCGCCCGATTCGGCGTAGAAGATCGGGTAAATGGTGCCGTTCCACGCGACGAAGGTGCACGGTGTGGAATCGAAGCGGACGAAGATATCCTGGGCGCGGTCGAAGCGGCGGGTGCGGTCCCAATTCTCGTCGTAAGGGAGATGGGTGGAGAAGGCGCCGAAGCGGCCGGGCTGGTCCTGCGCGGTCGGCATGCGGCGAAACGCGAGCGGCGGCGTGGACGGGAGGGAGACGGCGGCGAAGGCGGTGCGCAGGTCAGCGGCGGGGAGCGGGCGGAGATGGACTTTCACCTCATCGAGCAAGCCGTCGAAGGAGCAGTGGTGCGGGAGATTTGCGCGGGGGCGGGCGAGGAAAAGCGGTAGGACGGGCGCGGCGGTGCGGCCGAGCACGAGGGGCGACGAAGGGGCAGGGACGAAGGGGCCGGCGGCGGTGAACTCGGCGGCGGGTTCGCCGTTGAGGAAAACGCGCAGGACACCGACGGCGTCCACGGTTGCGGTGACGTGGGTCCAGCGCAGGAGAGGGACGGACGGGGCGGGACGGGCGTCGCCGAAGTTCGCGGTGTTGGTGGCGTCGCCGCCCTCGTTGGCGAAACGCAGGCCCGGGTGGAGACCTGGAAGGGCGTCGCGGGTGGCGCACTCGGCCCAGCCGGTGGCGGTGGCGACGCGGAAAACGATGCGGCCCTGGTAATCGAGATCTAGGGACCAGCCGCGCGACTCGTCGTGCTGGCGGAGGAGCGGGCAGAAGTTCCACGGGAAGGCGCGCGGGGCGATCCAGGCCTCGACGGTGAAACCGGCGGAGGTGAGCACGGGGGCGGAGGCGGCGGGAACCTCGACGAAGGTGGAAAACTCGTCGGAGCGCAGGGCGCGGGCCGCGCCGCCGGTGACGCCGGGAACGTAGGCGTGATGGCCGGCGACCACATCCACGCGGCCGGAGACGGTATCGCGGGCGGTGCCGTCGTCGAAGCTCCACCACAGGGCGAGCGCGCTGGCGAGGGATGTGGTGGTGGTTGAGAGCATCCGTATGGGGTGGCGGGGGAGAAAGTAATGGGAAACCGGATACGATCCGAGCGGACGGGATTTAAGGTTGGACCGTTTGGAGGATGAGGCGGCGCAGGCGGAAGAGTTCTTCGCCGGTGACCTCCTTGGCGGAGACGCGGATCTCGTGGTGGCCGGGCGGGAGGGTGATGCGGCCGAGAGGTTGGTTGGACGGGCGGCCGAGCTTGACGGTGTGCCCGAAGGTCTGGCCGTTGACGGTCACGACGTAGGAGCCGCCCGAACCGGAGCCGGCGCGCGCGAGTTCCTTGCCGGCGTCGCCCTCGACCAGGCGGTTTTTCTTTGCGCCCTCGGAGGCGTCGTAAACGAGGGTGGCGTCAAAGGTGCAGGTCTCGGTGACGCGCACCGACCAGGTGACGGCGGCGATGTCGGTGGTCCAGTTTACGACCCAGGCGTCGTCCGCGCCGCGACCGGCGCGGTATTTGGCGGGAGCGGTCGGAATGGAGTCGAGGCCTTGCAAGGTGTTTTTACCGAGGGAGGGCAGGAGCAGCTGGGCGGTGTCGGCGACGGGGGCGGAGGCGCACTCGAGCATGAGGACGGAATTGACGGCGTCGGGGGCGGTGGCGGGCAGACCGGTGAGCAGCCAGTCAAAGGCGTTGAGCCGTTTGGCGGTGAGCTTAGCGGTGGGCGCGGCCGAGGCGTCGAGCAGGCGGACGGCTTTGATGTCGGTTTTGAGGCCGCTGACGAGGAGTTCGCCGTTCTTTGGCCAGCCTAAAACGTGGAGGTAGAGGGTGTCGCCTTTGACGGTGGATTCGCCGTCCCAGGTTTGGCGGGGGAGCGGTGTGCGGGTGGTGCCGCGGATGGCTTCGCCGTTGATCTGCCACCAGGCGCCGATGCCTTGAAAGATGGCGACGTCGATGGGATCGACGGAGCCGTCGCCGCGCGGGCCCATGTTGAGGAGCAGGTTTCCGCCCCGGGCGGCGGCCTTGGTGAGAAGGCGAACGAAGTGCCCGGGAGGCTTGTGGTTCAAGTCCTGCGCCTTGTAGCCGTAGGAGTCGTTGGTGGTGGGAATGCCTTCCCAGTCGCCGGGCTGGGGGGCGAAGACGCCGGGCTTGTCGCCGGTGTTGATGTAGTCGACGAGGGCGAGCAGATCCGGGCGGGTGTCGGGGAAGATGCGGCCGTTGATGACGGCGTTGGGGGCGGCCTTGCGCACGGCGGCGAAGATGCGGAGATTCTCCTCGGGCGGGATTTTGTGGGGGGTGTCGAACCAGAGGATGTCGGGCTGGTAGTTGTTAATCAGCTCGAGGATTTGGGGGATGGCTTTTCCGTCCACGTAGCTGCGAATCCTGGGTAGAAACTCCGGGTAGTTGAGCCACCATTCGGAACCGTGGAGGAGTTTGTCGCCGCCTGGATTGGGCCAGTCCCAGTCGTTGCCGGAGCCGTTTTCCTCTCCCCAGTCGAAGGCGTGGGAGTAATAGAAGCCGAATTTGAGGCCGTGTTTGCGGCAGGCGGCGGCGAGCTCCTTCATTGGGTCCTTGCCCCACGGGGTGGCGTCCACGACGTCCCACGGACTCACCTGGGAATCATACATGGCGAAACCGTCGTGATGTTTGGCGGTGATGATAAAGTAGCCCATGCCGGTCTCCTTCGCGAGGCGCACCCAGGTGTCGGCGTCGAACGCGGTGGGATTAAAGGCGCCGGCGACCTTGTCGTGGTAGACGGATACGGGGATTTTTGCGACGCGCTGGATGTGTTCGCCGTAGCTGGGGTATTCCCGGCCGTTCCACGAACCGGCGAGATGGGCGGAGACGCCCCAGTGGACAAACATGCCAAAGCGGGCGTCACGCCACCACGCCATGCGCGCGGCGTGGGCGACGGGGTCGAGGGCCAGCGTGGCGATGTCGGGGGCGCGAGGTTCCTGGTTTGGTTCGGCGGCGGGGGATGCCGGCGCGGCGACGAGCGGCGTAGCTGCGGCGAGGAGGGCGAGGAGGCGGAGGGCTTTCAAGGAGATGGGGCGGGGCTAGTGAGGCTGACGAGTTCCGCGCCGTGGGGGGCGACGGTGAAGGTGATCTTGGGAGAAGCGGGGAGGTCGCGGTGACGCCAGAGGTCGCGGGCGGCGGTCGAGGCGGGGAGTTTCAGCTCGGCGGGGTCGAAGCTGATTTCGAGCGGGGTTTCGCCCCGGTTAAAGAAGGCGACGGCCCAGCGTTCGCCGGAGAGGGGTTTGACGTAGAGCCCGGCGGCGTCGGTCTGACGCAGGAGCCAGCCCTGGCGGCCGAGGCGGTCCTGGTTCACGGCGATGACCTCGTCGTTGGTGAGGATGCTCAGCACGAGTGGATCGAGCTTGGTGAGGTCGTTGCCGAGGAGGAGCGGCGCGGCGAGGATGCACCACTGCGTCATCTGCATGTGCATCTCGTCGGGTGTGAGCTGGCCGTTGCCGATCTCGAGCATGTCGGGGTCGTTCCAGCGGCCCGGGCCGGCCCATTTTTCGAGACCCTTCTGGCGGTTGATGATGCTCAGGATGGGAGCCCAGCGCGGGGTGATGTCCTGGGTGGTGCGCCACAGGTTGGCGCCGACCTCGGGTCCCCATTCCCAGACGCGGGCAAAGCCGTAACTGCAAAGCGAATACACGACGTCGCGGCCGGAGGCCCGGAGGGCGCGACCCATGGCGCCGTAGGCGTCGATGGCGATATCGCGCTCGATGGCGGCGAGGGTTTCGCCGGGGATGGCGGAGAGGATTTCTTTCTGTTCGGTTTCGATCTCCTTCATGCGGGCGGACATCTCGGGCGGGCGGGGGCGGCGGCGGTCGTTGCGCATCGGGCCGTATTCGGCGGCGAGGGAGCGGAGGCGGTCGGCGTGGGCGGGGAGGAGCTCGGCGTGGCGGTCGGCGGCGAGGCGTCCGGCGTCGATGATGTAGCTGCACCAATCGTATTTGAGGTAGTCCACGCCCCAGGAGGCGAAGGCGCGGGCGTCCTGTTCCTCGTAGTGGAGGCTGCCGAGGAAACCGCCGCAGGTCTCGAAACCGGGGGAGGAGTAGATGCCGAACTTCAGGCCGTGGGAGTGGAGGTGGGCGCCCAGGCCGGGCATGTCGGGGAAGCGCTCGTTGCCCTGGATGGTGCCGTCGGCGGCGCGAACGCCCTCCCACGCGTCGTCCACGTTGACGTAGGCATAGCCGTGGTCGGCGAGGCCGGACGAGACCATGGCGTCGGCCTGGGCGCGGATGAGGGAATCGCTGATGCGCAGGCGGAACGCATTGTAGTTGTTCCAGCCCATGGGCGGGGTGAGGGCGAGGGTGTCGCCCACGACCAGATCGAGCTCGGCGGAGGTTTTGCCGAGGGCGTTGGAGGCGCGCAGGCGGAGGGTGTAGGTGCCCTGTTTCGCGGGGGTGACGCCGCGGATGATGCCGGTGGCCGGGTCGAGTTTGAGGCCCCGGGGCAGGCCGCCGGCGGACCAGCGCAAGGGGCGTTCGCCGGTGGTGGGGATACGATAGAGGAAGGGTTTTTCGGGGCGGGCGCCGACGACGCGGGTGCCATTGATGCGCGGGGTCGCGGGGGGGGCGGGGGTGCGGATGGCGGCGAGACACGCAGCGACGACCGTGGGATCGGTGGATACCGGAGCCGGAGCGGCGGCGAGCGGGCAGGCGAGGGCGAAGGCCAGCAGCGGATGGAGGAGGGGGCGGAAGTTCATTGGGGAGGAGCGGGCAGGGGCCGCTTCAGCGTTTGGCGGGCGCGGGGTTTTGCACGGAGACGGCGAGGAGCCCGACGATGATTTCCTCGGAGAGGGCGCGGAGGGTCACGCTCTCCAGCACTACCCCGGGACGGAGGCGGCGGTTGAGCACCATGGCGCGGCAGTTCTTACCAAGCTGAACCTGGGTCGGCGGGGTGGCGGGAAGGGCAAAGCCGTCGCGTTTGTAGTCGTAGTCGAAGCCGCCCTGCGGGGTGAGAGACCAGTAGTTGAAGGGCGGCACGAGGTCGACGGTCTCCTCGACGCCATCGGCGTAGCGAAGGACGAGGGAGGCGTTGGCGATGCGGACCTGCATGGGATTCGTGGAGCCGGCGACGAGGAACCAAACGGCCTCGCCGGCGCGGCCGACGGCCGTGGTGACGGCGTCGGGCCAGTTGTCCCAAAGCGAGGCGAAGGCGACGTTGCGGGCCTCGGCGGGACGGGTGAAGGCGGCACCTTGAGCGGTGCGGAGCAGACCGTCGCCGCCGGTCAGGGTGGGCACACGATCAAGTTCGATGACGGGGACCTTTTTCTTCGGATCGAGCACGGCCTGCCAGCTGGAGTAGCCGTCGGTGGCGATCCGAATGGAGACGGTGGGGGCGCGCGGGGTGAGATATTCCTGCTTAAATATGGTGCGGATATCGCCGTTGAGGATGGGGGCGAGATCGACCGTATGCCAGGTGGCGGAGGCCGGGGCGGAGGCGAGACTCTCGGCGGCGCGGGCGGCATCGGCGACGGGGTCCGTGATGTGGAGCTTGAACAGCCGCCAATGGCGCAGGCGGTCGCGCTCGACGAGCAGCTGGACGAGGCGATGACCCGCGGGGGAGGCGACGGTGGCGAGCAGGCGGTCGCCGACGTTGCGCGGGGCGGAGAGCACGGCCTGCGGATCGCGCCATTCGAGGATTTTCGCCCCCGGGGTTTCGAGCACGACGGGAGCCCCGCGCACGACAGATAGCTCGACGGGTGCGCCGGGCGCGCCCGGCGCATAGGCGACCTCGATCGCGGCGGCGGCGGTGGCGGGCACGGCCACGACTATCTCGCTGCGACCAAAGCCGGGCCGGACGGTGAACCGGGCCGGGCGGCCGTCGAGGGTGACGCGGGCGATGCGGTTGGCGTGGACGGGCACGATGAACTCCACCGCCGCCGGGTCGGCGAGGGTGAGATCGTAACGCGCGGCGGTGGTCGAGCCGGTGAAACGAAGGCTGAAGTCCGGGGTGCGGATGGAGGCGCGGTTCCAGTCGGAGGGAAATTGCGGCGCGATGCGGATGCGGCCGTTGGGGCGGTCGGGTGCGAAGCCGAAGAGACCCTCGACGACGGTTCGGCAGAAGGTGCTGGAGCAGTCGTTAAAATCGGTGCCGCCGGCGGGGTGTCCGAGGTCGCCGGGGACCGGGCCGTATTGCATGTAGTGGGGGAAGGTGCCGGAGAAAAGTTTCCACGCGTCGGCGCCGAGGCCGGTTTGAAAATAGGCGAGGGCTAGATGGTAGCTGTCGCCCGGCCAGAT
>CAMCHD010000108.1 GCA_945874545.1 Akkermansia muciniphila | reverse complement strand
AGGTAATCGCGGTTCATCCGCGCGATAAAGTCGTGGGAGATGAGCTTCGGGCAGGCGGCGGAGCACTCGTATTGGTTGGTGCAGTTGCCGAAGCCCAGCTCGTCCATCTTCGCGACCATGTTGAGCACGCGGGTGTCGCGCTCGGCCTGGCCTTGGGGCAGAAGTCCGAGATGGCCGACCTTGGCCGAGACAAAAAGCATCGCGGAGGCGTTCTTGCAGGCCGCGACGCAGGCACCGCAACCGATGCACTGGGCGGCGTCCATCGCGAGATCGGCGGCGTCCTTCGGCACGGGGATGGCGTTGGCGTCGGGCGCTGAGCCGGAACGCACGGTGATAAATCCGCCGGCCTGCTGGATGGCATCGAAGGCGGAGCGATCGGTGATGAGGTCTCGGATCACCGGAAATGGTTTGGCGCGGTAGGGCTCGACCACGATCACGTCGCCGTCGTTAAACGAGCGCATGTAGGTCTGGCAGCTGGCGACGCCGCGGTGGGGGCCGTGGGGCTTGCCGTTGATGACCAGCGAGCAGGTGCCGCAGATGCCCTCGCGGCAATCATGGGCAAAAGCGATGGGTTCCTCACCCCGGGCTTCGAGGCCGTCGTTCACCACATCGAGCATCTCCAGGAAAGACATGTTCGGATTGAGGTTCTTGGCCGGATACTCGACGAACTTGCCGGGCTGGTTTGGCCCGGCCTGACGCCAGACGCGCAGGGTGATGCTGATCGGCGTGGTGGAGGGTGCGGTGTGGGCGGTGGCGACCATGGTAGGGAGGATAAATGCAGCAGGTGGTGGGGGTAGTGGGTAGCGAGGAGGCCCGAAACAGAGCGGGAAGACCGGCCGTTGTTCGCGAGACGCTCGCTACGCGCTAGTTCGAGATCATTTGTAGGAACGGGTGCTCATCTTCACCGTCTCGTAGTTGAGCGGTTCGATATTGCGCAGAGGTTCCTGACCCTCGCCGCGGAACTCCCAGGCGGCCACGTGGGCGAAGTTGACGTCGTCGCGCAAACACTCGCCGTCGGTGTGTTGATACTCCTCGCGGAAATGGCCGCCGCAGCTCTCCTCGCGGGTGAGGGCGTCGAGGCACATGAGTTCGCCGAGCTCGATGAAGTCGGCCACGCGGCCGGCTTTTTCGAGCGCCTGGTTAAGCGACTCGGCGGAGCCGGGGATGTTCACGTTGCTCCAGAACTCCTTTTTCAGCGCCTGGATCTCGGCGATGGCGCGAGTGAGACCCTCTTTGGTGCGCGACATGCCACAGTGGTCCCACATGATCTTGCCGAGGCGCTTGTGGTAATGGGCGACCGGCTGGCTACCTTTGATGGCGAGCAGCTTCGCGACCAGATCGGCGACGTTCTTTTCGGCGGCGGCGAAGGCGGCGTGGTCGGTCGAGGGGCGACCGCCGGGTTTCTGGCCGGCGAGGTAATCGCCGATGGTGTAGGGAATCACAAAAAACCCGTCGGCGAGACCCTGCATCAACGCGGAGGCGCCGAGGCGGTTGGCGCCGTGGTCGGAGAAGTTCGCCTCGCCCAGCACAAAGAGGCCGGGGACGTTGCTCATGAGGTTATAGTCCACCCAGAGACCGCCCATGGTGTAGTGGACGGCGGGGTAGATGCGCATGGGCTGCTTGTAGGCGCTCTCGTCGGTGATCTCCTTGTAGATGTCGAAGAGATTGCCGTAGCGCTCGGCGACGGCCGCCTCGCCCAGCTCGAGGATCTTCTCCGGCGAGGGACCGGACAGGTTGGCGCGCGCGGCGGCCTGCTTGCCGTAACGCTGGATGGCGTCGGCGAAGTCGAGATACACGCCGAGGCCGGTGTCGCCGACGCCGCGGCCCTCGTCGCACATGCGCTTGGCCGCGCGGGAGGAAACGTCGCGCGGGGCGAGGTTGCCGAAACTGGGATAGATGCGCTCCAGGAAGTAGTCGCGGTCGGCCTCGGGAATGGCGGCGGGCGCCTTTTTGACGTCGGCCTTGTTTTTCGGCACCCAGATGCGGCCGTCGTTGCGCAACGACTCCGACATGAGGGTGAGCTTCGATTGGTAATCGCCCGAGACGGGGATGCAGGTCGGGTGAATCTGGGTGTAGCAAGGGTTCGCGAAACAGGCGCCGCGCTTGTAGGCGCGCCAGATCGCGGTGGTGTTGGAGCCCCGGGCGTAGGTGGAGAGGTTAAAGACGTTGCCGTAACCGCCGGTGGCGAGGATGACGGCGTCGGCCGCGATACGCGCGAGTTTGCCGGTCTTCAGATCGCGGGCGATGATGCCCTTGGCGTGGCCGTCCACCACCACGAGATCGTTCATCTCGTGCTCGGTGATGAGTTTCACCGTGCCCTGGCCGACGCAGCGGGAGAGGGAGGAGTAGGCGCCGAGCAGAAGCTGCTGTCCGGTCTGGCCGCGGGCGTAGAAGGTGCGGGACACCTGGGCGCCGCCGAAGGAGCGGTTGGCGAGCAGGCCGCCGTATTCGCGGGCGAAGGGCACGCCGAGGGCGGCGCACTGGTCGATGATGTTGACCGAGACCTCGGCGAGGCGGTGGACGTTGGCCTCGCGGGCGCGGTAATCACCGCCCTTGATCGTGTCATAAAAAAGTCGATACACGCTGTCGCCGTCGTTCTGGTAGTTCTTGGCCGCGTTGATGCCGCCCTGGGCGGCGATCGAGTGGGCGCGGCGGGGCGAATCGTGAAAGACCACGCAGGACACCTGGTAGCCGAGATCGGCCAGCGAGGCGGCGGCGGAGGCGCCGGCCAGGCCCGCGCCGACCACGACGACGTGGTATTTGCGCTTGTTGGCGGGATTGACCAGCTTGATGTCGGTCTTGTGCTTGCGCCACTTGTCGGCGAGCGGGCCGGATGGGATTTTGGAGTCGAGGGTGGCCATGTCCGAAAAAGGGTTGATTTTAAAAGGGATAGGTTAGGCGGCACTCAGGGCTTGGTCTCGGCGGGACACATCGCGCAGGCGCAACCGGTGCGTTCGGCGGCGGTGGTGCCCGGGGCGGGCTTGACGACGCCGGTCAAAATGGAACCCGGGATGGCCAGGTTGCCCAGGAAGTAGCCGAGGGTGAGGAGCGTCGCGGCCTTGCGCAGGCCACCGGACCATTTCGCGCTGCGCAGGCCCAGCGTTTGGAACAAGGAGTCGATGCCGTGCAGAAGGTGGAGAGCGAGCAGGCCGGTCGCGAGGATGTAGAATCCGGCGATCCACGGACAGGTGAACCCTATAAAGATCATGCTGTAGACATCGTGGACCACGGTGCCTTTGGCGGCCAAAGGAATGCCAAACTCACGGGCGTCCTCGGTCATCACCCAATCCGAAAGGGCGCCCTTAAAATTGGTCGGATCGGTCACGCCCACGGTGAAATGGAGGATGTGATAAATCACGAAGGCCAGGACCACCAAGCCGCTCAGGCGCATGGTGCGGGAGGCCCACGCGGCGGATAGCCAGCGGTGCACGCCGTATTTCTCCGGACCTCGGGCGGCGCGACTTTCCAGCGAAAGCGCCACCGCCGCCCAGACGTGGAGACCGACGGCGCCGAGCAGAACGAGTCGCACCGCCCACAGCGCGGGCCCGAGGGACTGGAGGAAATGGGCGTAGCCGTTGATCTGGTCGGGGTGGCCGAAAATCTGGAAGTTGCCCACGAGATGACCGAAGGCAAAGCCGGTCAGCACGAGGCCGGAGACCGCCATGAGGATTTTGCGGCCGATCGAGGATCGAAACAGGTTGGCGAGAGGACTCATCGCTGGAGGACGGGTGGAAAAGGAGTGGTGGAACTGAAGCGGAGAAACCGCGCGTGCCGAGGGACGTAACGGTTTACCGGGGCGCTTGTAAAGAACGGCGCGTGGGCAGGACCCGCGCTTACCGTGCCTATTAGCCGAACTGCGCCCCGCGCGCAGGCGGCAAAATGACCGCGCGGGCGCGGAGCAAAAGCCAAGGGAAGACTGGCGGGCGGCCGGGGTCTCCCTGAACCCATGCCTCGGATGGACAGGGCGGCGCCGCGCCATCCGGTGCTTTAGCGCGCCAGCGGCTTGAGCAGCGCGAACTTGCCGCTGGCGGCGGGCGCGATGAGGCGTTTGCGGAAGGCGGCGACGCGCGCTCCGTCGCCCAGCGCGGCGGCGATGGCGGCCTCGACCCCGGCGGGAGCCACGTCCTCGGCGACGTATTCAAAATTCCACCGCGCCTCGCCCGACTGGACCAGGCTGTAGTGCCAGCAGCGGAAATCCGCCGGGATGACGGCGTCGATCTCCGTCGGCGAGACGACCGAGCCGTCGTGTCGAAAATGCAGCCCGCCCTCGCGCCCGAGGACGCGATAACCGGTCGGAAGGCGCCGCACGACGTCGCCGGTATGGTAACGAAGCAAGGGCATGGCCTCGCGGTCACGGGTGGTCACATAGAGCTGGAAGACGTCGTCCAGACCACGGTAGGACGCGAGTTCGACAAAGACGTTTTCATCGATCACCCGGGAATTGTCCTGGAACGCGCCGCCGACAAAAATATAACCCGCCTCGGTGGAACCGTAGAGGTCGACCTGAGCCGCAGATGGGAAGGCCTCCGTGATGCGCCGGCTGTGCACGAGACTGGCCTTGCCGTAGGTGAGGATGACCACGCGCAGGGAAGGCACCGACACGCGCCGCCGCAGGGCCGCGCGCGCCAGAAGCGCGAGGTAGATCGGCTCGCCCTCGAGGATCTCGGGCTGCACGGCCTGCAGCTCGGTCACGATCCGGTCCCACTCGGTCTCGGGGAAAACGAAGGGATCGCTGGTGAGATTGAGGTAGACCACGCCATCGAAATAGCGGTGCGGAAAAGGATGGTCCTCGTAGGGACAGAGGTTCGAGGAGCAACCGACCGGGGCCAGCACGCACTTGCGGTGCGGACGGTCCGCGTAGGGCGCGAGCAACGGGTGGGCGCGGTAGGCGCGGGCGGTCTGGGCGTTCCACCAACCCTCCTCCATGATCACCGTCATCGGCCCCTGGGTGGTGCCCGAGGTGGACTCGTATTCGTAACGCTTGGCGTCGAGGCCCTTTTGGATGACCCCGTAATCGGCGAAGAAGGCCTCGTGACCGTGGGTCACGATATCCTTTTTCGAGAGGGCTGGAATCTCCCGGTAACAGGCCCAGTGCAGCGGATCGGGATGAAGGGGAAAGCGTTTCCCGTAGAGCGGGCTGCGCGCGTAGATCCGTCGTATCTCCTGCTCCAGTGGCGAAGGCAGCCGGGTGGCCGCTTCGCTGGCGAGCAGGGCGGGAGAATTGGCGAAGGCGGGCGCGGCGGACATGGAGACTGGTATCGCAGACAAAGCGTGGACCCGCGCGAGTCAAACCGCCGAACGCGAAGCACCGGCCCGCCAGATCGGCTCAAAAAAGAAAAGGGCGTCCAACACCAGGCTGTGGGTGATCTCGCCGGCGCGGGCCCGGGCGAAGACCTCGGCGACCGGCGGAGCGGAAACGACGATCTCTTCGTCCGCATCCCACTCGGGGGCCGCCGTGAGCCGGCAGTTCTCCACCAGCACGAGGTGGCAACGGTTGGCCATGAAGGCCGGATTGGGATGCACGCGGGCCAGCAATCGGGCGCGCTCCCCCACGAAGCCGGTTTCCTCCGCCAGTTCCCGCACGCCGGCCGCGACCGGATCCTCGCCCGGCTCAATCACCCCGCCGGGAATCTCCAACGAGAAGCCGTCGATGCCGAAGCGAAACTGGTTCACCAGCACGAGCCGGTCGTCGACCGTGTGGGCGAGCACATTCACCCAGTCGGGGGCGGCCACGACCACAAAATCCCGCGCCACGCCACGCCGTGGGTGGATGAAGGGGACCGCCTGCAAATCCAAGATACGGGTCCGGGCGAGGAGTCGCGGATCGCCGCGACGCCAGCGCGCGGGAGAGGCGCCCTCCTCCGATTCGGGGGCGTGGGGCGGATGGTCGGACATGGGCAAAAAAAACCTCCCGCAGCGAAAGCGGGAGGGAAAAGGGAGCTTCGTGTCGACGAGGCGCTTACTTCTTGGCCGGAAGCTTGATTTTCTGACCCACCTTCAAACCGGTCCAATTCACGCCCGGGTTGACAGCGATCAGATCGCCGAGCGAGACGCCCTTGGCCCGGGCGATCTTCGCGCCGGTGTCGCCACCGACGATGACATACTCATCAGGGCCGGCCACCGCGGGTCCGGTCGATTTGGTGGCGGCGGCCTTAGGAGCGGCGGCCTTGGTCGCGGCCTCCTGAAGCTTGGCGAGCTCGCCGTTGACCTTGCCGATTTCGCCGGCCACGGCGGTGAAGGCGTCCTGGGTGGAGCGCTGGAGAGAGGCGACATTGCTCGCGGCGCGATCGGCGGTGGCGCTGGCGGTCGAGGCGGTGGCTTCGAGACCGTCCACCTTGGTGCCAACAGCGGTGACCTGTTCCACGGCCCCGGCGGCGGCCTTGTTGGCCTTGGAGGCGTTCGCCAGGGCGATACCCCCGAGGAGCAGACCGACGAGGCCGGCAATAAGACCCGCGATGGGCAGGTAACTGGGGGAGGATTCGCGCGAAATCGTGTCCATTTGGTTAAATTTTGAAGAGTGTTGGCTAGGCGGGAGGGGCCCGACATTCAAGCAGAGAGTGGGCCCGCGAAGGGAATATGTTTCGCCGGAGCAAATCGAAACACGCGGTGGTCGGGGCGATAGGATTCGAACCTACGACCTCCTGGTCCCAAACCAGGCGCTCTACCAGGCTAAGCTACACCCCGAAACCACGTGCGAGGGAGCAGGGAGGGGCCGGACGCCGGCCAAGTCAAGGGAGCAACCGCAGGATTCGTCGCGAGCCATCCGGACAAAACGAAACCCGCCGTTTGGGGCCGCGGCGGGCTCGTCGGGTGTCCCCCAGAACCAGTGGGAGAAAGAGACTGGAAAAATGTTTTTATGGTTTTCCAGGAAAGGTGACTGAGCTCGGCTCGGCCGCGGCGGGCGCGGGAACCGTCGCCGCGGCGGCGGCGGGCGCGGAGACGACAGGCAGCGACTCACGCATTTGATTGGCTCGGTTTGCCCAAGCCCCCTGCGGCTCGACGCTGGTGACCAACTCCACCCAGCGGGTGGCTTCGGCGACCTGGCCGGCGTCGCGCGCCAACACCGCGAGGTGGTAAGCGGACTCCGCCCGGTAGGCGCGGGCAAACGTCGTGTCGTTCGCGAGCGCCTCGAGCGCGGGTTTGGCCGTGGTCACATCGCCACCCTGAAGGGGCGCGAAGGCGGCGCCCAACCGAGCGCGCGCGGCGAGGGGATGATCGGCCAGCAACGGCGACGCAGCCGCGTAGGCCTCGCGGGCGGAGGCGTAGTTACCCGCCGCGTAGGCATCGTCCGCGATCCGGAGTTGTGCGACACCGGCGAGGATCGCCGTCGGGTGGGTCTGCACGAAGGCCTGCAATTGAGCGGTGGTGCTCGCGGCCGCATAATCCGCCCGGACCTGACGCTCGCGATACGCGGCATAGGTCTCGAAGGCGTAGCGGCCGACGATCACCGCCGCGACAATACCCGTGAGGGTCCAGACCGTGCGCGAATGCTTCGACCAAAAAATCTGGAGCCTGTCCTCAAAAGTCGGGGCGAGATAATTTTCGTCGATGGTGACGAGGTTGCGGTCGTCGCCGGCGGGAGTCTGTGAAGCAGTTGCAGCCATGCGGTGGAAAGAGAGGGGACTGGGAACAAAACACCCTCGACCCCCACCGTAAAGCCGCGATTTTTTAAGTTTTAACTAATTCAAATAAATATACTTAGCAGCATCACGCAAACACGACGGTGCGCTTTCCGTAAACCAGGACGCGATTCTCCAGATGCGCCCGCACGGCCTGGGCCAGAACCATGCGTTCGAGGTCCCTTCCCATACGCACCAAATCCGCGACGTCGTGGCGGTGGGTGACCCGTGCGACGTCCTGCTGGATGATAGGTCCATCGTCCAAAATCGCGGTCGCGTAATGGGCGGTGGCCCCGATGAGTTTTACCCCGCGCTCGTAGGCCTGATGGTAGGGGCGGCCCCCGGCGAAGGCGGGCAGGAAAGAGTGATGGATGTTGATCACCGGCGCCGGACTGTGTTCCAAAAACCAACCGGACAGCACCTGCATGTAGCGCGCCATCACCACGAGATCCACCCGGAGTTCACGGAGGAGCGCGACCTGGCGCGCCTCGGCCACCGCCTTGGTGTCGGCGGTGACCGGAATATGGTGATAAGGCAAACCGTAGCCGCGCGCCGCCGCCTCGAGGTCGGGGTGGTTGGATACAACGGCGACAAAATCCGCCTCAAAATCGCCGGTGCGCCAACGCAGGACGAGGTCGTGAAAACAGTGGTCGAACTTCGAGACGAAAAGCGCGACGCGCGGACGCACCTCGCTGCGTGCGACCCGGGTCTGCATGCCGAGCCCACGGCCGAAGGCCTCGAACCCTGACGCCATCGCCACGCCGTCGGCGGTCGGACCGGGTTCCCACTCGACCCGCTGGAAAAACACCCCCGCCTCCATGTCGCGGTGCTGGTCGGCGTGCAAAATGTTGCCGCCCCGCTCAAAAATCCAACCCGACACGCGGGCGACGAGGCCGGGTTGGTCGGGACCGTGAAGCAGGGCGACGAGGCGGGGGAGTTCGGTGGCGGACATGGAGGGGCGGAATGAGCCCTCCACGCACGCGGTCCGGGCCGCGCGGCGCAAGCTTCTTGTCGCGGCGGGCGACATCGGCCGTCGACATTTGGAGTGGCTACGCCGCGCGCGATCGTTTTCTTCGGTTGCGGTGTGCCTCGGCCCGAGTGGCGGAACGGTAGACGCTCCAGACTTAAAATCTGTTGTCCGCAAGGACGTGCGGGTTCGAATCCCGCCTCGGGCACCAACGTCGGGCACCCATGGAAGGGCGCGACGGCTACAGCGTGTAGCCGTCCGGCACGGATACCCCCTTCGGCACCACCAACACGCCGTCGCGGATGATGATACCATGCGGGTAGGTGCCGTCGGGATTGCCATGCGCGCTCAAACGGACCTTGGCGCCGATGCGGGCGTTTTTATCGATGATCGCATGCTCGATGCGGGAGCCCGGACCCACTCCGAGGTGCGGTCGGCCGGACCGTAGATTTTCCTTCAACTCCTCGTCGCTCTCATAAAAGTCCGCGCCCATCATCACCACATCCTTCAGGACCGAGCCGGCGCGCACGAAGGAACGCATGCCCAGCACGCAGTGCAGAATGGTCGAATCCTCGATGATCGAGCCATCACCGAAGACGGCGTAATCGATCTGGCACTTGTTGATCTTCGAGGGCGGCAGGTAACGGTCTTGGGTATAGATGGGCGCGCCGGGATCAAAAAAATTGAAGGGCGGCAGCGGCTGGGCCAGCGCGAGGTTGGCGTCAAAGAACGCCTTTACCGTGCCGATGTCCTCCCAGTAACCCTCGAAGACGTGGGCGTAGAGTTTTTTCACCCCAAGCAGACCCGGGATGACCTCCTTGCCGAAGTCCGTCATGGTGTTGTCCAACGCATCGGCCAGCGCCTTGCGGTTAAAAACGTAGATGCCCATCGAGGCGAGGCAGTGCTTTTCCCCGGTGGGATTCGCCAACCGGGCCTCCACCGCCGGGCTCAGGGTGAGGCTGTCGATGACTTTGGGATCCTTCGGCTTCTCCACGAACTGCTCGATGGAGAGATCGTCGTTCACCCGCATCAGACCCAGGCCTTCGACCTTGGAAACCGGAAAAGGGATCGCCGCTATGGTCACGTCCGCGCCGGTCGCCACGTGTTGGTCGATGATTTTCTGAAAATCCATCCGGTAAAGCTGATCGCCGGAAAGGATCAGCACGAACTCGTGCGGAAAATTCCGAAAATGCTGGAGATTGCGCCGCACCGCGTCGGCCGTGCCCTGATACCAGTCCTGACTCTTTTCCGTCTGCTCGGCCGAAAGGATGTCCACAAAACCGCCCCCGAAAGGATCGAAGTGGAAGGTGTTCTGGATATGCCGGTGCAGCGAGGCGGTGTGGAACTGGGTCAGCAAAAAGATGCGGTTGATCGCGCTGTTGATGCAGTTGCTGATCGGGATATCGACGAGACGATACTTGCCGGCGAGGGGCACCGCCGGCTTGCACCGCTCCTGGGTAAGGGGATGCAGACGCGTGCCGCGCCCGCCGCCCATGATAACAGCCAACACATTCTTTTTAGGGGTCATGATAGGTAAGGCTAAAACCTTGCGGAGCTTCTCCGGGGCCGCGTAGGTTCGCCAGCTAAAACCTCAAAAAAACCATGTGCGGAATCGTAGGTTACGTCGGTCGTCAGCGCGCGGCCACCATTATGATCGAGGGCCTGAAACGCCTCGAATACCGCGGTTATGACTCCGCCGGCATCGCCGTGCTGCAGAACCAAGGCCTCACCGTGGTCAAAACCGTCGGCCGCGTCGCCGCCTTGGCCAAGCTCGCCGCCGGGAAAAAACTCTCCGGCACCAGCGGCATCTCCCACACCCGCTGGGCCACCCACGGCGGCGTGACCGACGCCAACGCCCACCCCCACCTGTCCAGCGACGGCCAGGTTGCCCTCGTGCACAACGGCGTGATCGAGAACTACGCCGCGATCAAAAAATTCCTTCTCGCCAAAGGCTTCACGTTCGCCTCCGAAACGGACACCGAGGTGCTGGCCAATCTGATCGCCTACCACCTGGCGAAGGAGCCCGAGAACTCCCCCGAGGGCCCTCGTTTCCTGAACGCCGTCCGGAAGACCCTCCTGCACGTCGAGGGCACCTACGGCATCGCCGTCCTCTCGCCCGCCCACCCCGACCAACTCGTCGCCGCCCGCAAGGGTTCGCCCTTGATCCTCGGCGTCGGCGATCAGGAATACCTCATCGCCTCGGACGTCTCCGCCCTCGTCTCCCGCACCCAGAATGTCGTCTACCTGAAGGACGGCGAACTCGTGCACATCACGAGCGCCGGCTTCACCCTCAACACCCTCGACCTCGCCGACATCTCCCCGGTGATCGACAAGGTCACCTGGTCCGTCGACGAGGCCGAGCTCGGCGCCTACCCGCATTTTATGCTGAAGGAGATTTTCGAGCAGCCCCAGGCGCTCGAAAACGCCATGCGCGGACGCTTCTCGGCCGACGGCTCCTCCGCCAACTTCGGCGGCCTCAACCTCAACGCCGCCGACTTCCGCCAGATCGACCGCTTCGTGTTTACGTCGTGCGGCACCGGTTGGCACGCCTGCCTGGTCGCCGAACACTTGATCGAGCGCTACGCGCGCATCCCGGTGGAGGTCGATTACGCCTCGGAGTTCCGCTATCGGAACGCCCCGCTCGATCGCAACGCGCTGTTCTTTGTCGTTTCCCAGTCGGGCGAGACGATCGACACCCTCGCGGCCCTGCGCGAGGCCAAGCGCAAAGGCTACAAGTGCATGGCGATCTGCAACGTCGTCGGCTCCACCATCGCCCGCGAGGCCGACGGCGGCATCTACCAGCACGCCGGCCCCGAGATCGGCGTCGCCTCGACCAAAGCCTTCACCAGCCAGTTGCTCATCTCCGCCATGTTCGCGCTCTACGTGGCCCGCATGCGCGACCTCTCCTTCGCCGACGGCGTCGAATACGTCGCCGGCCTGCGTCGCGTGCCCGACCTCGCCCGCCGCGCGCTCGAACAGGCCCCGCACATTCGCGAGATCGCCCTCCGCTACGCGCGTTTCAACGACTTCCTTTTCCTCGGCCGCCTCTCCCTCTTCCCCATCGCCCTGGAGGGCGCGCT
>CAMCHD010000107.1 GCA_945874545.1 Akkermansia muciniphila | reverse complement strand
ACTCCGGTTCGCAATCCGTGGTGAATCGGAAACGCTCCCACCCGCATGAAAATCAAAACCGCCGAGTTCGAGACCAGCGCCCCCGACCTGCGTTCCTGCCCGGGCTGGAACCTGCCCGAGTTCGCCCTGATCGGCCGGTCCAACGTGGGAAAATCGTCCCTCGTCAACCTGCTCACCGGCCGGCGCGCCCTGGCGGTGGCGTCGGATATCCCGGGCAAGACGAAGTTGATGAATTTTTTCCGCATCAACGGCAACTGGGCCCTGGTCGACCTGCCCGGCTACGGCTACGCCAAGGTCGCCACCCAGGACAAACACGAGTTTAACCGCGCGGTCGGCGACTACCTGGAGAAGCGTCGGAACCTCGCCGGGGTTTTTGTGCTGATCGATTCCCGCCTGGAGCCGCAGCGCATCGACCTCGATTTCCTGCGCTGGCTGGCGGAATGCGACGTCGATTTCAGCCTGGTCTTCACCAAGACGGACAAACACTCCGCCGCCCAGACCCGGGCCCGGATCGACGCCTTCCTCGCCGTGATCACCGAGTTCCTGCCCGAGCCGCCGCCGGTCTTCACCAGCTCCGCCGCGGCCAAGACCGGCGACAAGGAAATCCTCGCCCACATCGCCACCGTGCTCGCCACGCCGCGGGAGTAGAGACCTTTGCCGGCGTGAGCATACGACTTGCGAAACCGT
Source organism: Akkermansia muciniphila (assembly GCA_945874545.1). GTDB lineage: Bacteria > Verrucomicrobiota > Verrucomicrobiia > Opitutales > Opitutaceae > IMCC26134_A. Next base: position 11,126 of record CAMCHD010000107.1, on the reverse strand, counting down.
TCGACACGAGAACGCCGCGCGGCGAGGCTCAGGACGCGTCGAATTTACCGAGAAACACCGGTTTATCCCCAATCTCCGAAGGTTCGAAATGTTCTCGTTGCCGCCCAAGTCCTACTTTCGCCGGCTGAAGACGCTCTGCCTGGGTCGCGTAGCGGAGATCGAGGCCATGATGGCGGATGGTTCGCCCCGCTGGTGGTTATTTTGTGGATTCGTCATTTTGACCGGTTGTGGCCTCTATGGCACCTCGGTGGGCCTCTGGCGCTCACCGCTTCAATCCCTTTTCACCGGGGTAAAGATTCCCCTGCTTATCTTTATCACCTGCGCAGGGAACGCCGCCCTCAACGGCATGCTGGGGCAAATGCTCGGCGCGGGTCTGAGTTTTCGGCAAACCTCCGCAGCGATCGTGCTCAGCTTCGTCACCGCCGCATGCATTCTCGGGGCCTTCAGCCCCCTCGCCTTTTTTGTGCTTTTGAGCACCCCTCCCCTCGCCTCCGCCGGGCAGGCCGCCGGCCATAGCATCACCCTGCTGACTCATGTCGCGCTGATCGCCTACGCCGGGATCATCGCCAACCTCCGCCTGTTGGCGGTCCTGCGTCACTTTGCCGGCGGTCGCGTCGCCCTCGCCACCCTGATTGCGTGGCTGGGTGGGAATCTCCTGCTGGGCGCACAATTGTCCTGGGTGCTGCGACCCTTCATCGGCTCGCCGGGCCTACCCGTGCAGTTTCTCCGCGACGATCCGCTACGCGGTAATTTTTTCGAGGCCGTCTGGGCGGCGATCCAACGCCTTAATCAATAATCCGCGAAACCATCTTCCACCATCAACCGATCTCCGCCATGTCCGACTCCGAACCTACCGCCACACCGCACGTCCCCGCCCAACCAGTCCGCACCGAGGCCCCGCTCGACGATGCTTTCTCCTTTCGCCCCATGGAACGCGAACCCGGCCTCGGCACGGTTATCGAGGCCTTGTTGAAACGACCCGGAAGCCTGCTCCATGAGCTCGATGGCCGACGTCGGAGCGGCATTCTGAAGAGCCTGATTCTCACCATCCTGGTCTGTGGCGGCGTTTATGGCGTGGTCATGGGCAGTCTCTCCGGCGGCACCCAACTTTGGGCCGCTCCGCTGAAGCTCACGGGTGGACTGTTCTTCAGCATCCTGCTCTGCCTGCCCAGCCTGTATATCTTTCTTTGCCTCAACGGCGCGGACCTTCGGATCACACAGATAGGTGGCGCCCTCCTCGGTATGGTGGCCCTGGTCACCCTTCTCCTGATCGGCTTCGCACCGGTGGCGTGGATTTTTTCCCAGTCGACCGAATCCATCGTGATGATGGGCATCCTGCACCTCGTGTTTTGGGTCATCGGACTCTGGTTCGGTGTTCGTTTGATCAAGGGACTCGTGGCCCGCCTTGACCTCCCCGACCAGGGACACCTCAAGGTCTGGATCATCATCTTCACCCTGGTGTCGCTGCAAATGACCGCCGTGCTTCGCCCATTGATCGGCACGGCCGACACACTGCTTCCCACGGAGAAAAAATTCTTCGTCCAGCACTGGCTCGACACCATGAACAGGAAGTAATGGCGGAAACGCTTGTTCGATTTCGGTCAATTCGTTGGCTGGGGTAGGAGCCCGCCTCCCCCCTCACGGCGCCACGAGGGCCTCGCCGGTGCGGAAGGGGTCGGCGAAACGCGGGTCGCTGGTCACGGTGGTGTCGGTCAGCGTATTCAGAAAGGCCACCAGGGCGTTTTTCTGCGCGTCGTTCAGGTTGAGCCGGCGGGGCTGGCCGCCGGGGGTGCGGAGCTGGGCGGCGAGGTTGGGCGTGTTCACCACCCCGGCGTTGTAGAAGTCGACCACCTCCCGCAGGGTCCCGAAGCGGCCGTCGTGCATGTAGGGTCCGGTCAGGCCGATGTTGCGCAAGGAGGGCGATTTGAACTTCCCGTTGTCGGTCGCCAGCCCGGTGACGGCGCCCAACCCGAGGTCGACGAAGGGAAACTCGAGACCGTTGTTGAAGGCGACCGGAGGCACGAAGTTGTCCGTGCCGTGGCAGGTGGCGCACCCGCTGGCGCCGAAGAGCTGGCGCCCCTGGTTTTCCTCGGCGGTGAAGTTGGCGAAATTGGTCGCGACGCCGGCGTCGTATTTGGTGCTCTTGGACACGATGGAGCGGATGAACTGGGCGAGGGCCCGCGCCATGCGCTCGGAGGTGACGGCGGCGTCGCCGAAGGCGGCGGTGAAGAGCTGCCGGTAATACTGTTCGTCGCCGAGTTTGGCGGTGAGTTCCGGCAGCGTCATACCCATCTCGACCTCGTTTTGAATCGGCTCAAGCACCTGGTCCTCCAGCGTGGCCGAACGCTCGTCCCAGAAAAACTTGCCCGATTGGTAGTAGCGCGCGCTGGTCAATCCCATCGAGTTTCGGCCGGTCAATCCGCCCGCGAAACCGACGCTGAAGGCGCGCCCGTCGGTGAACCCGCGCGCAGGTTGATGACAGGAGGCGCAGGAGACGGTGTTGTTGGCCGAGAGCCGTTTGTCGTAGAAGAGCACGCGCCCGAGGGTCGCGCCGGTGTTGGTCGCAGGGTTGGTGGCGGGGGTGTTGTCCTGGGCGCGAATGTTGTTGGCGAGCAGGTGGGCGGGAAGATCGAGCGTGACGTAGTTGTCGGGCGTGGCGGGCAGATTGGTGCGCTCGGCCCGCGAGTCGGCGACCGGGGTGGAGTCGGCGGAGGCGACGCGGAAAAACAAACGCGAGCCGGCACCCGTGGCGTCGATATCGAAGCGGTAGCCGGTGTTGTGGACCTGAAAGGTGCGGCGGTCGGTCCAGTTGACCAGGTCGGGCGAGCTTTGCAGGACCCAGGGCGAATTGGTGGTGTCGGCAAAGTCGAGGGTCAGACCGCCCGCGGCGGCGCCGGGCGCGAGCGTCACCACCGGCGCGGACCGCGCGGGCGGGGCGACGTGGGTGAGCAAAAGGGCGAGGACGAGCAGGAGAAACTCGAGGCGGGAAAAGACCGAATCGGCCGGGGACGGTGTGTTCATGGCGTTGGTGGGGCTGGCGACCACCCCACCCTGCGCCCCGCGTGTTAAAGCCCGGTGTGGCGCGGCGGGAGATTTGTTAAGCCCGGGTAAACCCGCGCCGCGCGCCGCCGACGCCACCGGTCCGGGCTCAGCCCGCCACGCCGCCCGCCTCCAGCAGGAACAACGCGCCGGTCAAGGGATCGGTGGACCCGGCCGCGACGAGGCGTTCGAGTTCCTCCCGCCGGGCGCGCACCCCCGGCGCGCCGTAAAAACCGGCGCGCAGACGCTCCTCGATCAGCGCGTGCATCCACGCCACCGCCTGCTCCCGCCGCCGACGCGTGATCGCCCCGGTGGCGGCGCCGGTGCGGAAAAAATCCTCCAGCCCGCCCCACACCTCGCCGACCCCTTCGCCGGTCAGGGCCGAGGCGGTCAGTGCGACGCTGTTCCAGCCCTCGGTGGCGGGCCGGAGGTAGCGCAGCACCCGGCGCATCTCGGCCAGGGCGGCGAGACAACGCGGGCGGTTGTCGCCGTCGGCCTTGTTGATCACCAGCAGGTCGGCGAGCTCCATCACGCCCTTTTTTATGCCCTGCAACTCGTCGCCCGCGCCGGCGATGAACAACACCACGAAGGCGTCGACCATGGCGCGGACCGCGACCTCGTTTTGCCCGACCCCGACCGTCTCGACCAGGATGGGATCAAAGCCCGCCGCCTCGCACACCAGAATGGCCTCGCGGGTCTTGCGGGTCACCCCGCCGAGCGAGCCGCCGGAGGGCGAGGGTCGGATAAAGGCGGACGGATGCCGCCCGAGGCGTTCCATGCGGACCTTGTCCGCCAGGATGCTCCCGCCCGTCACCTGGCTGCTCGGATCGATGGCCAGCACCGCCACGTGGTGGCCACGCTCGACCAGGTGCAGCCCGAAGGCCTCGATGAAGGTGCTCTTGCCCGCGCCGGGGATGCCGGTCAGGCCGATGCGGCGGGCCCGTCCCGCCTCCGGCGCCAGGGCCGCGAGCAGGGCCCGCGCCGCCTCGCGGTGGGCCGGCGCGTTGCTCTCCACCAGACTCAGGGCCCGACCCAGGATGCCCGGATCGCGCGCGCGCACGCCGCGCACGTAGTCCGCCGTGGTCAGGCGGGAACGTCGCGCCGCCGGGATGGCGGAGGCCACTCCGGAGGGTCGGGCCCCCTCGAGAATCCAGGTGGCGTAGCCCGCGCCCCCGCACTCCGGCACCCAATCGGGCCGGGGCTGGGGGCATCCGTCATGCAATTGCGCGCGCGGCATGGCCTAGACGACGGCGGGATCGCTCAGGCGTTCCAGCAGGAGTTCGAGCACGCGTTGGGTGGACTTGGTGATGACCGTGCCCGGGCCGAAGATCGCGCTGGCCCCGTGGGCGAGCAGGAACTCGTAATCCTGGGCCGGGATGACGCCGCCGCAGATGAGCATGATGTCCTCGCGGCCCAGCTCGCGCAGGGCGTCGCGCAGGGCCGGCAGGAGGGTCTTGTGGCCGGCGGCCAGCGAACTCATGGCCACGCAGTGCACGTCGTTCTCCACCGCCTGGCGGGCCGCCTCGGCCGGGGTCTGGAAAAGCGGCCCGATGTCGATGTCGAAGCCGAGATCGGCCATGGCCGTCGCGACGACCTTGGCCCCGCGATCATGGCCGTCCTGGCCCAGCTTGGCGATGAGCAGGCGCGGCCGGCGGCCCTCGATGCCCTCGAACTTGGTCACCAGTTCGCGGATACGCTCGACCGTGCCGTCGGAGCCGAACTCGCGGCGATACACCCCGCTGATCGAGCGGATCTGCGCGGAGTAACGGCCGTAGACCGCCTCAAGCGCGTCGCTGATCTCGCCCAGCGTGGCGCGGGCCTGGGCGGCGGTGACGGCGAGCGCGAGCAGGTTGCCTTCGCCGGAGCGAGCGCTGGCGGTGAGCGCGTCCAGCGCGGCGCGCACCGCTCCGGGATCGCGGGCCGCGCGGAGCTCGGCGAGCCGCCGGGTCTGGCCCAGGCGCACGGCGGTGTTGTCCACCTCCAGGATGTCGATCGGGGCCTCCTGCGCGAGGCGGTGTTTGTTCAGCCCCACGATGGTCTCGCGGCCGGAATCGATGCGGGCCTGGCGACGCGCCGCCGCGGCCTCGATGCGGAGCTTGGGCACGCCGGCCTCGATGGCCTTGGTCATGCCGCCCATCGTCTCGACCTCGTCGAGGTGGACGCGGACTTTTTTGATCAACTCGGCGGTGAGATACTCGACGTAGTAGCTGCCGCCGAAGGGATCGGCCACCGCGCAGATCCCGGTCTCCTGCTGCAGGTGCAGCTGGGTGTTGCGCGCGATGCGGGCCGAAAAATCGGTCGGCAGGGCGATGGCCTCGTCCAGCGCGTTGGTGTGCAGCGACTGGGTGTGGCCGCAGACCGCCGCGAGGGCCTCCAGGCAGGTGCGGGCGACGTTGTTGAACGGATCCTGCTCGGTCAGCGACCAGCCCGAGGTCTGCGAGTGGGTGCGGAGGGCGCGGGACTTGGGGTTTTTCGGGTCGAAGCGTCCCACGATCTCGGCCCACAGGGTGCGGCCGGCGCGGAGCTTGGCGACCTCCATGAAGAAGTTTTTCCCGATGGCCCAAAAAAACGAGAGCCGCGGCGCGAAGGCGTCGACGTCCAGGCCGGCGGCGACGCCGGTGCGCAGGTATTCGAGACCGTCGGCCAGGGTGTAGGCGAGCTCCAGGTCGGCGGTGGCCCCGGCCTCCTGCATGTGGTAGCCGGAGATCGAGATGCTGTTGAATTTCGGCATCTCCCGCGAGGTGTAGCCGAAGATGTCGGCGATGATGCGCATGGAGGGCGCGGGCGGATAGATGTAGGTGTTGCGCACCATGAACTCCTTGAGGATGTCGTTCTGGATCGTGCCCGCGAGGTCGGAGAGCTTCGCCCCCTGCTCCAGCGCGGCCGCGATGTAGAAGGCCATCACCGGCAGCACCGCCCCGTTCATGGTCATCGAGACCGAGACCTTGTCGAGGGGGATGGAGTCGAAGAGCACCTTCATGTCCTCGACCGAGTCGATCGCGACGCCGGCCTTGCCCACGTCGCCGACCACGCGCGGGTGGTCGCTGTCGTAGCCGCGATGGGTGGCGAGATCGAAGGCCACCGAAAGCCCGGCCTGCCCGGCGGCGAGGTTGCGCCGGTAAAAGGCGTTCGACTCCTCGGCGGTGGAAAAGCCGGCGTATTGCCGCACCGTCCAGGGCTTTTGCACATACATGGTGGCGTAGGGACCGCGGGTGAACGGCGCCATGCCCGGCATGGTGTCGAGGGCGGCGGCGGGCGGGAGATCGGCGGCGGTGAAGCAGGGCTTCAGCGGGATGTCCTCGTAGTTCTCCGCCGGCGTGGCGGCGGCGGGCGGGACGGCGGGCGTCGCGCCGGAGGGCAGGACGATGTCGTCGTAACCGAGAGCGGTGAAATCGGGCGAAAGGGTGGCGTTGTTCATGAGAGGACTCCGATCTTTTTGAAGAGGTTTACCAAGGTCTCCTCCACCGGCGCGCGGAGGTGGATGAAGAGGTCGACGCCGGCGGCCGTGTAGGCGTCGCGCACCGTTGTTTCGGCCGGCAGGCCGGCCAGGGCGATGATGACGCCGGGACGGGCGGCCCGAAGCGCGGAGGCAAAGGCCGGGACGAGTTCCGGATAGGTTTCATCCGACGAACACAGGACCGCGATCGGCGCACCGCCGGCCGCGGCGGCGGCCGCCGCTTCCTCGGCGGTGGCGAAGGCCTGCTTGGCCGCCAATTCGAAGCCGCCGGGCAACAGGAAACCGGTGACGAAATCCGCCCGGGCCTTGTGCTGGGAGACCGGTCCGATTTTGGCCAAAAAGGCCTTGGGGGCGGAACCGGCGGCCGCGGCCGCCGCAGCCGCGTCGCGCAGACGTTCAAAGCCCGCCGCCGCGCGGAAGGCGCGGACCGCCACGATGGGCTCCTCGGTCGCTCCTTCGCCGACGCCCGGGGGCGGCGCGACCCGGCCGGGAAGGGTGACTTCGCGCGGCTTGGGAAAGACATTGACGCCGACGAGGCCGTAGCGGCGCGCGCCGACCGCGTCGGCTTTTTCTTTCGCCGCCGCCGCGACCAGCGCCTGCGGTGCGCCCGCCCGGAGCGCCGCCGCGAAGCCGCCCTGTCGCTCAAAGTCCTGGAATTGTTTCCACGCCGCCCGCGCCAGTTCGTCGGTCAGGCTTTCGATGCACCAGGATCCGCCCGTCGGATCGATGGGGAACGTCGCGCCGAATTCCTCGGCCAGCAGGGCGTGCACGTTGCGCGCGATGCGCCGGGCCATGCCATCGCCATCGGTGGCGCCGAAAACGGCGTCGTAGGGCGCGACGTGGAGCGAGTCCACCCCGCCGAGCGCGGCCGCGAAGGCCTCGGTCGTGACGCGCAGGAGGTTCACGTGCGGATCGAGGCGGGATTTGTTCCAGCCCGCGGTCACGGCATGCACCGCGGCGCACCCGGCGAGGGCCGCGTCGCCGCCCAGAGCCACGACGAGCCGCGCCAGAAGAGGACGCCAGGCGCGAAACTTGGCCGTCTCCATCAGGAACTGGGGACCGGCCGCGAAGGTCACGCGAAGGCGCGGCACGCTCACCGCGAGCGCCGCCCCGCGGGCGCCGAGGCCGCGCAGGTAGTCGGCGGTGGAGGCAAGGGCGCAGGCGAGCTCATGCACCGCGGTGCCGCCCGCGTCCGCCCAGAGCCGGGCGTCGACGCCGATCGTCCGGAGCGCCGGGGCGGCCTTTGCTGCCGTTTCGGTCCAGCTCGCGAGCGCGTCGAGCGCCGCATCCCACCCCCCGGGCAGGCCGCCGCCCGCCACCCAGGCCGCGCAGGGGTCGGCGGTCAGCGATCCGCCGAGACGCTCGCCCGTGACGCCACGTTCCGTCGCGTAGTCGAGCAAGGCGCGCCCCAGTGGTCCGACCACGGCGCCCGCGTCGAGGTGCACCGGCAGCACGCTCAACTCCACGCCCGCCAGGGCGTGGGCCAGTTCGCCGGGACCGGCCAGATTCAGGCCATCGGGGCGGGCCGGGGAGCGGTTGATCAGCACCGCGCAGTCCTGCCCGGCCATCAAATCGGCCCGGAGGCGCAGATTAAACTCCTCCGCCGTGGCGGCGGCGATCTCCTGCGCCACCTCCCAGCGGGCCCCCGCCGTCCGGGAGCCGCGAAGAAAGGGCGGGACGCCGGGCGCGCGGCCCAGCGCCTCGAAGTGCGCGGTGCGTTCCGCCGTCGCGGCCCGGGTGTAGAGCGGGCGAAGGGCGACGCCCTCGAAGGTGCGCGTGACCAGTTTTTTCTCGAACGAAGCGCCTTTGAGCTCCGTCTCGACGAGACGGCGCCAGTTTTCGGTCGCGGCGTTCAACGCCTCGGCCTCGGGCAAGGGGGGGATGGATGTGGTGCTCATGGGTTGGCCTCGCCGGCGCCTTCGCGAATCAAAACCGCCGGCGTAGTGTCGTTCACGATACAGGGTCCGGCCGGATCGCGCTGCGCGTATTTTGTGCAAGAAGCGCACGCCTTTAACCAATCGCCGCGAAGTCGGGGACCGTGGGATGGACTAGAGTGGCACCGTCATCCTCCCCCCACCGCCATGATCACCCGAATCGACCACCTCGGCATCGCCGTCCGCTCTCTCGACGAGAGCATTCCCTATTACGAAAAGGCCCTGGGCCTTAAGTGCGAACACCGCGAGACCGTCGAATCGCAGAAGGTGAGCACCGCCTTTTTCCACGCCGGCGAGGTCCATATCGAGCTGCTCGAGCCCACCTCGCCCGAGAGCCCGATCGCCAAGTTCCTGGAGAAAAACCCGGCCGGCGGCGTCCACCACATCGCCTTCGCCACCACCGACCTGCCCGGCCAGCTCCGGCAGGCCGCCGACGCCGGGGTGAAACTCATCCACGAGGTCCCCTTCGAGGGCGCGGCCGGCAAGATGGTCGCCTTCCTCCACCCCAAATCCACCTACGGCGTTCTCACCGAACTCTGCGCCCCCAAGGCCTGAGCAAACCCAAATCCGAAGCCCTCTTCCCATGCCCATAGACCCTGCACTCCTCAAGCAACTCGCCGAAAAGCGCCGCGTCGCCTACGCGGCCGGCGGCCTCGACAAACTCGCCGAACGCAAAAAGAAGGGCCTGATGAGCGCCCGCGAGCGCCTCAACGCCCTTTTCCAGCCCGGCACCTTCATGGAGTTCGGCCTGCACGCGCAGCACGACGCCCACCACTTCGGCATGGAGGACAAGACGTTCCCCTGCGACGGCGTGATCACCGGCGTCGGCTACGTCGACGGCCGCCCCGTCGCCGCCTACGCCCAGGATTTCACCGTCGGCGGCGGCGCGGTCGGACGCATCCACGCCAAAAAGATCTGCGACCTGATGGAATACGCCCAGCAATCCGGCATCCCGGTGGTGGGCATCAACGACTCCGGCGGCGCCCGCATCCAGGAGGGCGACGTGTCGCTGTCCGGCTACGGGCAGGTCTTTTTCCACAACGTGCTTCTCTCCGGCGTCGTCCCGCAGATCTCGGTCATCGCGGGCCCCTGCGCCGGCGGCGCGGCCTACTCGCCCGCGCTGACCGATTTCATCATCATGACGCGGAAAAACGCCCAGATGTTCATCTGCGGCCCGGACGTGATCAAGGCCGCCACCGGCGCCACCGTGACCATGGACGAGATCGGCTCCGCCGCCGCCCACGCGTCGGTGAGCGGGAACATCCACTTCGTCGCCGAGGACGAGGCCGGGGCCATCGCCATCGTGCAAAAGCTGCACTCCTTCCTGCCGTCCAACAACGTCATGGATCCGCCCCATCGGCCGGCCCCGGCCCTCGTGCTGGATTCCGACCCGGGCATGAACGACCTCGTGCCCGCCGATCCGAAGTCCCCGCTGGACGTGCTGCAGGTCATCCATCGCCTGGTCGACGACGGCGATTTCCTCGAGGTGCAGCGCGACTGGGCGAAGAACATCGTCGTAGGCTTCGCCCGGATACAGGGTCTGGTTGTCGGCATCGTGGCCAACCAGCCCATGGTCAAGGCCGGCACGCTCGACATCGACTCGTCCGACAAGGGCGCGCGTTTCATCCGGTTCTGCAACATCTTCAACATCCCCCTCGTCACCCTGGTCGACATCCCCGGCTTCATGCCCGGGCTGGCCCAGGAGCGCGGCGGCATCATCCGCCACGGCGCGAAGATGCTTTTCGCCTACGCGGCCGCCACCGTGCCGAAGATCACCATCATCATGCGCAAGAGCTACGGCGGGGCCTACCTCGCGATGTGCTCGAAGGACATGGGCGCCGACCTGGTCTTCGCCTGGCCCTGCGCCGAGATCGCCGTGATGGGCGCGGAGGGTGCGGTGAACATCCTCTACAAACGCGAGATCGCCTCGGCCGCCGACCCGGCGGCGAAGGCCAGGGAACTGGCCGCGGACTACCGCGAGAAGTTCGCCTCGCCCTACGAGGCGGCGAGCAAGGGCGTGATCACCGATGTGATCGAGCCGGCCCAGACCCGCGGCATCGTCGCCCTCGCCCTGCGCAACACCCTGAGCAAACGCGAGACCCGCCCGCCGAAGAAACACGGCAACATCCCGCTCTGAGCCCGGCGGCCGCCCTTCAAACCATTCCCATGTCCGCCATGCCCGTCCTTGCCGAGTTCCACGTCGGCGAACCGCTCTTCGGCAGTCCGTGGCTCGCGCTCCTGCTCGTGCTCGCCCTGGTCGCGATTTTTATCGCGCTGGTGGCCCTGCTCGGGCGCTGGCTCGCCGCCACCCATCCGGACGCCGCGGCCGATCGGCCGGCGCCGGTCGAGACGAAGGCCTCGCTCCGACCCTCGGTCTCCGGCGACGTGCCCGCCGAGTTCGTCCCGGTGATCCTCGCCGCCGTGGCCGAGGTGCTCGGGCCGAAGGCGCGCGTCGCCTCGGTCCGGCCCTTTCCCCCGCACGCCGTCGCCATGCCCTCGATCGAGGCCCTCATGCAGGAGTGGTCCCACGAAGGCCGGCGCCAGATCTACTCCTCCCACAAAGTCCGCTGACACCCTCCTCCGCTCCCATGAAAAAACTCCGCGTCACCATTGAAGGCAAAGCCTACGAAGTCCTGGTCGAATTGCTCGACGAAGCCGGCGCCCCCGCCGCCGCCAAGCCCGCGCCCGCGCCGGTC
>CAMCHD010000106.1 GCA_945874545.1 Akkermansia muciniphila | reverse complement strand
CGCCTCGAGCGCGAGATGATCGTGCGCTCGCTGAAGGCGCTGGACGGCAATCTGGCGCGCACCTCGGAACTGCTGGGCATGACCCGTGCCACCCTGCGCAAACGGGTCGAGGATCTCGGCTTGCAGCCGTCGTGACCGGCAGGCCGTCCGTGGCGCGACTTTTTCATCGCCGCGCCCGGGCGGCTTCGCTCAATTTCCGGCTCGGATGTTCGGAAGGGTGGCAGAGTGGTCGATTGCTCCAGCCTTGAAATCTGGCGAACCGAAAGGTTCCGGGGGTTCGAATCCCTCCCCTTCCGCCATCCTGATAAAGAGGAGATTAGGAAACCTCAGAAAAAGTGACAACGAGGGATGCACACGTTCTACGGAAGATGCCCGAGTTTGCCGAAGTTGAACTTGGTTTCACTAGCCCCGGAAACCGGGGCTTAGGCGGGGCCCTACTCGCTGCGTGCCCATCCATCCCGCCTCGCCGAGGCGAGCCCAGCGGTAGCTTGGGGCGCGGACCAAGCCCAGGGCCGGGCGACCGAAAAGCACGATGTGCCCGAAGCGATTTCTTAGGCGGCATCCAGCTTTTAAAACCTGTCCCTTATATCCTTCCCTAGGGGGTGTCTGGGAAATAAACTCGTCGTGCGCCAGAGGAGAAACTCGCTCGGCCAAGGCGACCGAGGCGGGGGTGGACCAGCGGTCCATGCCGCCGAGGGCAACGCTGGACCAGCGAGTTTCTTCTCTGGTCTGCGCGCATGATGAGTTTATTTACCAGACACACCCTAATTTCCATTTCCTTCCCTCCAACGGACTCCCCCTTGTTCCCACGGACTCACGAGCCTTCATGAAACACTTTAAACACGGCCTGCGTCCGCGGGCTCTTCAACGGTCATGATCGCCCTTCGCGCAATGCGCCCGGAGGACCTGGGGGAGGTTTTTGAGGTCCGGGTCAGGACGTGGCACAACCCTAACGGCGCGGAGGAGCTGACTCGGTTCGGAATCACCCCGGCGTCGGTGACGGCCATGCTCACGACCTCTCATCAAGGATGGGTGGCGGAGGACGTGGAGCGGATCGTGGGCTTCGCCATGGGAAACAAACAAACGGGCGAAATGTGGGTCATCGCGGTCCTGCCCGAGTTTGAAGGCAGGGGCCTGGGTCGAAGCCTGCTGACGCAGGTCGAGCAGTGGCTGGCGGCCGAGGGCTGGCGGGAGATTTGGCTGACAACCGACCCGGACGAACGCACGCGTGCGGTGGGTTTCTACCGTCGGCTCGGCTGGCGGGACTGGAAGATGGAGAATGGCGACCGCTTTATGAAAAAGGCGGTGACACCCGCTGCCGCGGCGGCGGCGAAGGCTCCCGCAGCGGAGGGATGAGATGAGCCCGCGTCATTGATCGATGCGGCCCGAGGGGTTCGGTGCCGAACGCGCGTTATCCCGAAACCCGCGACTAAGGCGGGGCTTCCGGCTCAACCGCTTGCGTGCTACGCCGCCCGCATGATCGCGGCATCCGTCAATGCCCGGACACAGCCTGATCGCTCCCCGGACTAAAGCCACGGCCGCGCTCAACAAATCCTCTCCTCGACCGATAACGGACGCATGCCCCGACCATACCTTCAACTGCTCAGCGTGCTCGCCTTGGCGTCCTTCGCCCCCGTCGTCCGAGCGCAACCGGTCACCTACCAACTGAATCTCTCCGGCGCCTACACCGTCACCGGAACCGTCACGTTTTCGGCCGCTCCCGCCTCCGACGGCACCTTCAACTTCGATTCGGCCGGTTCGCCCATCGCCTCGACCCAGCTGACGTTTTACACCGGGGCGCCCACCTACACGGACGTGGAGGTCAGCCTGCCCCGTCCGGCCGGAAGTTACCGGCTTTCGAGTTCGGGTGGTCTGGAAGGGACCTTTCTCCTGCCGACCAGCGCCGCCGACGGACTGCACGCCTTCGGCGAAGGCGGCGTCCCGCTGTCCTCGCCTTCGTTTACCCACGGCTCCTCGATCCTTTCCAATCCGCCCAACGGCAACGACCGCTACCTGATCACCGGAGGGGTCGTCACCGCCCTGAAATACGATTTCTACTCGGGCTTCACCGAGGCGCAGCTGCGAACCGACGGCACCTACGCGGTGCAGCAGGACTTCACCGAGGTCGAAAGCGGCACCTACACGCTGACCTCGATCGCCGGCTCTCTCTACACCACCACCGTTCAGGTGGCCACACCGTCCAACACCAATCCGGTCAACTTCACCAACGCGCCCAATCAAAACGACCGCTACGTCGTGTCCGGCGGTCGGATCACGGCCTTGAAATACGACCTCTACCAAGGGGCCTACGGCCTCAACCTCGGCGCCGACGGGAGCTACACCCTTGATTCAAACTTCGCGACGGTCGCGATCGGATCCTACACCCTTACCGCCGTTCCCGAGCCGGCCGCGTTCTCGCTTTGGCTGGGCCTGATCGTCGCGGGATGCTCCGCCGTTCGCCGCCGGGCCCGCGCAGGCTGACCGCCGCGGGCGGATCAAAAGCGGACGGGCCGAGGAGGCGGGCTCAGCGGCCGATGAGTTTGATGAACTCGTCGTTGTTGCGGGTCTTGCCGACGCGGGAAATCATGGTCTCGCAGGCTTCCTCGATCTTGGCCTGCACCAGCGCGCGACGGAAAAAGTGGATCGTCTCCAGGCGCTTCGGCTCGATCAGGAGCTCCTCCTTGCGGGTGCCGGAGGCCTGGATGTTGATCGCCGGCCAGAGGCGCAGCTCGGCGCACTTGCGGTCGAGGATGAGGTCGCTGTTGCCCGTGCCCTTGAACTCCTGGAAAATCACGTCGTCCATGCGCGAGCCGGTCTCGACCAGGATGGAGGCGATGATGGTGAGCGAGCCCGCCTCCTCGGTGCGGCGGGCGGAGGCGAAGAGCTGGCGGGGGCGCTCGAGCGCGCGCACGTCGAGACCGCCGGAACCGGTGCGGCCGGAGTTTTTCGCGGTGTTGTGGGCGCGGGAGAGGCGCGTGAGGGAGTCGATGAAGAGCACGACGTCGCGGCCCACTTCCACCAGGCGGCGGGCCCGCTCGATGGCGAGATCGGCCACGCGGATATGATTCTCCACCGGGTCGTCGTTGGACGAGGCCCAGACCTCGGCGCCCACGCTGCGACGGAAGTCGGTGACCTCCTCGGGGCGCTCGTCGACGAGCAGGATCATGACGTGGCACTCCGGATGATTTTCGATCACACCGACCGCCATGTCGCGCAGGATGGTGGTCTTGCCGGTGCGCGGCGGGGCCACGATCAGCCCGCGGGTGCCCTTGCCGACCGGACAAAAAAGATCGATCGCGCGGGTGGTCATACGACCGTCCTTGGTCTCCAGCTTCAGCTGCTGCTCGGGCGAGATGGTGGTGAGCTGGGCGAAATCCAGCCGGCGGATACGGTCCTCCAGATCGACGCCGTCGACCGACTGGATGAACTTCATCTTCGGATTCGGGAAGCGCCCCTCGGCCGGCCAGGCGACGCCCTTGATGATGCTGCCCTGCTTCAGCCGAAAGCGGCGGATCATCTCCTTCGGCACAAAGGTATCCGAAGGACGGCGACGGCCGTTCTTGGTCGGGTCGAGCAGGCTGCCATTGCCGCCGCCACGCTGCAGATCGATGTCCAGGATGCCTTCGACGTTCACCAGATTCTCCTGAAACGGAGCGGGCGCGACCGACGCGGGAGCGGGAACCGGGACGGGCGCGGTCACCGCCACGACGGCGGGCGCGGGGGTGGACGCGGTCACCGCCGGCGGGGGCGCGGGAACCGGCTCCACGGCCGGCGGAGCCGGGGCGGGCGCGGGGGCGACCGCCGGCGCGGGGATCGGGCGATGTTCGGCGGGAGCCGCGATCACCGGACGCCGGGCGGGCGCGGGAGCGGCGACCGGGGCGGCGGCGACCACGACAGCGGGCGCGGGAACGGGAGGGGGAGCGGGGGCGACCGAGGGCGCGGCGACCGCCGGCTCCGACGGGACGGCGGGAGCGGGCGCGGTCTCCGCGCTGAGCGCGAGTTCAGGCGCGGCGGCGTCCTTGGCGGAAGCTTTCTTTTTGGCGGGAGCGCGGCGGGTGGCGGGTTTCTTGGCGGGCATTTCGGAGAGTCGTTGAAGAGGAGCCGGGGGCGGGTTGGAGAATGTTTTCCCCGGGGCTTGACGCTGTCTAAAGCGGTCGGAATAAGGGCGACGCGTTTGTGGACACGCCGAGGATCGGCGCACCTACGACTACCCCTAACCTCAACCAGCACCTCAACGTGTCGGATAAAAACATCACTTCCGTGCCCCGTGAAAAACGGGTGTTTAAACCAACTGCTGAGTTTCAGCGCCAAGCCAACCTCGGCAATATGGCTGCTTACAAGAAGCTCCATGCCGAGTCTGTCAATGCTCCAGAAACATTCTGGAAGCGGATGGCCCTGGAACACCTGCACTGGCGCAAACCCTTCCGCAAGGTGCTGCAGTGGACCCCGCCCCACGCGAAGTGGTTTGTCGGAGGGGCCTTGAACGTCTGCGAAAACTGCGTGGACCGCCACCTCGGCACCGCCCGCGAAAACAAGGCGGCGATCATTTTCGAGGGGGAGCCGGGTGACGTCCGCACCATCACCTACAAACAATTGCACCTCCACGTGTGCCGCCTGGCCCATGTTTTTGAAAACCTCGGCGTGGGCAAGGGCGACCGCGTGGCCATCTATCTGCCGATGATCCCCGAGGCGATGATCGCCATGCTGGCCTGCGCCCGCGTGGGCGCCATCCACACCGTGATTTTCGGCGGTTTCTCCCCCGAGGCGGTGAAGGATCGGATCAACGACTGCCAGGCCAAGCTGGTCATCACCGCCGACGGCGGCTGGCGGCGTGGCAAGATCATCGAGCTGAAGTCGGCGGTGGACAAGGCCCTGCCCGCCTGCCCGTCCGTCCAGGCCTGCCTCGTGGTCCGGCGCACCGGCCAGGACATCAAGATGGCCGAGGGCCGGGACATCTGGTGGCACGACGCCTGGAAGGGCGGCCCGAACCAGCATCAACCGAAGGCCTTCGACGCCGAGCACCCGCTCTTTATTCTCTACACCTCCGGCTCGACCGGAAAACCCAAGGGCGTGCTGCACACCTCGGCCGGTTACCTATTGGGCGCGAAGTTGTCCTCCCACACCATTTTCGACCTGAAGGAGACCGACCGCTATTTCTGCTCGGCCGACATCGGCTGGATCACCGGCCACAGCTACGTCGTCTACGGCCTGCTCTCCAACGGCTCGACCGTGTTCCTCTACGAGGGCGCGCCCAACCAGCCCGAGCCCGATCGTTTCTGGGAGATGATCGACCGCCACGCGTTGACCATCCTCTACACCGCGCCGACCGCGATCCGCGCCTTCATGCGCTGGGGCGACAACTACGTGCTCAAGCACCGCCTCGATTCCCTGCGCCTGCTGGGCAGCGTGGGCGAACCGATCAGCGCCGAGGCCTGGCGCTGGTATCACAAGCTCATCGGCAAGGGCCGCTGCCCCATCGTGGACACCTGGTGGCAGACGGAGACCGGTTCGATCATGATCACGCCCCTGCCCGGCGCGACCCCGCTCAAACCCGGCTCCGCCACCCTGCCCTTCTTCGGTATCAATCCCAAGGTGGTCGACGAAAACGGCAAGGAGGTGCCGCGCGGCACCGGCGGCAAACTCGTCATCACCCAGCCGTGGCCATCGATGCTGCGCACCCTCTGGGGCGACGACGCGCGGTTCAAGCAGGCTTACTTCTCCGAGTTCCCGAAACATCCGGAGTGGTATTTCACCGGGGACGGCGCGCAGCAGGACAAAGACGGCTACTTCTGGATCGTCGGCCGCATCGACGACGTGCTGAACATCTCCGGCCACCGCATCGGCACCGCCGAGGTGGAGAGCGCGCTGGGCTCGCATCCGGCGGTCGCCGAGGCGGCGGCGGTGGGCAAGCCCGACGAGCTGAAGGGCCAGGCGCTGGTGGTGTTCGTGTCGTTGAAAAACGGCATCGTGGCCTCCGACGAGCTCAAGGAGCAACTGCGCGCCTACGTGGGCAAGGAGATCGGCTCCTTTGCCAAGCCCGACCAGATCCGCATCGCGGCCGCCCTGCCGAAGACCCGCTCGGGAAAAATCATGCGCCGCATCCTGAAACAGATCGCGGTCGGCGGCGAGGTGAAGGGCGACACGAGCACGCTGGAGGATTTTTCGGTCATCGCCGCCCTCCAGGCCGAGGATTGAGCGTTTCAAATGGAGTTGTAGCCAATGGAAACGGAGAATTGCCGCAAAAAGGCGCATAAGATCCCGTCGCGCATCAAGCGTCACAGGCTCCTATAGGCGCGCGGAAGTGCTTCACCGGAGGAAGAGAAATCTTGTGACCTTTTGCGGCCATAACTTCATTTGAAAGGCTCTAAGCGGCGCGTGCGCCTCCCGGATTCGTTCGATCGGTCCGGTAGGCACACGCGTCTCGCGAACCGTAGCGGCGGGCGAGACGCCCGCCGCTAAGCGAGGGACTCCAGCAGCGCGCTCAGCTCGGCGGCGGGGTCCTGGTGATCCTGCGCGATGGCGAGGGCCAGCGCCTCCTCCAGCACGGGCCGGGCGCCGGCGCGATCCTCCGGGCGGCCGGTGCGGAGCAGGACTTTGCCGAGCAGGATGCGCGGCATCATCCAGTCGGCCCGGGCGGCGGCGCAAAGACGGTAGTGTTCGGCGGCGGCCGTCAGGTCGCCGGCGGCATCCAGGGACTGGGCGAGGCTGAAACGAAACAACGGATTCTCGGGCTGGCTCGCGACCAGGGTGCGGAAACGTTCGACGCGGTCGTGCATCGCGCGGCCGCTCAGAGCTCGTCGACCCGCACCAGCACGCCGGTGGCGTTGTCGTTGCCGCCCCGGGCCAGGGCCTCGTCGACCAGGGAAGCGAGCACGGCGGCGGGCGACAAAGAGGCGTCGAGCCGACGCGCGATCTCGGCGTCGTTGACCAGGCGGGAAATGCCGTCGGAGCAGACGAGGAGCTGGTCGCCTTTTTTTAACTCTTGGGTGATCACCTTTACGTCCAACGGCATGGGCTGGCCCATGCAGCGGGTCAGGGCGTTGCGGTAACGGTCTTCCATGACGACGTCCTCGCCGTTGGCTCGGCGGCGTAGGACCTCGTTTTCGACGGAATCGTCCTCGGTGAGCTGCAAGAGGCGGCCGTCGCGGAAAAGGTAGCACCGGGAGTCGCCCACGTTGGCCAGGTGGAACCGTTTGTCCTTTTCGGAAATGGTGAGCGCACAGAGGGTGGTGCCGAGACCGGTATCCGGCGCAATCTTCACCGACAGCCGTAGCACGGCGTCGTTCGCCGCCTCGATCGCGGTGGCCAGATTCAGCGGCTTGCCGCGATCATGGGCGGCGCGCGCCTCCTTGAGCAGCGCGGTGACGGCGGTGGCCGCCGCCTCCGCCCCGCCCGGCAGGCCGCCGATGCCATCGGCGACGGCGTAGAGCCGCAGATCGTCGGCGCAGAGGAGACGGTCCTCGTTTTCCGAGCGAATGAGGCCGATGTCGGTCTGGGCGGCGGAGGATAGCTGCATAACGTGGCCCCCACCGTGACCAATACCCGCTCCGCTTCAAATAAAAGGTTGGAAGACTTCGGCCCGGTTGCCGCGATTAAAACGGACGTGGCGCGGCTGGGGCAGGCAGGCGAGAAACTGGCGGCCGTAGCTCTTCTGCACGATCCGTGAGTCCAGGATGGTGATGACGCCGCGGTCGCGCTGGCTGCGGATCAGCCGGCCTATGCCCTGGCGAAAGGTCATCAACGCATCCGGCAGCGTCAGCTCGGCGAAGGGGTTGCCGCCCCTGGCCTCGATGTGCTCGGTCCGCGCCTCCAGCACCGGGTGGGTCGGGACCTGAAACGGCAGGCGGGTGAGAATGACCTGGGACAAGGCGTCGCCGGGCACGTCGATGCCGGTCCAGAACGATTCGGTGCCGAAGAGCACGCCGTTGCCCGCCTCGCGCAGCAGGCGTGCGAGCTCGGTGCGATTCGCCCCCGGGCCTTGTTGAAAAAAAGGCCGGTGCGCGCCGTGGTAGACGGGTTCGAGCACCTCGGCCACGCGCTGCATGTCGGCGTAGCTGGTGAAAAGCACGAGCGAGCCGCCGGTGGTTCGCCGGGTGCAGAAATCGATGTGGTCGGCGAGCACGTCCAGCGCCAGCCGGGCCTCGTCCCGGGTCGGCAGCGGCACGTCGGCGGCGAGATAAACGCGCATGTTTTTCGCGTAGTCGAAGGGCGAATGCTGCACCTCGGCCCGCACCCGCTCGCCGCCGATGCGGGCGAGGAAAGGCTTCAGGTCGTCCGCCACCGCGAGGGTGGCGCTGGTGAAGACCACCGCGGCCTGGCGGTCGAGCAGGGTCTCGCGCAACTGCGGCGCGATGTCGATCGGGGCCGAGCGCAGCGCGACCACGGTCTGGCGGCGTCCGGTGCGTTCGAGCCAGTAGACGTTTTTCTCCGCCTCCTCCAGGGCGAGAAAACGCCGGATGCCGAGCTGGGCGCCACGGAGCTTGCCGGCCTGCTCGAGCAACTCCTCGCGCTCGCGGCCCTCGTCGAATTTGTCCGCCCGGGTGCGCACGGCCTTTTGCAAGGCCAGCAACGGACCGTCCAGCCACGACTCGGCGCAGTTCTCCGCGCGGATGCGCACGATCGGGCGCTGGGCGAGGTGGTTTTCCTGCAGGGCGGAGAAAAACTGATGGGAGGCCTCGAGCGCGTCCTGCACGAGTTGGCGCTCCTCGGGCGAGCCCATTTTTTGCAACAGGCCCCGTTTGGTCTTCGGGTTGTAGAGGTGGCGCAGCATGCGCTCCACGCCGTAGCTGGAGAGGCGCAGGCCGAAGTAGTCGGTCGCGACCTCGGGCACGGTGTGGGCCTCGTCGAGGACCACGAGATCGTCGGGGAACAACACGCCCTTGTCGGCCGAGCCGTTGGCGGTGGCTCCGCCCGCCGCGATCAAGGCGAAGAGCAGGGAGTGGTTAACGATGATGACATGGGCGGACCGGATCCGGGCGCGGGCGCGTTGGTAGGGGCAGCGCTCTGGGTCGCAGTATTTGCGGGCGCAGGCGGACGACTCGGCGTTGACCAGCTCCCACACGTCCGGCGAGGGCGCGGGCGTGAGCTCGTGGCGCAGGCCGGTCTCGGTGTGGTCGGCCCAGGCGGCGACGCGCTGCAGCTCGGCGTGTTCGGGCGTGGCGAAGAGTTCGTGTTTGTCGCGCAGGGCGGTGGCGAGCCGCGTGGTGCAGAGGTAGTTACCCTTGCCGACCAGCACGGCGGACTTGAAGTCGGCGTAGGCGGCGGTGGCGGGGTCGGCGCGGAAAACGCGGCGGCAGAGCGGAAGGTCCTTTTGGTCGAGCTGCTCCTGGAGCGCGATGGTGTGGGTGGAGACGATCAGCTGGCGCTTCTGGTCGAAGGCGTGGATGAGGCCGGGCAGCAGGTAGGCGAGGGATTTGCCAACACCGGTGCCGGCCTCGAAGACCAGCGGCGTGTCGCTGGCGACCGCGTCGGCCACGGCGGCGGCCATGCGGGCCTGCTGCGGGCGGTGTTCGAGGGACAGGGCGACGTGCAGGATGCCGCCCTCGCCGAAGAGTTTCGCGGCGAGCTCGGGCGCGCGGACCGGGAGCGGCGCGGGCGGGGCGTCGTCGGAGTCGGGCGGGAGGGCTTCGTGGTCGTCGCGCAGGCCGATCATGGGCTGGAGGCGCAGCCTGCGCCACACGACGGGCGGCGCAAGCCCCGCGCGCGGCGCGCGGGCGGACGCGGGAGATTGAGGCCGGTCGGGTGTGAGAAGGGGCAAAGCGGGTGTCAAATAGGCGTTGGGGTGGGAAAATGGGGCAAAAGGATAGGAAAAGGGCTGGTTGGCCGGGTTGGCGGGTTTAATCGAAGAAAAGCAACAAGTGTCGGCCCGACCCCTTGGGCTCAAACCGACCCCTTGGGCTCGAGCCCCATCGAAATTTCGGTGGCTCAGCCCTTGGATGGGTCGCGGAAGCGGAGGTAGCGGGTGCCCAGGCGCTCGAAGGCGACGCGATCCGCACCCACGATCTCGGCGTCCAGCGCCTCGGCGGTGGCGACGAGCCAGGCATCGTTTTCGCCCAAACGCTGGTGAGCGCGTCGTTGCAAAAGGGCGCAGCGTTGGGCCTGGGCCAGGTGCAGGCCCTGAATGGTGAAGCGTTGCAGGGCGGCAAGCGTGCTGGCCTCATCCGCCGCGCCTTCGAGCAGCTCCTCGACACTGATGATCGAGACCACGAGTTTACGCCCGCGCAGGCGGGGGAGGAAGGCGCGGGCGGGGCCTTGTTCCCTGCGGCGGGTTTCGCGCTCCAACGCGATCAGGAAGGACGAATCGAGCAGGATGACGGGAAGCGCGCTCACGAGGCCTTCTGCGCGAGGCCGAGGCCCTTGCCTTCGGCCTGGGCCACCCACTCGGCGAGTTCGTCGCCCGTCTCGACCGGGCCGGCGCGCTCGATGAGATCGCGAATGACGTCGGACTTGGTGACCTTGCGGCTGCGGGCCCAGCGGGTGATCTTGGCCGCGTGTTTTTTGTCCAGCTTCACAGTGAAAGTGGTCATGGTAATACCTCGGTATTGCCGTCGGGCCGGGAGTCAAGCGAGGGACGAAGCCGGGTGGCGGGCGCCGGGCGGCGGACTGGAAGCGGCCGCAGGGTGGAAAGTTGGACGGGCGGGGCTGTCCGGCACCGAAGGTAGCCCTGATGGTATGGAAATACCGGAGCCAAAAAAGAGTGCTCCTGTTTTCATATTCAAAGCCTGATCAGGCGGCGGTTAGTTCGGCGGCGAGGGCGGAAAGGACATTGGCGGCGGTGGAAGCCCCGCGCCGGAAGTCAGGGGCATTCCGGCGCAGGGCGAGGGCGGAGGCGAGCCGTGAATTACGGCGCGGGGGGCGTGGGGGCGGGGGTATCGGCGGCGGCTTTTTCCCGGCGAGGGGCGCGTTCGGTGTGGCTGGCGCTTTCCCAAGCGCGCAGGGGCTCGGCTTGGCGGGCGTATTTGTTGCGCACGATTGCGTCGAGCTGGGTCACCTCGGCCATGCCTTCGCGGATGAGGCGGGCCACGGCGGCGGTGCTGGCCACCGAGTCCTGGTCGTCGCTATCCATGGCGGCATCGGCTTCGCGGATGGCCCGGAGGTCGTCTTTCAGGTCTTGCACGAAGTCGGCCGGCAGCTCGTAGGCGATAAAGCGCTCGGGCACGCCGGGCTGGGCGAGCTCGATCACCACGGCGTCGGCGGTGGCGAGCAGCGCCGTCTGGCTGGAGTTGTCGGGCAGACGGTAGGGGGCGGCAAAGCCGGGCTCGGTCGCCTCGATGGCGCGGGCGGTGCGGGCGATGTCCTGGAGGTCGATGCGCAGGGCCTCGAGGAGCTCGTTTTTGGCGGTGGCGCGGCCCCCTTCCTGGCCGGCCTTGGCGATGTCCAGGTCGGCGAGAATGCGGGTGAGGTTGGCGAAGTGCCCGGCGGCTTTGCTGCCGGGGGAGAAGTCGGTGGAGCGGTCTTTTCCAAATGTCCGCACGCGGGCAAACATGTCGTAACGGCGGGTCTCGCGGTCGTTCATGGGTGTGCGGGTTCGAGGGTTGGAGTTTTGGTCGCCCGGACGCGTGGTGCGGCGGACAACCGCCGCCAGCGTGATGGCGGCGGATTTTTTGTAAACAGGCTTTGCCGCTTGATTTTATCGTGGTCACCGGCGAACGCCGACCTTGGCGCAAACCGCGCAGGGCTTGGCGTGCGCTCGACGCGGCGGCGTCTCGGGAATAAGGTCTCGGCATGAACGGTGATTGGACGGAGACGCTGGCGGAATTCTTGCGCAACGAGCCCGGGGTCGGCGCGGTGCGGCTCGACGCCGGCGCGCGGCGCGTGCAGCTCGCCACCCTCGGCCAGGTGGACCTCGAGGCCCTGCGCGCACG